>JACCTH010000016.1 GCA_013812505.1 Acidimicrobiia bacterium | reverse complement strand
GCGACCCATCGGCGAAATAGCCGTGTCGCTCCTCGAAGAGCACAACTAGCCAGGGCACTGTTTCCAGATACTCCTTGACGGAATCCGTTCCCAGCGGTGCCAGCGCTTCTCTCCAGTGGGCCGGCATCCGCCCACCCTCGTAGTTGATACGTTCCTCCTCTTCGGTTGCCAATCGGACCTGGCGCTTGATCTCCGGGTCGCCGGTGAGGGCAAATCTCCAGGGTTGGCGATGAGCCCCAGACGGGGCGGTCGAAGCGGTCATGATCGCCAACTCGACCAATTCCCGGGGCACCGGGTCGGGTGAGAACATCCGCACCGAGCGGCGTCGGTCCATCTCGTCGTGGAAGTCCGTGGCACGCTCGCGCATGACGTCGGCGGCCAGACGCGGTGGACGGTGGGGGATGGTTGGCACGGTCATGACTACCAAGATATGCGCCAGGCGCCCCAAGCCTTGCCGTGACTCACTAGCTCTGGCGGATGAGCTCGACGTGGAGCTCGAGGTGGACGTCTTTGGAAACGAGGAGGCCGCCGGCCTCGAGCGCCATGTTCCACGTCAAGTCCCAGTCTTCGCGGTTGATCGTTGCCGTGGCCGAGAACACAGCTCGGTCCTGCTCCCATGGATCGCGGATCCCACCTTCGAACTCGACTTCGAGGGTCAGCGGTTGAGTGACGTCGCGAACGGTGAGGTTTCCGGTCACGGTTCCCCGATCGCCCTCCCATCTGACCTCTGTGGACCGGTAGTGGGCATTCGGCCAGTTGGCCACGTCGAAGAAATCGCTGGAGCGGAGATGGTTGTCGCGGGTCCGATCGCCGCTGTCGACGCTGGCCATGTCAATGATCGCCTCCACCGTCGAGTCGACCGGGTCTTCGGCGATGACAACGGTGGCGTCGATGCCGGTGAACCGTCCGCGCACCTTCGTCAGCATGAAATGCCGGCCCCAGAACCCCACCTCGGCGTGACCGGGATCGACCTTCCAGGTTCCGGCGACCGGGACGTCGGCGTTGCCGAGGGGTCGCAGCGGGGCGTTAGAAGTTGCCATTTGAAGTTTTCTCCTTTCACACAATACGTGCGTATGCACGCATATCTATCTCTAACTATGTGCAGACGCACGTTATTCCCGGCTACTCTCGTTTCTCTGTGACCCGACCGGCTGAGACCGAAGGCACCGTCGCCTGGGGGCTCCTCCTGCGCACCCACGCCGCGTTGGTGCCGGAGCTAGGGCGCTTGGTGGAGGACGCCACCGGGTTGCCGTTGACGTGGTACGACGTCTTGCTGGAGCTGAACCGAGCGCCGGAGCGGCGGCTCCGCATGACTGAATTGGGCGAGCGGGTGGTCTTGAGCCGCTCGCAGGTGAGCCGACTGGTCGACGACATGATCGAAGGCGACCTGGTTGGTAAGCAACCCGACCCTACCGACGGCCGCGCCACTCTTGCCTTTCTCACCCCCAAAGGTCGCGGAGCGCTGCGCCGAGCCGCTCCCTTCTACCTGGAAGGCATCGAGCGGTTGTTCTCGTCGCGTCTCACAGGCCGAGAAATCAAAGATATGACCAGCGCGCTCACAAGAGTCCTCGAGTAGAACCGATGAGCGACGCTACGCAGCTTCCTCTCGATCTCCCGGCGCCGACGGACGATGGCGCTTGCGACCACCTGTTGGGGCTCGAGCTTCCCGACTTGGAACTCGAAGGGGTTGATGGACGTATCTATTCGCTGCGTTCACACGCCAGCCGTTGGCTGGTCATCTACGCCTACCCGCGGACCGGTGGCGGTGATGTGGTCTTACCGGCCGATTGGGATCTAATCCCCGGAGCTCGCGGCTGCACTCCGCAAGCGTGCGCCTTCCGGGACCACGAGGACCAACTGGCGGCTCTAGACGCCATTGTGTGGGGAGTCAGCGCCCAACCCCTTGACGAGCAGCGCGAATTCGGCGAGCGAATGCACATTCCTTTTCCCCTTCTCAACGACTCGTCTCTTCGTCTCGCCACAGCGCCGTTGAAACTCCCAACCTTCATCGCCGGCAATCTGACCCTTTACAAGCGCGTCACCCTTATCGCCGAGCGCTCCACGATTGTGCGGGTCTTCTACCCGGTGTTCCCGCCCGACCGCAACGCCGTCGACGTCATTGCCTACCTGACATCTCATCAATGACCATTCCTAGATCACTCGCTCCCAAAACTCCCGAGCTCGGTCAGCGACTTGCTCCCAACCGGGTTCGCGAATGGTGTAGTGGCTGCGACCTGGGAACTCGACCAACTCAGTAACAGCCGGCGACCCTTGGTGGCGGAGATGGGTCTTCTTGACCAAGGCAGCCGGCACCGTTCGGTCCTCGGATCCAGAGATGAGCAGCAGCGGTGATCGAGTCGGGTTGTCGTAGCGGACCTCGGTGGCGCGGTGGAACGGCGCTGTGGCCGCCTGGAAGAAAATCCGGCCTGGCGTCGGTACGACCTGAGTCTCGTACTCGACTGCCCGTTGCTCGTCAGGGAGTCCGTTCGCAAAAAACCGGTCGAAGTCGTTTCGCGACATCGTCAACACCTTCTTCCAAAAGCTCCAGACCTTCAACACTCCTTGCGAAGCCTTGAATGCCGCCGGGTCGGGGAATACACCGCGTCCGGGGGCGGGGTGAATGGCAACCGCGGCCCGACCGAGGCCGCGGTCGAGCAGTTGCTGAACGAACAGGCCTCCGAAGGAGTGCCCGACTAGCACGACGTCTGATAGGGGAGCGATCTGGGCGGCGAGATGATCGACGATCTCCTTCACCCCCACCGATGCCAGCTGGGGGAGCGGGGTAGTCCGCAGATCCTCTGGCGATCGGTCCTCAAACGGCCAGGCTGGAACGAGGCACCGGTAACCGCTGGCCTCAAATCGCTGTGCGAACCGATCCCACGACGCTGGCGATAGCCAGGCGCCATGGATCAGTACGATGGTGGCAGCACTCACGAAATTCCCTCCCGTATTTCTCCGGCGCCGCATCGAATCTACTTGACAGACAACTGATGTGTGATGTATGCATCATGCAACATGGCCGATCTGAGCGGACCGCGGGCGGCACAGATGACTGTACGGGGCAGCGGCCTCGATCGTCTCGAGCATCGCTCTCTGCGTGATCGCGTGGTGGATGCGATTCGAGAAGGCATCATCTCGGGGAGGCTGCGCCCGGGCCAGAAAGTTCCCGAGCAGGAACTGGCGACCCAGCTCGGAGTCAGCCGGACTCCAATCAGAGAGGCGATCCGCATTCTCGAACAGCAGGGTCTGGTCGAGAGCAGACCCAAGAACGGGACCTATATAGCCGAGGTCGACTTGCGCGATGTCGTCAACGGGCTCCTGGTCAGAACGAGCCTCGAACAGCTGGCGGTGACCCAAGTTCTCGAAGTCCTCGATCCATCGGCGTGGCTCGAGCTCTGCGACCGGCTCGATTCGATTGTTGATCGAATGGACGAGGCCGTCGCCAGGGCGAATCCGGTGGCAGCAGCCGAGCACGACATCAGATTCCACACGACCTTGATCGAAGCGGCCGAGAACCGGTATCTATCGCAGACCTGGACGTTGGTGGGACTTCCGTTTTTGATCTGGACGCCCGAGCGCGATATGTATCCGCAGACTCCGGCCGATTGGGTAGAGGGCTTCACCCGTCGCCACCAGGAACTCGTCGTTGCTTTGCGGAGCCGCGACCGCGACATCTGCACCTCGGCGATTGCTGCCCACATTTCTTTGAAGGTCCACGACCTCAACCTTCATCGGGTTGAAAACGAGCAAACACAGCAGACAAGACATCCGGGAGGAATGGAGGAGTTCTGATGGCCGACAAGATCGACAGACGGGCGTTCATAAAGATGAGTGGGATGGCCGGGGCGGCGGCCGCACTAGCTGGCTGCGCACCGGGTGCCACGACGACAACTACAGTCGCGACGGCAGGCACAACGGGAACGACATTGGCGACTGGATCTACGTCGTCGGCCGCACTAAAGACCCTTCGGTTTGCCATGAGCGGAGCGGCCACCTCGGCCGACACGGCCGACCCCGCGTTCAACAACACGTCGCATGACGGCCGGCTGATCTCGGCGACGTACGAGCAGTTGGCCCAGTTCGATGATGCGCTCGGGGCGATACCAGTGTTGGCGGAATCATGGGAACCCGATGCAACCGGCAGCGTGTGGACCTTCAGACTGCGACCCGGCGTCACCTGGCACAACGGCGATCAGTTCACCGCGGCCGACGTCGTCTACTCGTATCAGCGGCTGCTCGACCCGGCGGTCGCCTCTCCCGGGGCGGGCAACCTCTCGGGCCTTGATCCCGATGGGGTGGAGGCGATCGACGACATGACGGTCCGCTTCTCCTTGCAGAGCGCCAATGTCGATTTTCCGCTGGCGACGATCTTCAGGCAGGCCTACATCGTTCCCACCGGTGCCACCAACGCCGACCTCGCCGCTACGGCCGTCGGCACCGGGCCATATATCGTCCGTCAGTTCACTCCGGGCGAGACGCCGACGGTGTTTGAGCGCAATCCGAACTATTGGCAGCAGGGACTACCAAAGCTCGACGTACTCGAGTTGATCTCGATCCCCGAGGCACCGTCGCGGGTGGCTGCGCTCCAAGCCGGTCAAGTGGACATCATCGAAGATCCTCCATTCACCGAGCTCGCCGGCCTCGAACAGGGAGACGAGACCACGATTGTCAGGCAGACCCTTGGGAACATGGAGCTCATCGCGCTGGAGACGGATGAGCCTCCCTTTGATGACAACCGCGTGCGGCTAGCGATGAAATACGCCATGGATCGTCAGGGCATGCTCGACCTTGTCAACGGAGGCTATGGAACCCTCGTCAACGACGTCCCTATCTCCGCCGCTCTCCAGTACGGAGTTCCTGGGGTCCGCGAACGAGATCTCGACATGGCGCGACAGCTTCTGGCCGAGGCCGGGTACGGCGATGGGCTGGACGTTTCGCTGAAGGTTTCCGACGTCCAGGCCCGTTTCATCGACTTCGCCACCGTCTACCAGCAGCAGGCGGCCGAGGCGGGGATCAACATCGAACTCGATGTCCGGCCTGCCGACACCTATTGGGACACCGTGTGGCTGAAAGAACCCATGTATGTCAGCGCCTACATTGCCCGACCCGCCGATGGGATGCTGGCCTTGCTCTACAGCTCGGACGCCGCCTGGAACGAGATCCATTGGTTCCGGCCCGAATGGGACGAGCTCCTGACGACGGCCCGGGCGACACTCGATGTCGAAGAGCGGACCAACCTCTATCACCAGGCGCAGCAGATGATCATCGATGAGGGCGGTCACCTCGTCCCCTACATGACCAACACCATCGACGCCGTCAGACGCTCGGTGACGGGCTGGCTTCCTTCGGGAACACCGTTCCACAACTTCCTCAACCTGGACGTCACACTCTGACAGATGCGATATGTGCTACGGCTGGTGCTGCCGAGAGTGTTGTTGGCGATCATCACGCTGGTAGTCGTATCGGCCACCATCTTCTGGGCCGTTGAGCTCCTGCCCGGGGACGCGGCGACGCGCCTCCTCGGGCAGGGCGCCACTGCCGAGCGGGTGACGGCGATGCGGGAAGTTCTGAAGCTCGATCAGCCGCCGCTACAGCGATATGTCGGCTGGTTGTCGGGTTTTGTGAGGGGAGACTGGGGGGAGTCGCTGGTATCGGCGCTCCCGTCCTCGATTGCATCGGCCGGTGGCCGCCAATCGCGTCCGGTAGCCGACCTGGTGCTGCCGCGTCTCAGCAACACGATGATCCTGGCGGCCGCCGCTCTGATCCTGTACGTCCCCCTCAGTCTGATCCTGGGGCTTGTCACCGCGATCTACCGTGATCGCAAGCTGGTCTCATGGCTCTCGGCACTCGTGCTGGTCGGCACGGCCATTCCCGAATTCGTAATCGGGATCGTCTTGCTGTTGGTCTTTTCCGTCACTTTGCAGTGGTTTCCCCCCCTCTCTTTGATCGATGACGCGCAGTCGTTTACCCAGTTGCTTTCGATGCTGGTGTTGCCGGCGGTCACCCTCACTCTGGCGATGACCGCCTATGCGGTGCGGATGATGCAAACCAGTGTGATGGCGGTCATGGAGTCGGACTACGTGCGATTGGCAACCTTGAAGGGATTGTCACGCCGGCGGGTCATCTGGCGTCACGTTCTCCCCAACGCCATCGGGCCGGCCTTGCGGGTGACGGTGCTGAACCTGGCCTGGCTGATCGGCGGGGTCGTTCTCGTCGAGGTCATCTTCAGCTTCCCGGGACTCGGCCGCCAGCTGATCGATTCCATCAAGCTTCTCGACACGCCGGTCATCGAAGCGATCGCCATGATCCTGGCTGCCGTTTACATCATCGCCAATTTGGGGGCCGACCTGATCGCTGGATTCCTCAATCCTCGGCTGCGTACGGGTTGACTCACCAAGCCGCCGACTCGACAACCGTGCTGTCGGTCCCCGGCCGAGCACCAGGATCGGTGCGACGTTCGTGGGAGACGATTCGTGACCTTCCGGCTCCCTACTTGCTGGCAACCGCAGTGCTGGCAATCCATTTGCTTGTTGCGCTTACCGGGCCGCTCTGGGCACCCTTCGACCCGGTCAAGCTGTCAGCAGGTCCGCCTTTCACCTCGCCGTCGCCTGACCACCTGTTCGGAACCGACAATTTTGGGCGCGACGTTTTCAGCCGAGTCGTCCACGGCGAGCGCGTCGTGCTATTGCTGGCATTTTCGGCCTCCGGCCTGGCGGTACTAGTTGGAGCCTCGCTCGGAGTCATCCTCGCCTATTTGAGGAACTGGGTCGACGAGTCGGCGATGCGAGTCGTCGATCTGCTGCTCACAATTCCGCCTCTCATCCTCTCGTTACTCCTGTTGAGCGCACTCGGCTCCGGATATGTGATCATGATCTCCACCGTCGCCTTTTTCTTTGCTTTGCGGGTGCTAACGGTGATCCGTGCTGCCGCGCTCAACGTGGTCACCGAGGACTTCGTCACTGCCGCCCGGCTCCGAGGCGAATCGGCTTGGTCCGTCGCTCGGCGCGAAGTCCTTCCGAATGTGATGTCGACGGTGCTGGTCGAGTTCTCGCTGCGCACCGGGTACGCGGTTCTCTTCATCGGCGGGCTGAGCTTTCTTGGTTTCGGAGCAGCCCCACCCACGCCCGAGTGGGGTTTGATGATCAGCGAGGCCCGTCCTTACGTCACCAATGCCCCCTGGATCGTCCTCGCTCCCTCCCTCGCCCTGGCCTCGCTGGTCGTTTCGCTCAGTCTGTTCACCGAGGCCATCAGCGAAGCGCTCGGCCTCGGATCGTCGAGGGTGCGTGACGTGTGACCAACTCGCCGTCCCCAGTGGTCGCAGTGACCAACCTGTCGGTCGACTACCACGAGCGGCGACGCTGGGTGAACGTCGTCAAGAACGTTTCGTTCTGGATCGAGCCGGGGGAGACTCTGGGTCTGGCCGGTGAGTCGGGGAGTGGGAAGACGACGACCGCTTACTCGCTATTCGCCTATCGCCGACCTGGCAGCCGCATCCAATCGGGCACCGTCGAATTCGAGGGCGAGGACCTCCTCGCGCTCGACGAGGGCCGGTTGCGTCGGTTGCGCGGCTCCCGAATAAGCATGGTGCCCCAAAACCCCTCCAGCAGCCTCACACCCTCGATGCGAGTCGGCCACCAGGTGGTGGAGGTCTTGGAGGCTCACGGCGTCGCTTCGAACAAGCGGGAAGGGGAAACGCGAACCTTCGAACTTTTCGACGAGGTAGGGCTTCCACAACCGCGGGCGATGTTCCAGCGCTACCCGCATCAGCTGAGCGGAGGCCAGCAACAGCGAGTCGTCATCGCCTTGGCCCTCGCTTGCCGCCCCACGTTGCTGGTTCTCGACGAGCCCACCACCGCCCTCGACGTCACCACCCAGGCCCGGATTCTGCGGTTGCTGGCGCGGCTACGCGAAGAGCACGGTATGGCCATGCTGTATGTCACCCACAATCTCGGTGTCCTGGCCCAGATTTGCGATCGCGTGGCAGTCATGTACGCCGGCGAGCTGGTGGAGACAGCCCCCACCGCAGAGTTGTTCGCCCACCCGCGGCATCCATACACCCGGGGTCTGATCGCCGCCGTGCCCCGTCTGAAGGAGCCTCCGGGAGCCGAGGTTCAGCTGCGTGGTCTGCTACGAAGAGACGAGCTCCCACCGGGATGTCGGTTCGCTCCACGCTGCGACTTCGCCGACCCCAAATGCTTCACGCTTCCACAGAAGCTGACTCCCGCAGGCGATCCCTACGCAGTGGCCTGCTGGCTTTGGGAAGACATCGCCTCAGGCAGACGTACGGTCGCAGAGAGTTCTGCTGGAGCAGCATGACCGAAGCGTTGCTGGAAGTCGACAACATCGACATCACTTACGGCGGCCGTAGCCTGTTTCGTCGGCGCCCGGCCTTGCCAACCGTACAAGGCGCCTCGCTTTCCGTCAGAAGATCAGAAACGGTCGCACTTGTTGGCGAGAGCGGAAGCGGGAAGACCACCATCGCTCGGGTCGTGGCAGGCCTGCATCGCCCGTCGCGGGGACACGTTCGGTTCGAGGGTGTCGACATCACCAATCTGGTCGGAGACCGATCGCGCTCTCTCCACCGACAGATCCAATACGTGTTTCAAAATCCCGATGCATCTCTCAATCCCCGCCGGCGAGTATCTCAGATCCTGGGCAGACCGCTCGAGCACTTCTTCGAAATGCGAGGCGCCGACAGGGCCCGCCGGGTCGAAGAGTTGCTGGCTGCTGTGCACCTTCCACCAGGCTATGCGAGCCGCTTCCCCACCCAGCTCAGCGGTGGGGAGCGGCAGCGAGTGGCAATCGCCCGGGCGTTGGCGGCCAAGCCCAAGCTGATCGTTTGCGACGAGGTGGTCTCCGCGCTCGACGTGTCGGTTCAAGCCAACATCCTGACCCTGCTAGCGGAGGTGCAGGCTTCCGAGGGGATCGCCTACCTATTCATCACTCATGACTTGGCGGTGGTCCGCTGGATAGCCCACCACGTCTATGTGCTCTATCTAGGGCGAATCCTGGAGGGAGGTACCCCTGCAGAGATCTTTGCCCCGCCGTATCAGCCCTACACCGCCATGCTGCTCGAATCGGTGCCCGAACCGGATCCGAGCGGTCCCTTGCTCCGGGCCGAGGATCCAACCACCGAGTCGTCGGTCCCGCCCCAACCCGAGGGGTGCCCATTCACACCGCGTTGTCCTCACCGGCTCGATCAGATTTGTGAAAGAGAGCCTCCTCCTCACCAGAGGCTGGGAGATACCCACGAAATCTGGTGTCAGATCCCCGCTGGCGAACTGGCGCGGCGTCAATCGGTCGTCGTGAGTTGAGGTGAAAGTGGCCTCCATCGTCTATCGAGAGCCCGGTCGCTACAGCTCTCATCCGTGCATTACCCGTTCGTCGAACGGTGATTGGCTGGTTGCCTTTAGCTCGGGGCCCGCGCGGACTCCGGTCCGCCATCCTCCAGACGAACCCGAGTTCGTCAACCTTCTCGTCCGGTCGGTCGATCAAGGTCGGAGCTGGTCGACTCCAGTACAAGTCCCAGGGGAAGAGTGGCACGGGGTCGAGACTCCAGGTCTGGCCGAGATCAGTGGCGGCGACCTGTTGCTGAATCAGTGGCGGTTTCGCTGGTTCCCCACCGAGGAGGGAAAAGTCCTCAACAATGGCGGGTTCGAGCAATGTTATTGGTTCGACCCTTCTCGCAAGAGATGGCTACCGATGCGGAACGGGCAAAAGATCGATCGACATCCGCTCCCATATCTGCGAGCTGACGACGGTGCATTTGTTCATGTCAGCGGAGATGGCGGTGTCACCTGGCCTCACTCGGTGCAAGTCGACATCGCCCCATATCTCGGAGCCTTCAGCCCCAAGGGCGCAATCGAGCTCAAGGATGGCGTTCTCGTCTTGGCGCTGGGGAGCCAGGATCACGATCCCCTCGCCGCCAGCTTTATCGTCCGATCGGACGATCGCGGGCGGAGTTGGGGCAAGCCGATCGAGGCGGCTCGTGCTTCCGGTCTCGTGTTCTCTGAGCCATCGGTCGCGATCACGTCCTCGGCCCGGCTGCTCCTGTTCTCGCGAGAGGAATCCAGCGGGTTCCTCTATCAGAGTGACTCCGCCGACGGAGGATTTGCCTGGTCGGAGCCTCGTCGACTCCCTTTGTGGGGATATCCGGCGCATTGCATCCCGTTAGCCGATGGACGGATTCTCTTGGTTTACGGTCGCCGCCGTCCTCCCTATGGCATCAGAGCTTCCGTTAGCGGCGATGACGGCACGACCTGGGGTGAGGAACTCGTCATCCGCGACGACCTCTCGGGAAGCTACAACGGATTGAACATGGGCTATCCATCGGTTATCGAGTATGAGCCCGGAAAGCTGTTCACCGTCTACTACGGCGAGCATCAAGGCTCGACCTGTATCCAAGGTTCTAGGTTTGAGGTCTGATATCGCCAGCGCAGCAGTAGGAGGACCGATGGAGTGGACACGGGCGCAAAGCTCAGTGCGAGGTTGCTACGTCACCATCCCGACGATGTTTCAAGAACCCGACTTGGAAGTGGATCTCGCCGCCATCCGCCGCCATGTGAGTTTCCTCGTCGAAGGCGGAATCCGCACCGGGACGGGCCTTGTCCTGGCCGGTGGCGCGGCCGGTGATTTCTCGACGATGACCCTCGAGGAAAGGATTCGTGTCGCTGAGGCCGTGGTTTCTGAGGCCGATGGCCGGGTGCCGGTGGTCATGGGAGCCCAGACGACCAGCACTCGCGACCTGGTTGACCTTGCCATTGGCGCCGAGAAGGTCGGAGCCGAGCTGATCCAAGTGTCGCCCCCGTACTACTTCGCTCACACCGAGGACGACTTCTTTGACTATGTGATGGCAGCGGCTGACGCGGCCGAGGTGGGGATAATCATCTACAACACCCATTGGACCAGCTATGGAGTGTCCACCGCGATGGTGGAGCGTTTGGCCACCATCCCCAACGTCGTGGGATTGAAGTGGAGCGCACCCGACAGCGGCTTTATGGAGTTCGAACAGGCGTTGTCCTGGTTCGCGGACCGTTTCGCCGTGATCGACAATCAGCTTCGCTTCACGACCAGTCACATGCTCGGCGCCAGCGCGATCGAAGTTCATGTCTGCAATTACTGGCCGCAGTGGGGGGTGCAACTCTGGGAACTGCTCGAAAGCGGAGAGTACGTGGCGGCCCAAACCGAACTCGTGAAAGTGGCTATGCCCTTCATGGCCTTGTGGAAGGAGATGGAACACCACACCGGAGGAGACGGCTATCTCGACAAGCTCTGCATGGAATTGGTCGGCCTCGGTTCGAGTCGTTGTCGCCCGCCGACGCGGGACCTCCGTGACCAGTTCCGTCAAAGGGCGTACGAAATGTTGCTCGCAACAGGCGTACCGAGGCTTTCTCCCCCAACGGAAGTTGGGGGAGTGGCCGCCGCCGAATAGGCGGCGGACGAGAGCCCCTCCCGGCTCGCATCACGACAGCGGCGCTGTCGCGAACGGTACGGCAAAACGCAAACACCAGATCAGAACCGTTCGATGAACTTCGGGGTCGAAGCCTTCGGGTAGCTGATAGTTCTGCCCACCGACGTTGCCGGTGATCGTGCCGAGATCGAGGTAGTCGTCGGGAATCCCGCCTTCATATGAGTCGGAGGGAAGAATCCACACATAAAGATCGGGCCCGTTCTGGATGTCGGTGTCGTCTTCGAACCGCAACACGTAGCGACCGTCCTGGCTGTAGACCGTTGCGGTCCCTGAGGCCCGGTGATTGATGCCGGTGAAAGTGCCGGTGACGATCTCGACGGTGTCAGCCACCGGTGGCGAGATTGTGGCGGTGGCCGCGGTGCTTACATCGGGCGAGGTTGTGGTTTCCGTCGTCGAGGTCGCAAACGCTTCTTCCAGTGATTCGTCCACCCGCACGTCGGTGACGAGGGTGTCGGGTCTGAAGAGGAGGAATCCGACGACCAGCACCGCGAGGCCTCCAACCACAACCCAGGGGTTACGAAGCAGAGCTTTCATCAAAACGAAACGTACGGCAGTCAAGAATCAAATGGACGGTGTTCACCGTCTCTTAAGGGAATATTTCGTGACGGCAGTCTCTTCGGTGGGGAGTTGATGGAAATCTCTCCCCTAACGGAAGCTGGGGAGAGCCGCTACTCGTCCGAGCGGGCGGCCGCACCAGCGCGACCGGCGGCATGGCCCACTTCCTCCAAGAAGCTCCGAATCACTTCCAATTCAGAGAGGGTGTAGCCGGAACAGAGTTTGGCGAGGGTCCGATTCATCGGTCCGTATAGGCGCAGTATCTCCCCTGCCTTTTCATAGCGGGTTCCGATCCGAACCTTGCGGCGATCGGTCGGATCAGGGCTTCGGGAGATGAAGCCGCCCTGTTCGAGGCGGTCGAGGATTCCGGTGAGGGTGGCGGGATGGATCCCGGTGGAGGCGACCAGATCGCGCGGCGACAAGGGCCCGAGCCGGCCGATCTCATCGAGCATCTCGAGGTCGGACGCTTGCAGGTCAAGGTGGAAGCCCACAGCCCCGTTCAACTGGTGCAGCCGCCCGGTCATTTCCCGTAGAGCAGCCTGTATTTCCTTGGTGAGCTTGCCGACCGTTCGTGAGTTTCGTTCGGTTGACATATCTTATGAAGTACGTATCATATGTCTGGCGTAACAGAGGCTAACAGGAGGAGTATCACGAAGGCTTTCAGGATGACCCGCTTCCTTCGCATCGGCAACCGGGTAGTCACTTTGCTGCTGCGAATGGGGCTTCCCGTTGGGCGGATGGCCCTCCTCACGGTTGAGGGGCGTCGTACCCACTTGCCCCGCACGACCCCGGTCGCTCTCACTCGCCAAGGGGAAGGGTGGTTGCTCGTGGCAGTTTCGGGGCGAGCCGAATGGGTCAGGAATCTGCAAAAGGCAGGGGAGGGGACCATCACCAGGTTCTGGCGCCGAATATCGGTCGAATCCCAAGAACTGACGCCGCCGGAAGCGGCCCCGATTCTTCGCCAGGCTTTTGCCTCGTTGGGGCCGATCACCCGGCGGGTGATCGGGGAGTACTTCGAAACCGAGTCCGCGGCACCACTTGAGGCGTGGCAAATAGAAGCCGCCAACCATCCGGTGTTCCGACTAACCCGATCCTCCTTCGCTTCCTCGTCCTGATCGAAATTTGGCGCTCACCGCGCGCCCTTGACGAAATTTGGCGCAAAAAAATGCGGTTTTCGCGCGCTGGGCGCCAAATTTGGGTAATAATATACTTGACTCACCCGAAGGCCTGGCGGTAGCCTGAACCGGTGACTACCCGGAAGCTGTATTTCGGGGACAACCTCGAAATCATGCGCCAGAACATTTCCGATGAGTCTGTCGACTTGGTCTACCTCGACCCGCCGTTCAACTCGCACCAGTCTTACAACGTCCTTTTCAAGGAACGAGACACTCGGCCTTCCACGGCACAGATCGAGGCGTTTGAGGACACTTGGCATTGGACCCCGGAGACTCAGCATCAATTTGAGTTGTTGATGACAAGCGCCAATGTTCCGCGGGAAGTCGCCAAGGGCCTCGACGCTTTCCGGATCATGCTCGGCGAGAACGACGTAATGGCCTATCTGGTCATGATGACACCGAGGCTCCTGGAACTGCATCGAGTCCTAAGGCCGTCAGGATCGATGTACCTGCACTGCGACCCGACGGCCAGCCACTACCTCAAGGTCATCAGTGATCAGGTGTTCAGACCGGAGAACTTCCGAAATGAAATCATTTGGCGACGTACTGGCGCTCACAGCAGCGCCCGGCGGTTCGGCCCTGTGCATGACGTGATTCTCTACTACGGGAAGACCTCTGCGCCTGCTTGGAATCCTCAACACACTCCGCATTCCGAAGCGTATCTCGCGACCAAGTACCAAAATGAGGATGAGAGCGGTCGGCGTTATCAGCTAGACAACTTGACTGCGGCTGGAATTCGCCGTGGATCATCCGGGATGTCATGGCGTGGCATCGATCCCACATCGCGAGGCTTCCACTGGAAGTTCACCATCGAGCGACTAGAGGAACTTGACAAGGCGGGCCGTATCTACTGGCCGAAGAAAGAAGGTGGCAGTCCCCGATACAAGCGATATCTGGACGAAGTGCGCGGGATCGTTCTCCAAGACATTTGGGAGGACATTGCGCCAATCAACTCCCAGGCTCACGAGCGGCTCGGGTTTCCGACGCAGAAACCGCAAGCGCTCCTTGAACGGATCATCGAGGCCAGCACCGCTCAGGGTGACGTTGTACTCGACCCGTTTTGCGGTTGCGGAACGACCATCGCCGCCGCCGAGGCCCTCGGTCGCTCATGGATCGGTATTGACATCACTTACCTGGCAATCGCCCTAATCGAGCAAAGACTCACCGACGCCCATCCCGGCATCAGCTACGAACTACACGGCGTTCCGAAAGATGAGGGCGGGGCAAAGGCGCTATTCGCGAGGTCGCCAAAGAACTTCGAGATGTGGGCGGTTCGTCAGGTTGGTGGCCGACCTCAACCGAAGATGGGTGGTGACGAAGGAATAGACGGAGTGATCCGGTTTTACATCGACGGCAAGGAATGGGGAACCGCGCTGGTCTCCGTCAAAGGTGGCGACTCGCTGAATCCCTCGATGGTCCGCGACCTGGTGGGAACCGTCAAGAAAGATCGGGCCGATCTGGGCATCCTGATCACCCGAACCAAACCGACCAAGGGAATGTACGAGACTGCCACCAAAGACGGCTTCTATACCTGGCAACACGGCACTTCCTATGAACGTCGCTTCCCCAGAATCCAAATCCTCAGCGTCGAAGAACTCCTAAGAGGCGTAATCGCCAACCTGCCTCCGATCCATGGCACCTACGCCGAAGCATCCCTAGTCGTCAAGGGCCAGGGCGAACAGTTGGAACTTGGCTAGGGCCAGATTCAAACTGACCCCACTGCCGGGCCGCTTGGACGGCTCTCAGTGGCCTGGCCTTCGCTAAGTGACCAAGAAATCTATGTGCTGAATCCCAATTGGGGATTGGCAGACATTGGTTCCCCGATGGGAATACCGATGATGGTCTCATACTTTGCCCACTTCGGATCGTAGGTGTGGACGGTGTCTGCTTGTAAGGACTTTGCCGTGGCTAGGTGCATCGCGTCGGCAGGTTTGAGGCGCCATTGGTCGGGTTGCTTGGGCAGGCCCAATCTGATCAAGTCCCTACCAGCCTCGGCCACTAGCGGCGTTACATCTGCCAGCCTTACGGGACCGCCCATCGCCCAGAGCGCATCGATCTTTGCTTGGGCCACAGGATCGAGCGCGGCTCCCGCTTGCTCATAGCGAGCGAAGGCCACCTCTGCGACAGTCAGAGTTGATGTCATTATCCGGAGCTTGTTCTTTTCTGCATCTTCGAGAATGGCCGAAATCTCTTGTAGGCGCGTTTGATCATCACCGTTGATGTATTCGAGGAATACGCACGAGTCCCAATACAGACGAAGGTCAGGCATCCCGAATCCGCCTGACGGCCTCCTCCGCGTTAGGCGCGCCTTCCGGCCGTGGTGCCACGCCAGCAGCCGATCGGTAGGCTCCCGGCGCTACCGGCTCCCGACGAATTAGGCGGGTAATTTCGCGCATCGATTGTGGCAGACCCGTATACCGGTTCCGTCGAATCATTCCCTGCGCTGCAACAATCTCGTCCCACAGATCGTGGGCCTCACCCTTTTGGGTTTCGTCAAGAGAGATGCGGACTGCGTGCCCGGTCACATGATCGAGAATTACCGCGCGGTAGCCGTGAGCGCTAGAGAGAGTCTGAAGCTTCCCGATGATCACACCGAAGCTTTCAACGTAAACCGGTGCCTTCAGAGTCATCGGGAGTTGGGATATCGTCGCTACGTCTGCGCCAGCAGTCAGGTCGATGGATTCAATGTTGGTATTGATCAGGTCTCGCAGCCGTTGGGCTGGCTTGCGCGCTGATTTGAAGGGAACAGTCTCGCCCAGCTCTAACGCCTGCCCAGTTCGTCGATACCCGTCCACTACTACTTCGAGGATTTGACGTTCCTCGGGCGGAGCCTCGCCAACGAGCAGCACGTCAGCACTGCTAGCGGACAGATAATCGATGCGCCATTCAATGGTCGAGTTCGGCGCTAGTTCTTTGGTCAAGCCCTCGATCAACTCACGCAATGCGACGACAGCCTTGGCGAACTCATCGATGTGTACGGTCCCGTTGAGAGTAAGACCGATCTGATTATCAGCGTCCTTTGCCATCTCATCACCCGCTTGCTGAAGGCTAGACGCGACATGGTACGGAAAATTGCTCGCGATCGCGAGCACTATCTGTGAGGGCAGACCTTAGGTAACATCGGTATCCGATGGAGCCTGCAACACCAAAAGATTCCTCAGAGGAATACAAGCGATTCGAAGCTTTGACCGAGGCCCTGGTCGCCGTTCCCAAAACCGAGATCGACGCCGCTGTGAAGAAAGACAAGCAGAAGAAGGCGAGGGCTAAGAAAGCCCGTCGCCTTGCAGCAGCTTCCCGGTGAGGGCGTCGTAGGTCAGTCGGCGTCCGGCTGTCTGACCGAGCACCAACACGAACCGGCCGAAGTCGTTGAGGTCGCGCTTGTTGTAGGTGAACACTCTCTCGTCCAGGTACCGGAAAAGATGCTCCGGGGCTACCTGAACGTAGGTTCCTTTGAGGCCACGCTTCAACAACGACCAGAAATTCTCGATGCCGTTCGTGTGGACGCGACCGTTGACGTAGTACTCGGCATGTTCGACGGTGGCATGATCGAAGTCCGTGTCCAAGCCCGTGTAGGAGTGGTGAGAGTCGGTGTAGACGGAGGTCCCAAGCTCGACCTCATCGCGGACGTGCTGTTGCATGGTTGAACGGGTCCTGCGCTCGTCGATGATCTTGACCCTTACGTCGCCGCCACGCTGACGGAGGCCCATCACGACCGATTTGTTGTGGCCGCCAGTTCCGGTGATTTTCTTCTGGCGGGCATCCTTGTGCATGTTCTTCGACAAGCCACCGATGAAGGTCTCATCGACTTCGACCGTGCCGCTCAACTTCTGGAACGTGCCGGTCTGCATCGCAAGGCGGACCCGGTGAAGAACGAACCATGCCGACTTCTGCGTGAGGCCGATGCTCCGTCCCAACTCGTGGCTTGAGATGCCGTTCTTCGAGTTGGCGATCAGCCAGATAGCCGCCAGCCACTTATCGAGGCCGATCGGCGAATCCTCGAAGATGGTCCCGACCTTCACTGAGAATTGGCGCTTGCAGTTCTTGCACTTCCACAGGCGACGGGTCTTGAGGTAGGAGTGCTCGGTGCCGTCACAAGTCGGGCAGACGGGACCGTTGGCCCAACGGAGGCTTGCGACAAATGCGACACAAACGTCAGGGTCTGAGAAGTAGCGAATCGCTTCGATCAGGTTATGAGGGGCTTTCTCACCATCAATCATGTGGTGAGTCTACTACTCGGCTCAAGGTGAGTCAAGTATATTATTACCCAAATTTGGTTGGGACCGCGCGCTGGGCGCCAAATTTGGTTTACTCCTCAGGTTGGCTTGCGGACCGTCGGCCGAAAAGGAGATGTCATGGCAGTTCTACCTTCCACGCCCGACCTCGAGCAGCTACGTCGGCAGGCGAAAGAGCTGCTGGCGTCGGCCAAGGAGGGGAACCCGTCGGCGCTGGCCCGCATCGAGTCCGTTTCCCCTCGCCTGATCTTGTCCTCGGCGCAATTGGCCCTGGCTCGCGAATACGGGTTCTCGAGTTGGCCCAAGCTCAAGCTCGAGGTCGAGCGACGAAGGATTCTTGATGCGCGGGATCTCGAGCGGCTGACCGCTCTCATCTCCGGGGATCCCACTCTCGCCACCTCTTCGATGGACAACTGGTGTGATCATCCGATAGGCGCGTCGCCGCTGGGCTATGTCACGATGCTCCGTTTCGACACGACCCACAACGTCTGGCGCGATGTCGAAGGTACCGGGGGAATGGCTCGTGCACTGATCGCAGCCGGAGCTCGGATCGACGGTGAGCACGGAGACTCGGAAACTCCCTTGATGACCGCCGCCAGCTACGGCGATGCCGAGGTTGCCCGAGTGTTGATCGAAGCCGGTGCCGCCCTGGACCAGCGAGCCAGCGATGAGGCCGGCGGCGTCCCTGGCGGCACTGCGCTCCTCCATGCCGCGGTCTTCGGGATGACCGATGTCCTCGACGTCCTGGTCGCCGCCGGCGCCCAGGTGCACGGCATCGAGGAAGGCGCCGCGGCGGGAGATATCACGGGCTGGCTCACTGCCGAGACTCCTGCCGATGCTCGTACCAGAGCCTTGGTGATGGCTTCCGACCATCAACGCCTGGATGTGATCGACGAGCTGATTGCCGCCGGGACACGGGTCGATGCCACTGATCCGATTTTGGTCGTCATCCGCTTCGCACCGCCGCCGGAAACGGTCGACCCGACAGCGTTCGCCGTTTGCTGGCGCATGGCGCCGATCCCAACCTGGCAGACCCCGATCACCATTTGACTCCGTTGGGATGGTGCCGGAAGAACCGATCCGGCTACGTCAACACCTTGGGTTACGACCAGGTGGAGGAGATCCTGGCACCACTGACAGCTAGCGACTGAGGCGTCGCCACTTCCTGACCGCCAGGGGCAGAAAGGCCGCGGTGATAGCAACGGCCAGGCCAGCGCCATCGTCACCGCGTTCTCGGTCAACCAGGTTTGAGCCGTGGCCCCACCCGGGTTCCCAAATAGCTCGCGCGTAGCGCTGACGGTTGAGGAGAGCGGGTTCCACGCGGCGATGGCGCCGAGCCAGTCGGGCATCAGCTCCGGGGAGACGAAAGCGTTGGTGAGCATCGTGAGCGGAAAGAGGAGACCCCAAAGGTTGTTGGCCATTTCCGGCGATTTGACCAGCAAACCGATGTAGATCCCCATCCACAGAAAACTGAAGCGCAGGAGAAGGAGAAGTCCAAGCGCCGCGAGGAAGCTCCCGAGACCGCGGCGGGCGGTCCAGCCCACGACCAGGCCACACCCAACCATCACGGCCAGGCCGACAAACGAGTTGACCATGTCGGCCATGTTGCGTCCCATGACCACGGCGGCCGGGGCCATCGGCATTGACCGCAATCGATCCATGATCCCTTTGGCGCTGTCGGTGTTGACCCCGACCATGGTTTCGCCGATGCCCGAAGCCATGATGAAGGTGAAGAGGCCAGGCATCAAGTATTCGCGGTAGTTGCCTCCTCCGGGCACGATGATGCCGCTCCCGAACACGTAACCGAAGAGCAATACGAAAGTGATCGGGTAGATGAGCGTCGCCACAATCCACCCAGGGCTGTTGAGCCAGGGGACCAGGTGTCGGGTGGCGACCGTCATGCTGTCGCCCAGCGTTCGGCGCCACCCCGGCGTGGCGGAGTGGCCCGCAACCAAACCGACGGTCATGCTGCTTCTTCCTTTGCGGTCAACCGGAGGAAGACCTCGTCGAGGGCGGGTTGTCGCAACCCGATGTCTTGGACATCGATTCCCGCCTCTTCGAGCCGCCGTGCGGTTTCGACGAGAACCGAGACGCGATCGACAACCGGTGCCGTGATGGTGCGAGTGTCTTCGTTCAACTCCACGGCCTCCCCACAAATCGATTGCACGATCTCAATCGCAGCGCGGAGTTGACCCAGGTTGGTGAGCGCGACTTCGATCTGGTCGCCACCGATCCGTGACTTCAGTTCTTTGGGGCTGCCCTCTGCAATCACGCGGCCGCGGTCCATCAAAGCAATGCGGTTGGCGAGCTGATCGGCTTCGTCGAGGTGCTGCGTGGTGAGCAGCACGGTCGACCCTCCGGCGACCAGACGCCTGATTTCCGCCCAGACCATGTTGCGGTTTCTGGGGTCGAGGCCAGCCGTTGGTTCGTCCATGAAGAACACTTGCGGTGACTGGATGAAAGCAACGGCCAGGTCGAGGCGACGGCGCATGCCACCCGATACTTCTTGGCTTTCTTATCGGCGCTTTCGGTGAGATCGAATGCTCGAGCAACTCGGCGGCTCGCTCACGAGCCCCGCCTCGGCCGAGTTGGAAAAGCCGTTCGAAGAGCACGAGGTTCTGACGACCGGTGAGCTCCTCATCAACTGCGGCTTCCTGGCCCACCAGTCCAATTCGCGACCTGACCAGCTCTGCTTGGGTGCGCACATCGGCGCCGCCCACCCGGACCGAGCCGCGGTCGGCTCTCAGCAAGGTGGCCATTATGCGGACGGCGGTGGTTTTGCCAGCACCGTTGGGACCGAGCACACGGCAGATCGTCCCTGCCCGGACATGAAGATCGAAGCCAGCCAGTGCTTCTGTCGTTCCGAAACGCTTGTGTAATCCAATGGCTTCGACGGCGGCGTCATCCATGCCCGACTCCTGTCGCCATACGGTGTACGAAGTTAGGTTACGGTACAATGTACGGAGTTGTCAAACCGAGCGCAGGAACCGATTGACCCCGCCCACAGCATGAGGCTGCTGTGGGGCATCAGCGAACCCGCCGAGCGAGGCCCGAAGCCAAGCCTGGCCGCGGACGAAATTGTCGCCGCGGCAATTGCAATCGCGGACGAGCAGGGGCTCGAGGCCCTCTCGATGCGCAAGGTGGCGGATCATCTGGGAGTCGGAGCGATGACTCTCTACGGCTATCTGCAGGCCAAGAGAGAGTTGTTGGACTTGATGTTTGACCGAGTGGCTGGCGAGGAGAATGTGTCCTTTCCGGCCGGGGCAACTTGGCGCCAAAAGCTCGAGCTGATTGCCCGCGCGACATGGGCCAGTCACCAGCGCCATCCTTGGTTTCACCGCCTTCCCTGGACCCGGGCTCCATTGGGCCCCAACGTGCTCGATGCTTCTGAGCGAGCGCTCGCAGCTGTCTCTGGTCTCGGTCTGAGCGGGAGGGAAATGGCCTGGGTGCTGTCTTTGATCAGCGCCTATGTCAACGGGGCCGCCCGGGTGGCCGTGGATGCGGTTGAGGTTGCAAGCGAGACCAACCTTGATGACACCAAATGGTGGGGAGCTGTCTCCCCGATTCTCGAGGAGATTTGGGATCCGGATCGCTTCCCGACTCTTTCGAGCCGAGAGATGGAAGGAGCCTGGGACGAAAGCGCGGAGGATGAGCGGTACTTCCTCGCCGGCGCCATATCCTCATTCGAGTTCGGGCTGGCGCGAGTCCTGGACGGGATCGAGGCCTTCATTCGTCGTTCTCGCGACATCACAGGGGAAATTTCGGAGCCGGAGGGGTGACAGACCCTCGACTCTGTCGGATTGTCACCCCAAGCGTCTTCCGCCAATCAGCGAGCCAACCACGGGAGCCTACTGGTTCGGGACGTTGAGCATCTGGCCGGGTCGTTGGTCGGCATGGGCCGAGGCAAACCCCTGCTCGAGAAACGCCTGGTGGTACAGCTCTAGTTTCTCGCGGTCGAGGTTGACGCCAAGGCCAGGGCCGTTGGGAACTTGCATGCGGCCACCCTCGTAGGAAAGAGGCGCCGTCACTACGTCGTCCGCCAAAAGGTCTTGATGGCCTTGGCCGGCGAGGATGAAGTTGGGGCTGGAGCCGATGACGGCAAGCTGGGCATGCATAGTGATCGTTGTCGGCGAGAAGGCGTGGTTGACGATTGGTAGGCCAGCTGCCTCGGCTAGCACGGCTGCCTTCTTGAAGTTGAGGATGCCACCCTCCTGGTGAGGGTCGGTCATGATCACATCGCACGCCTGGCGTTTGATCAGCTCGAGGATCTGGAACATGCCCCACGATGCCTGGTTGGCCGCCACGGCCACTCCGGAGGCCCGCCTCACATGAGCGAGCGCATCGATGTCGTACATCAAGGTCGGTTGCTCGGCGTACTCGATCACGTAGGGTTTCATTCTTCCGAGAATCCGGACGGCTGTACCCGGAGACCACGCTTCATTTGCATCGACGCGGAGCTTGGGATGCGGTCCGATTGCTTCGCGGACACGCGCGACGAGCTCGACATCACGCTCCTCCTCGATGCCGACTTTCACGTAGATGGTCCCGAATCCGCGGGCCGTTCCTTCTGCCGCGTACTCGATCATCTCCTCAAGGTTGTGGCTGCCATAGACGTAGAACATGGCCGTGGCCTCGTCGCGAACCGGGCCACCCAGCATCTGGGCCACCGAACGGCCGGTGCTCTTGCCGATGACGTCCCAGCAGGCCATCTCAATCCCCGCCCAACAGGTGAAGGCGGTGTTGCGGAACGAATGCCAGGCACCTTCTCCCAGAATCTTCGCCGTGAGATACTCGACCCGGCCGGGATCCTCGCCTACGACCAGTTGCTCCATCCGGCGCAAAATCGCGACGACGATCTCCGGAGTCGGTCCCAGGACAATTACGGCCTCGCCGAGTCCGGTGATGCCGGTGTCGGTATGCAGCTCAATGACTGCGCAGGAGACTCCTCGCCTTTCGCCCCAAGCCCATAGTTCCACGCGGCTGAACGGGATCGTTACCGGGGTGATGTCGAGGCCGGTGATTCGCATCTCTCGGCTACTTCTTCTCGGCTGATCGAACGGACGCGACCGCGTCGATCTCGATCTTGAGGGGTGCCGGGAAAGCTGCGATCTGGACGGAGGTGCGGGCCGGCTTGGGGTCGACTGCGATCATCTCTCGGTAGATCGCGTCGTAAACGGGGAAGTCGTTCAGGTCGGCCAGATAGGTGTTGACCTTGACGATCGTCTCGATGCCGCCGCCGGCCGCCTCCACGGCCGCGATCAGCCGCGAGAGGGCGGTCCGCGCCTGGTCGGCGGCGTTGACCGGGGGTCCTCCGACCTCGGCGCCAATCTGGCCCGCGGTATAGATGAGGTCGCCGACTCGGGCCGCGGCCGAGTAGCTAGCGGGATTCCCATCGCCGGTTTCAAAGAACGCCAGTCCATCTCGATTTCGCTGCGCCAACTTCGGGCTCCTTACCTTGGTTCTTCGTTGGGCTCATCCGGGGGAAAGTGGAGAGGTGCGCCGTGCTCATCGACATCGACATATCGCATGGAATGGCCACCGAAGTTGACGAACCAAAGGTTGGTCGTGCCGGGTTGAAAGGCCACATTGGTTGGTCGGTTGAGCACGTCCGAGCCGAGATCCTGCACCACCGTCTCGACGCGGCGATCAGGGAGGACTCGAAGGATGATGTCCGGCGAGTAGCAGGCGACGTAGATCGATCCGTTCTCGGCGAAGGCGATACCGTCGGGAACGACGCCGGGCAGCCTGACATACGTTTCCGGCTCACCGACGCGACCCTCACCCAACAACGGAAAGCGGATGAGATTGTGCGCGGTGCTCTGCACCACATAGAGCCAGCTGTCGGACGGGTCGATGGCGAGACCGTTGGGATACTGGAGGTGGCTTCCGAAGATGTGCATCGTCGCGCCGTCGGGCCGCACCGCAAACAGCCGGCCAGAAGGTCGGTAGTAGTCACCGGAGTCCGAGTAGTAGAGGAACCCTTCCGCATCGAAGACGGGATAGTTGGGGTCGACGGCCGGAATGTCGGTAGTACCGGCTGAGTGGCTGGTGACAGACCCGTCGGGGCTGACTTTCTCAACGCTCGCCGTGCCGTAGCTGCAGGCATACAGATTGCCGCTCGCGTCGAGGCACACTCCGCCGATGCCACCCCTGGTTTGACCATATGAGCTCACCTCGCCTCCAGGCGAGATGCGGTAGAGCTGGCCGTCCTCCCCGCCCGCGTAGCAGTTGCCATCGGGTCCAAAGTTGAGGCCTTCGGCGTGGTCGAGCTCGGCGGTAACGGTTTTGATGTCGTATATCGATCTCAGCATCGGGTCCTCTGTGGTAGTTCGCGACTCACGTGAAGTCCGGGTATTCGTTTATCTGCTCGGGCCAGCTGATTCCGATGGATAGGCCGCCATCGACAACGACGCTGCTGCCGGTCAGGTAGCGCGCGTCTTCGCTGGCGAGGAAGACATAAGCCGGTGCAATGTCTTTGGGGTCAGCGAACCTTCTTAGGGGGATGCCCGTCAGGTAGGGGCCTGCGAAACTGGGATCGTCCAGAAGCGGCGCGGTCTGGCGGGTGTACACCATCCCGGGCAGCACGGTGTTGACGCGAATGCCGTATTGGCCGAACTCCAAGGCCAGAGATTGGCTCAGTGCCATGACCCCCGCCTTGGAGACGTTGTAAGCCGCGAGCATTGGTTCGGGCCGGATGCCGTTGATGCTTCCAGTGTTAACGATCGAGCCTCCGCCTCCGCGGGCGATGACATGCCGGGCGAAACTCTGAGCTAGAAGAAACATGGCGCGGAGGTTGACGTTGAAGACCCGGTCCCAGCGTTCGACGCTGAACTCGGTAGCAAGCGCAACATCCGCGAAGCCGGCATTGTTGATCAGCACGTCGATGCGGGCGAAGTGTTCGAGAGCCTTGTCGATGATCTCGGTCGCGGCTCCTGGGTCGCTCAGATCGGAGGCGAAGCCAACGGCTTGGGGTAAGCCTTGGACGGTGGCTTCCAGATCGGCGTGATCTGGGGGGCGGGCGACCAGCAGTAGCCGGGCGCCCTCGGCAGCGAAGGCCTCAGCCACCGCGCGTCCGATTCCCGAGCTTGCTCCGGTGATCACACACACTTTGTCAGCTAGTCGCATCACATGGCCTCGGTTTTGGTGGGAGGAGCTTGCTGCCAGAGAGGATTCGTGATGGCCAAAAGGTCATCACCGATCTCCGAGCCAGCCCTCAGCTCCCATCGTCCCCAACGAGCGCCCGCCGGAATCAGCTGTTCGACAACCCCGCCCGGAGGCTCAATCCGGTGGCGGTCACTGATCTCGCCCTCGGCCACGAGACAAAGGGTGGCGCTGGCCGAAAGCTCGGACACGACGACGAGCGTTGGTCCGTCCGGCTGCGCAGTGCCCGGCAGGATCGAGTCGCCGTCCTCGGTAGTGAGTCGGAGCCGGGGCCCGGAGGACACGATCACGTTTCCTCTTCGCAAACCTTCGAGGACGGCGGCCTCAGAGAGGCCGGTGGAGAAGACTTCGGTGAAGGGCATTCCCGGTTGTCGGAAGTCGCTCGGGGTGTGGGCATCCCCCCCTCCCACTGCGCTGATCCGATAGCCGGCCCCCAAGAGTGATGTCCACCAGGCGAGACCGTCTGCGTTCCGGGAATCCGGATTTGCCCAGGGGCCGTTCCACACCTCGATGGCGTCGATGAGACCGAGATCGGTGTCGGGAGCGTCCCACCGACAGCCCGTGCACCAGGGGTTGCCGATGGCTCCCGGGTGGTTGACGACGAAGACGCCTCCTCCGCCGCGGACTCTTGTCTGGACGTCCGAGATAGGAAGGCCCCGCCATTCGTACCAGCAATCGATCCCCAGCAAATTGGCGTGCCCGCGAAACGTGGTCAGCTCGAGTCCACGGATCGGAGCAAGGCCAGATGGCCAACCCGGTGGGACTTCCAATGACGAGGTTGTGTTGTGCCCAGTGATCGCCAAGAAGTCAAAGCCACCAAGCAGGGCCGCCGCTGCCATCTCCTCCGCAGGAGCATTCCCATCACAATGAATTGTGTGGCTGTGAAGGTCGCCTCGGAACCAACCCTCCTGTTGGTCGCCGAGCGGAGGATGAGAGCCGTTGGCGGGCTCCTGGCTCTGCGGCGGCTCCGACCCGACGGGTTCGCCTGCAATGGTCAGGCGGTACTCGCACCAATCCTGGTCCGCCCCGAGATTCAGGATCTCGTGAAGATCGACCACGCATTCCCAGCTTCCCGGCGAGATCGGTCCAGCAAGAAAGCCCGGAGTAGCGACTCGTTCGGTGATCTCGATTCTTTGGTCTTGATGCCAGCGGTGAGCAGCACCCCGTAAACCCCGCGGATCGAAAAGAGCCAGGGTGAGCAGGTTGTTGTAGCCGCTGACTTGGCCGGGGCTGTACTGAAAGCCAACCTTCAACTTCCCCACTCCGGGAATCACCTCGAAGGGAAAACGGAGATGCCGCTGCCGGTCATAGAACGACAGGCTTCCGGCAGCATCAACCAGTGCGACCGGGTTCACCCTCGAATGGCGCCGCTTAGGGGCGGGGATTCATCTAGCACGGTCGGAATCGTTCCGGCCAGTTTGCGAGCCGTCGGAACCCACCGGAGTAATCAGGGCGGTGACTGCCTCGTCGAAGTGTCGTGTCATTGCGCTCGCGGCGGCGATTGGATCGGCGGCCGCGATTGCGTTGTATATCTCCTCGTGAAGTAGCTGCACCCGCTCGAGCTGTGCGCGCGTGTTGCGGCGTCGCAAGCCGGCCTCGATCGTTTCTCGCAGCGAATCTCGAATCGATCCGATCAGGTGACACATCGTCGTGTTATGCGTGGCCAGCGCGACCAGCAAATGAAATTCGACGTCGAGCTGGGCATATGCCTCAAGGTGGTTGATCTTGGTGCGCATGGCGGCCACCTTCGAACCGATGACAGCCAGCTCCTCGTCGGTCCGCCGCTCAGCGGCGAGGGTGGCGCTCTGCACCTCAAGGGGCTTTCGGACCTCCATCAACTCGATGGACGTGTCGGTGCCTACTTGTAGCGCTCGTTGAAAGAAGAGCCGGAGCAGCCGATCGTCGACAGGGCGGACGACGGTGCCCTTGCCCCCGATGATCTCAACCACACCCTGGGCCGCCAGCGACCGCAACGCCTCCCGGACCACAGGACGGCTCACACCGAAACGCTCAGCCAGGTTTGCCTCAGATGGAAGTCCGCTGCCCGGAGCCAGCTCCTCCAGGATGAAATCCGCCAGATGTTGGGCGATCTGATCCGACAGAGTCTCCCTTGTAAGCGTCGTGCGCACTCCTTGAACTTTCTTCTGGGCGATTGCGTATCTTATCGAGCCCCGCAGGTCGGTCAACCTATCTGACAAGTTGACAGATAGGCAAGCACACAGATATTGTCGCCGGGGTTCACGCGCAAATAGATCAGGCCCAATAGCAAGGAAGGCAATTGATGAGAACACCTAAGGAACGGGTGGCGTGGTTGCTGGCGATCGTGTTCTTGATCGCGGCGTGCGGAGGGACTCAGAGCGGGACCACAACCGCTTCCACCGAGCCTTCCGTCACAGTTGCAACGACGGCGCCCGCCACAGCTACCACCGCGCCCGCAACCGCCACGACCGGCGCCACAACCGCCGACCCAATGGCAATGGAATGCAGTCCCGTTGACTATGCGGGTGGTCCGGTCACACTCAACTTCGTGTGGTGGGTCGGGGGCGGTGACACCGCCAGCGACACGCTCTTCACCGACGCCCTCGCTTGCTTCAACCAGAGGTATGAGGGGAAGATCGAGGCAGTGGTCGACTACGTGCCGGGCGGAGAGGATTACCTGGCAAAGCTCACCACCGACTATGCCGCCTCCGGGCAGCTCCCGATCGTCGTTGCGCCTAAGCGCGTCGGCGACCTCGCGCAAATTTGGATCGACAATGATGAGTTGGTCGATCTCAAGCCGTATTTCGACGCGTCGCCGGAATGGCAAGACGTAGCAATCGAGGAATCGACCACCTTTAACACCATCGACGGCAAGCTCATCGCCGCCCCGGACACCTTCGTGACCCCGGTAGGTCTCTTCTACAACATGGAGCTCCTCGGTCAGGCCGGTATTGACAAGGTTCCCGAGACTTGGGACGAGTGGTGGGCAACCCTCGAGGCCCTCGATGCGGCCGGAATCCCGGCTGTATCGCTTCACACCCAGGACATCGGTTGGTCGGCGATGCTGATCTTCGAGGCGCTCGTTGCCCGCACGCCGGAGGGCGTAGCCTTTCTCGGTGAGAAGTACCCAACGGATTACAACCATCCGTTCATCATCGAGGCAAGCCGGGACATTGCCCGAGTGTTCCAGTTCACAACGCCTGACGCCGTCGGAGGCGCATACACACTCGCCGCCAACAACTTCTTGTCCGGCGTGACCGCAATCATGCCCAACGGCCCGTGGATGATCGGTGAGTTCCGCGATCCGGCGCTCTCGTCCGAGGGATTCGGTGACAAGATTGCGTCGGGGCTCTATCCAGGCCCAGTCGCGGTCGATGATGCCGGGATTCAGGTGGGTGACTGGGGGATCGGCGTTGGCTACTCGCCGGAGGAAACCGCTGCGGCGGCGGAGTTCGTTGAGTTCATGTCAGGCCCCGAGTTCACTCGGCAACGGGTCATCCGGATGGGTTCGATTGCACCGAACCTCCCGCTTCCTGCCGAAGACCTGGCGAGCCTTGATCCGCTTGCCGCGGATCTGTTGACGCTGATCCAGGACAACAACGCACCCATTCTGCCTGGCTACTTCGTCCAGTGGACGAGCTTCATCCAGAATGAGACGATTGTGCAGGGGCTTCCCCAGCTCGCGCTCGGTCAGATAACGCCTGAGCAGTTCGCCCAGCAGTTGACTGACGCGGCCCAAGAGACGCCGTAGGATTCGTTGGAGTGGGCGGTCGGGGCTCGCAATGGCGCCGACCGCTCAATCCATTGTCGACTTCGCTCGGCCTTGAGGTGGTGGTGTGACCAGATCGCGGTTGTGGATCGCTGTCTTCCTGATCCCAACTCTTCTCCTCTTCACGCTGATCTACGCCATCCCGATCATCGTCATGGTGGCTACGAGCTTCAGCGATTGGGATGGGTTCGGCCGGCCAGAGTTCATCGGACTCGACAATTACGGGAATCTGCCGGGCGACAGGCAGTTCCTCCTTGCGGTCCGCAACTCTCTCCTTTGGGGGCTTATCGCCGCGGGGATCCATGTGCCATTCGGTGTGGCTGTGGCCCTGATCCTCAACCGGCGCCCCTTCGGCTGGCGCTTCATTCGCTCGATCAGCCTGCTCCCGAACCTCATTCCGCCCGCAGCGTTGGCGATCATCTACGTGTTCGTCTTCAACCCCGGCATCGGGCTGGCGAATCAACTCATTCAGGCATTCGGCTTCGAGAACTTCCAGGCCAACTGGTTCTTCGAGCCGGGCACAGCCTTTCTCGCGGTGACCATTGTTTGGGTCTTCTACGCGGGGGTCATCATCCTGATCACGATGGCCGAGTTGGCCGCGATCCCGCCGGAACTACGTGAGTCGGCTCTCGTCGATGGAGCCACCGAAAGACAGGTGGACTGGCACATCCATGTGCCACTGCTTCGAAATGTGGTCGGGGTCGGGGTGATAATCGCGGTCACGGAAGTCTTTAAGACCTTCGAGTACGTGTTCCTCACGACGGGAGGAGGACCGGGAGCGGAAACGATGAGCCTTGGCTTGCTCATCTACAACTTGGCCACCGTGCGTTTCAACTCCGGCTACGCGAACGCTATTGGGGTGGTATTGCTGATCATGGGCCTCTTGGCGTTCGTGCTGTTGGCCCGGGCGTTTCGCGTGACCGAGTCGGCGAGGACCAGATGAGCCAGGTTGGCACACGGGCAAACCGTTCGACGGGCGTGACCCGGAATTCCGGAGGAGGTGCCGGCGCTGTTGCCGGTTCTGTCCTCAGATATGCCGTGCTGGCGTTCGTCTTACTCATCTCATTGGCACCTGCCTTGTGGGTCATTGTTTCCTCGTTCAAGACGAACGCCGAGGTGCTCGGCTCCGCTCTGAGCATTCCGGCAAATCCCAGCCTCGACGGGTATGCCGAGGCGTTGACTCGGACGAAGTTCCCACTCTTCTTCATGAACTCGGCGATCGCATCGGTCGGGGCGACCGTGGCCGCAATCGGGATCTTCGGAATGGCTGCCTATGCCCTTGCTCGCTACGACTTCTGGGGAAGCCGAGCGATTTACGCCGTGCTCATCAGTTCCGTGTTTATCTCGCTGATTCCGATGTTGCAGCCGATCACCCTGGTGATTCGAACCCTGGGGCTCTATGACACGCGCTGGGCACTGATCCTCGTCTACATGGTCAAGGGTCTGCCGGTTGCGATCTTTATCCTGCACAGCTACTTCAAGACGATCCCGAAGGATCTCGAAGAGGCCGCTGGCATCGACGGGGCGAACATGTGGCAGACCTATACGCGGATCGCGCTGCCACTGGCTCGGCCCGCGGTCGCAGCGGCGGGCGTTCTGATCTTCCTCAACTCGTGGAATGACTTCCTTTTCGCATTGCTGCTGACCCAATCGGAAAATACGAGGACGCTGGCCTACGCGCTCCGATTCTTCGAAAACCAGTTTTCCTACGACTTCCCAACGCTGCTGGCCGCAATCGTCCTAACGCTCTTCCCGAGCGTGGTCGTCTATGTCATGCTCCAGGAGCAGATTCAGAAGAGCCTCATCGGCGGCGCCATTCGCGGCTAGGCCTGCGGAGTCGACTAGGGCGGCGACGGGTAGGTGCGGTTCGGCGCCACTTCGCTCTCGTCGCCGCTACCGGTCTCGAGGATGAATTTCAACAAGGGCTGTGTGTCCAGGTAGGAGAACTCGATGGTCTGGCCGATCCGTCCTGTCATCAGCGCGTCGATTCCGCGCTCAGCCATCTGTTCGTTGAATTCGTCAGCCTCGCGTTGGGCTGTGGTCCTGCAGGCGATGTGCTGGACGCCCTCGCCATGCTCGTCGAGCCACTCCTTGTAAGCGCTCGGTCCGTCGAGCGGTTGGACCAACTCGATTACGACTCCCGGAGGCACCTCGCATTGCGCAACCAACATCGAGAACTGGACTGGCTGGCCGTGAAGAGTCATGCTGTGCATCTCCGGCGGTCCCAGCTCATAGATTTTCCAGGGGCCCCAGCCCAGTGTCTCGTGATAGGTCCTCATCGTTTCGTCGAGGTCGTGGACAACCAGCGCGACTTGGGAGATTTGGGAAGGTCCTCGAGGAATTTCCATTGCCGACTCCTGACTCTGCGCTCTGCCAGTCAACTTATCTGATAACTTGACAGATCCGTGTGTTCTCGGCAACATAGTCGTCTAGGAATTCTCAAGCTCCGGCGGCGAGAAACCTGAGGGATACCGCGGTGGACCGGGTGATAGAAGCAGGACAATGACTTCCACAGGACAAGATGAGGTGCTCGCCCGCTTCCGCAACACACGAGCTGCCGTCGTGTCCGACATTTTGGACGGGTTGGGACTCCGGGCCCAGACGATCCATCCCGGAATATCACGTCTGAGCGGGCCAACCCCTCTGGTCGGCCGAGCTGCCACCCTGACCGTGGTCGCGGTTGACGGGGTGCCCGAGGTGCCTTACGCGACACAGTTCGAAGCGTTGGAGATGCTCGAGCCGGGCGAAGTCATGGTCGTGGCCGCTCCTCCCGACGTGCCTGCTGCCTTCTGGGGGGAGTTGCTGACGACCCGCTTGATAGCTCGAGGATGCGCCGGCGCCGTCATCGACGGTTACACCCGCGACATTGAGGCGATCTGCGACTACGACTTCCCGCTTTGGGCGCGTGGGACCCACCCGGCCGACTCGGCCGGGAGACTCGACGCGGTGGAGATTCGCAAGCCGATCGAATGTGGTGGAGTCACAGTCACCAGCGGAGACATAGTGGTGGCGGACGGCGATGGCGCAACGTTCGTTCCGGCTCACCTCGCCGCCCAGGTTGTCGAGCTAGCTGAGATCAAGGCCGCCAAAGAGGACAAGGTACGCGAAGCACTTCGTGGGGGCGAACGAGTTCAAGACGTATACGCCCGTATAGGAGTCATGTGACTGTTGCCGGCTGCAACCGGTGACCGACTCACATCTGGCTGCCCCAGTTCGACTGGGGATCATTGGGCTAGGCGCGATAGCCCAAATCGCCCACCTGCCAGCCCTGGGTTCGCTTGGGAAGCTCTTCGAGATACGACACCTTTGTGACCTCTCGAGCGCGCTTCTCGCCGCGGTTTCTGCAAGGCTCCCCGGCCAGCCTCGCTGCTCGACACGAGCCGAGGACGTTTTCACAGATCCAGACGTTGATGCGGTCTTGATTCTCACTCCGTCTGCGCACGGATCCGAGACACTGGCGGCGGTGACGGCGGGCAAGCATGTCTTCGCCGAAAAGCCGCTATGCATCAGCGTCGCCGAGCTCGACGAGATCGAGCGGGCGGCCGCCGCGGCCGGTCGGGTGGTGCAAGTCGGCTACATGAAGACCCATGAGCCGATGGTGGAGGCAGCCAAACGACGCTTACTCGATCTCGAAGATCCACGACTGATTCGGGTCACCGTGCTGCATCCCGACGAGACGCCCCAACAATCTCATCACAACCTCCTTCGATTCGATGACGTGACCCATGGACAGCTCGAACCAATGCTCCGGTACGAGAGGGCGACAACTCGAGATGCAATAGGCGACCTACCGGAATCTTTCAATCGGCTCTACCGCAATCTGGCCCTTGGTTCGTTGGTTCATCAAGCCTCGCTCGTCCGGTACATCTTGGGTCGTCCGCTTGGCTCGGTGGCCCGGATCAGCGCCTGGCCGTTTGGATCCGAGGCTCCCTATGGCGCCCCGCCTTCGCTCAGCCTCGACGCCGAGCTGGGTGGCGATATGCGGTTTCGGATGGACTGGTTGTGGGTCCCGGGCTATCCCGAATACTTCGAAGAAGTGGAGATTTTCGGCGTCTCCGGCTCCCTCCGCTTGCGGCTCCCGCCTCCCTATGTTCCCGGCGCTCGCGCCCGGCTCTGGGAGATGGAAGCCGATGGAACCGGCCGGCAGATAAGGGATCTGCGGACCAGCGACCGGCATTCTGCCTTTCGGCGGGAACTCCAACA
>JACCTH010000108.1 GCA_013812505.1 Acidimicrobiia bacterium | reverse complement strand
GCGGGTGTAGCTCAATGGTAGAGCTCCAGCCTTCCAAGCTGGTGGTGAGGGTTCGATCCCCTTCACCCGCTCGATCAATCGGTCACTGTGAAGGGAGCTTGGATTCCTTCGCCGGACATCCCCGGTTTGCAGGCCGTCAGATATTCCCCGGGTGGGGCTTCGACCACCAGTTCGCGGGTGACGCCTGGACCGATGTCCTCTACCTCTCCAACGATTCCGAGCCCATCGGCCTCGTACAGGTAAAACTCGGTCACGTTTCCGCCTTGGTTGGTGACCTCGAAGGTGATCGTGCCACTTGGAGTCGACGTCGAGGCAACCTCGCACTGATCATCCGTGCTGGTGACTTGGATTGCACCGATCGGATCCCTATCGGAACATGATCCCACCACGAAGAGAGTGACCAACAAGACCAGGGACCGCCGAGCCATCAACATCATTTACTTCCTTTAGTTGTGAGTGGGGACCGGCTCAGCGGACGCCGGCTGGCGAACCTCCGATGGACGAGGAATCGACCGCAAGAACAGGAACATGGTGGGAATCAGATAGAGAGTCCAGGCGATCGCCTCCAGCACCGAAGTGCGCGGAGAAAAGTTGATCGTTCCTTTCAATATGGTCGCGAGGAAAGAGCCAGGAGGGATTTGCTCGCTCACGTCGAAGGCGAGAGTATTGAGGCCGGGAAGAATGCCGGCCTCTTGCAGATCATGGATGCCGTAGGAGAGAACACCGGCGGCGACGACAATTAGCAAGGCACCTGTCCAGCGGAAGAACCTCGACAGGTTGAGTCGTAGAGTCCCGCGATAGAAGAGAAGGCCAAGGACGACTGCCACGATCAATCCGAGCGCCCCGCCCAGCAGCGGCTGGGTGGTGGAACCGGCCGCCTTGGCGGCCGCCCAGAGAAACAGTGCCGTTTCGAGTCCTTCGCGTCCGACGGCCAGGAGGGCCACCAGCATCAGGCTCGTCCCCCCGACCGCCACCGCCTGATCCACCTTTCCTTCCAACTCGCCGCGCAGGCTGCGAGCGGTGCGAGCCATCCAGAAAACCATCCAGGTGACGAAGCCGACCGCCACCAGCGAGAGGACCCCGCCGATCGCCTCTTGGGCTTCGAAACTCAGGCCCCGAGGGCCATATGTGAGGATCGCCCCGACTCCAAGAGAGATGCCCACGGCGATCGCGACCCCCAACCAAACCTTGGGCAACAAATGCCGCCGACCGGTCCTCACCAAATAGGCAACGAGGATGCCAACAACTAGAGACGCCTCTAGGCCCTCGCGCAAGCCGATGAGAAAGTTGCCCAGCACCGGGCCACATTAGGCATACCTAACAAGAGCCGCAAGGGAGGCTGACAAGGGAGGCTGACAAGGGAGGCTGACAAGGGTTCTTTTCGACTCCGTTGCGACGGATCTTAAAATGGGAATCGCCAACCGCGCCCCCGTAGCTCAGAGGACAGAGTAGGAGCCTTCTAAGCTCTTGGCCGGGGGTTCGAATCCTCCCGGGGGCACTCGGGAGGGACATGGTGGCCGTAGCTCAGTTGGTTAGAGCGCCAGGTTGTGGACCTGGATGTCGGGGGTTCGAATCCCCTCGGTCACCCCAATAGCCAATCTCCACCCATCCATCGAAGAGGATCTCATGACTGCGCACTCAACGGCGATTCAAGAAACTGGGCCCTTTGAGCGACGCGTGACAGTCAACCTCACCGAGGCCGAGATCGAGGCGGCAAAGCCGGCCGCGGCACGACGATTGTCAAAGGACCTCAAGCTACGCGGCTTTCGCCCCGGCAAAGCACCACGCCCAGTTGTGGAGGCCGCGGTGGGAGCCGAACGGCTCCGGACGGAGGCGATCGAGGAGCTGCTCCCCCAACAGCTCCAGAAGCTCCTCGAAGAGCACGAGCTGGCGCCGATCGTCAATCCGCAGCTGGAGAATGTGAAAGTGGTCGAAGGCGGAGTTCAGGCTGAAGTTCTGGTAACGCTGTGGCCGGAGCTCGACGAAATCCCCGCCTATGAAGGGCGGACGATCGAGGTGGAGCCGACCGACCTCACCGAGGATGAGCTCGCACGGAGCCTCGAGCGGATGAGGGATCAGTTCGCCTCGTTGGAGACAGTCGATCGTCCCGCCGCCGACGGCGACTTCGTCTCGATTGATCTCTCGGCCCACAACGAGCAGGGTGACGTCTCGGAGGCCGTGGCCAACGAATTGCTCTACGAACTCGGTTCCAACCAGTTGCTCGACGACGCCGACGCCCGCCTTCGTGGCCTTTCAGCCGGCGAGCAGGTGAGCTTCGAAGCCGCGCTTCCCGCCGGGTTTGGCGACAAGGCTGGGGCCGCGGTGATTTTCACCATCAAAGTCAATGAGGTGAAAGCCAAGGTCCTGCCCGAGGTCGACGACGAGTGGGTTTCCGAGGTCACCGAGTTCGAGACGCTGGCCGAATTGGAAGACGAACTGCGGACTGAGCTCGGCGCCGCCAAGCGACAGTCGATTGCTCGAGACTTTCGCGAAAAAGCCCTCGACCTCCTACTCGATGAGGCTGCGGTGGAGATTCCCGAGCAGCTGATCAGGGTTGAGATGGAAGAGATCTTGCGCCGCTTCACCAAGCAGCTGGCCGTTAACGAGATCCAGGTTCAGGATTACATGGAGGCGAGCCGGATCACTCCCGAGCAACTCGAGGCGGACGTTCGCGCGCAGGCAGAGCGCGCGTTGAAAACCCGGGTCGTCTTGGAAGGCGTTGCCCGCAAGGTGGGAATCGAGGTCCAAACCGAAGAGGTCGCTGCGCGGATCGAGGCGCTTGCCCGGCTCAGCAACGAACCCGAACAGGTGTATCGAATCATGCAGGACGAGCTGCGAGTCTTGGCACTGGCCGGTGATATTCTCCGCAGCAAGGCCTTGACGGCGGTCGTCGCCGCATCCAAGGCAGTGGACGGAGACGGCAATCCGGTCGAGCTCGGCACCGAGATTGCCCCGGAAGAGATTGGAATCGAGGAGGTTGAAGCACTTCCTCTCGAAGACGAGGTAGTTTTTGAGGCCGAGATCGTCGACGAGGAGCCCTGATCCCATGCAGAACTACGTAATCCCCACAGTTTTCGAGCAGACCAGCCGGGGCGAGCGGTATTTCGATATCTACAGCCGGCTACTGAAAGATCGGATCATCTTCTTGGGCACGCCCATCGATGACACGATCGCCAACCTCATCATGGCCCAACTGCTCCACTTGGAAAGCGACGACCCCGACAAGGACGTCTTCCTCTATATCAACTCGCCGGGTGGTTCGATCACTTCGCTGTTCGCCATCTACGACACCATGCAATACATCAAACCCGACGTGAACACCGTCTGCATGGGCATGGCGGCGTCGGCGGCGGCCGTGATCCTTGCTGGCGGGGCACCCGGGAAAAGATTCGCCTTGCCTCACGCCCGAGTGATGCTGCATCAGCCACACGGTGGAACTCAAGGCCAGGCGACTGACATCGAGATCCAAGCGCGGCTGATCGTGCAAATGCGAGAGCAGCTCAACCGCATCCTGGCCGAACACACCGGGCAAACCTACGAGAAGGTCTCAGTTGACACAGAGCGCGACTATTGGATGATCGCCGACGACGCGGTGAAATATGGAGTGGTCGATTCAATTCTCTCGCGTCGAGAACTCACTGCGGTAGCCTCCAGCTGAGAAGGTCTTTGTATGGCGAAATTCGGTGAAGGCGTCGACCTCTTGAAGTGCAGCTTTTGCGGTAAATCGCAAAAGCAGGTCAAGAAGCTGATAGCCGGTCCGGGCGTCTACATCTGCGACGAGTGCATCGACCTCTGCAACGAGATCATCGAGGAAGAGCTCTCCGAGACCTCAGAGGTCCGCTTCGACGAGCTGCCCAAGCCCCGTGAGATCTACGAGTTCCTGAACGACTACATCATCGGGCAGGACCAAGCCAAGAAGATCCTCTCGGTCGCCGTCTACAACCACTACAAGCGGGTCCAGGTCGGCAACCACTCCGACTCCGACGTCGAGCTGGCCAAGTCCAACATCCTCCTGCTCGGCCCCACGGGCTGTGGCAAGACGCTGCTGGCCCAGACCCTGGCCCGCATGCTCAACGTGCCGTTCGCCATCGCGGATGCCACCGCGTTGACCGAGGCCGGCTACGTGGGCGAGGACGTCGAGAACATCCTTCTCAAGCTGATCCAGGCCGCCGACTACGACGTCAAGAAGGCCGAGACCGGGATCATCTACATCGACGAGATCGACAAGATCGCCCGCAAGAGCGAGAACCCGTCGATCACCCGCGATGTCTCCGGTGAGGGCGTGCAACAGGCCCTGCTCAAGATCCTGGAGGGCACCACCGCTTCGGTCCCGCCCCAGGGGGGCCGCAAGCACCCCCACCAGGAGTTCATCCAGATCGA
>JACCTH010000054.1 GCA_013812505.1 Acidimicrobiia bacterium | reverse complement strand
GCGCTATTGCGGTGTCCGCACAAAGAACTCATTGCCATCGGGATCTGCCATGACCACCCAGCTGACCTCGCCCCGTCCGATGTCGATGCGAGTCGCTCCGAGGGAGCGGAGACGGTCCACCTCCGCCCGCTGATCACCATGGTCGGTCGGAGCGATGTCGAGATGAAGCCTGTTCTTCGTGATCTTCGGGGGAAGCGGCGGCCCCCAGGTGATGAACGGACCGGTGCCGTCCGGCGCGCGGATCGCGGTTTCTTGGTCCTGGTCCCAGACCAACGGCCACCCGAGGGCTTCGCTCCAGAAGTACCCGACCGCCGGCAAACCGTCGCACGTGATCGATCCGAGGCGTCCGCAGTCAGCGAGGAAGGAGTTGTCCGGCTCGATGACGCAGAACTCGTTGCCTTCGGGGTCGGCGAGCACGACATGACCGTCGTCTGGGCCCTGACCGATGTCGATGTGGCGGGCGCCGAGCTCGACCAACCTCTCGACCGTTTCTTTCTGGTCATCGATGGACGTGCTTGTCAGATCGAGATGGATACGGTTCTTGCCCGCCTTCTGCTCCGGGACCGCCTGGAACTCGATCCGGAATCTGGTGTCATCCGTCGGCACGAGACCGATCTCATCATGGGTCTCGTCGTCTATCTCCCAGTGCAGAGCGTCGGCCCAGAAGCGCGCGAGACGGAGCGGATCGTTCGCATCGAAGCAGAGAGCGACGAGCCGAGAAGTCATCCCGCTCTGCATCCCCCGACCCGCCGAGCCACGCCCGCGGACGCTGCAAGTTCCCGATTGAACAGCACTGCTCGCTCGTCCACGCGCCGTGCCACGCCGATCCCACACGCCGCACCGTCGGCTGGCAGCTTCGCGAACACCGAAGCGGGCGCGCGTGGAACGTCACGGTGCGGCCGGACCCGCGCCGCCCGCCCTACGAAGCCGACTCCTTCACCCGCAGGGATGACCTCTACGGGGGCGATCGCACAACCGAGTACCGAAAGCCATCGCATGGTGATGTGTTCAAGCGTCTGCAGTACCCCTGCCACTGCCACATCTTGCCAGAACAGCTCTGTCGGAGCGCGACCGGTTTCGCGGTCTGCGCGCTAGGCGCCGCCAGAACCGTGTCCCGCAACGCGCGAATTTTCCGAGGCGTGCGAGGGCTGTTGCCTACCTCATGGGTTGAAGTCGGTGGACTCCACGATCCCGCGGGCTTCCGTCACCAGGGTCTCGGGCGTGCCGCGAAGGGCAGATGTCTGGATCGCAACGCGGTTGCCGTTGACGTCCAGGAGCCAGACGTCGTTACGAGCGCCAGGCCGGCCACCGTGCCACCTTGACCCGTTGATCCCGTTCCAGTAGAGGAAATCGCCTCCGCACTCCTGCAGGTCGACGTCGGCCGAGCCACTTGGCCGGCGACTCACTGCCACTCGTTGCCGCGTTTGTAGTTGCCGGTCACCCGAGCCATGACCTGTTGGGGATCCTCGGTCGCCACTCTCTTGAGGAACTTCGCCGCGGCGGCGCCACGCAAGACCGTTACCTCGCGACCCTCCCGTTCGATTGAGACCTCACCCGACTTGCGCACTCGATAGAAGAAGCCGAGCTCCATCACCTCTAGTTTGGTCGAGATGACGACCGAAAAAAGCATGCGCGAGCGGATGCTCGCCGGTGAGTTGTACATCGCCGATGACCCCGAACTCGCCCGCGAACTCGAGCGAGCGCAATCACTGCTCCAACGTTTCAACGAGGCGTACGCAGCCGATGTCCGACAGGCCATCCTCACTGATCTGCTCGGTGCCTTTGGGGAGGGAAGCGGGATCCGACCGCCGTTCTACTGCGACTATGGGTACCAGACTTCCTTCGGAGCAAGGAGCTTTGCCAATTACGGGCTGGTGTGCCTCGACGTGGCGAAGATCACCATCGGCAACGATGTCCAGATCGGACCCAACGTCCAACTGCTCACCGCCACCCATCCGCTCGACCCCAAGTCACGCCGAGAGAAGTGGGAGTCGGCACTGCCGATCACGCTTGGTGACAACGTATGGCTCGGCGGGGGCGTCATCGTCTGCCCAGGGGTGACCATAGGGGAGAACACAGTGGTCGGAGCCGGCGCCGTCGTTACGCGGGATCTCCCCATGAACGTGGTCGCGGTGGGAATCCCTGCCCGGGTGGTCAGGCCACTCGCCGTAACGCTGTAGGAACGACGCATGGGTACGGTCCGCCAGGTCGATGACTTCTAGACAGCGCATTCTCGTCGCAGCGATGGCCGTCGTCGGAGCGACTCTCGCCGTGTTCCAACTTTGGCTCGTGGTCAGTTCGTGGAACAGCGACGTCGCCAACACCTACTACTTTCGTCCCGCCGCCCTGCTCCAGGGGCTGTCGGGAGTTGTATATCTCGCAGTTGGTTTGTTGATCGTTCGACTCCGCCCGCAGATCAACATCGGCTGGCTGGTCGCCATCATCGGAGTGGGGATTCTCCTTTATCAGACGGCGGCCGAGTACGCCGTCCGTGGGCTGCTGATGGATCCCGGCTCGCTCCCAGCTGCCGGCGAGGTCGGAGTGTTATCGCAGACCATATGGATCATTCCGTTCTCATTCATCCCGGCCCTCTTCCTGGTCTATCCGACAGGGAAGCTGCTCTCCCGGCGCTGGGTACCGATCGTCCTCGTCGACGTTCTCGCGGTGACCACCGTTGTGCTGGTTGGAACCATTGAGAGTTGGCGCTTTCGCGACGACGGTGCTGCGATCCTCAACGAAGCGGCTCCATCGCCCGCAGTCGACCTGATCCTGAACATCGGGATCTTCGGCATACTGATCCCGCTTCTCTTGTCGGTGGTGTCGCTCGTGATCAGATGGCGACGCGGCGCCGAGACTGTGCGCCTCCAGATCAAATGGCTCTTGTTGACCGGCTTCCTCTTCGCCGCGCAGGGCCTTCTGATCATGTTCGACATCGACGAGGGTGGGGGCATCGTGGGCGAAGCCCTGTTGCTGACTGCGCTCGTGGCCCTGCCAACGTCGGTGGGTATCGCCGTCACTCGATACCGGCTCTATGAGATCGACCGGATCATCGGCCGGACCGTCACCTATGGGCTCCTGACGGTGCTGTCGGTCGGGGCCTATCTCGGTTTGGTATTTCTGATCCGCTCATTCCTCCCGATCGAAGGTCAGCTGCCGGTAGCCATCTCCACCCTGGCGATCGCCGCTCTGTTCAACCCGCTCCGGCGCCGCGTCCAACGCCTCGTCGACCGCCGCTTCAACCGGGCGCGCTACAACGCCGAGCTCGCCCTCACCGATTTCGGCGAGAGGCTCCGGGCGGAGGTCAGTCTCGCTTCTCTGGGCGACGAGATCGCGGCTGTCGTCCAACGAACGATGCAACCGACCTCGCTGGCGCTCTGGGTCCGCTAGCGGTTTCCCCATTCAGCGCGGGTGATCTCATACTCGACGTCGCCGTGCTCGTCACCGGGAATCCGAAACGGCCAGTCGGCGTGAAAGATCCGGACGAACCGCATTCCCACTTTTTCCATCACCCTGCGGGAGGCAGTGTGAACGACCATCGTCTCGGCATAAATCCGGGAGATGGTGGGATCCTGGAAGGCCCTCTCGATCAACGCTGCGCAACCTTCGGTGGCCAGACCTCGGTTCCACGCCGCCCGATGCAGGCGATACCCGAGCTCAGGGTCGGTCGAGCGCTCACCCCGGTGGAGATGGAACCATCCCAAGAAGGTCCCGGTGGCCTTCTCGTTCGCGGCCCAAAAGCCAAAGCGATCCCCGTCTCGGTAGTACGCAAGGAAGGCCGGGAGGGTCTCCTCGACTATTTCCGCCATCGGGACCGGCTGACCAGCGTTGATGTAGAACATGACCTCGGGATCGTTATTCAGTTCGAACAACAACTGGCTGTCCTCAGTGGTGAACTCACGGAGAAGCATCCGTTCGGTCTCGAGCAGGATCGTCATTTGCTGATGTTGGCGCGAGAATGCGGGCAATGAACGCGATTCTGGAAATAGTCGAACTGGGAATGCCGTGGGTCGGACTCGACCCCTTCATCTTTACTGTCCACCACGTCGACCACTACCCGGCCGGCAACGACATCCAAGGGCCGGCGGCGCTGCTGGTAGGGCGGATGCTCGGCTCCGACTTCTCTTACCGCGACGGCTGGAGCATGTATCACGGCAAACGGGTGCCTGGTTTTCCCCAGCACCCCCACCGCGGCTTCGAAACCGTGACGGTTGTGCGGAGAGGGTTCATCGATCACTCGGACTCGCTCGGCGCCACGGCTCGGTTTGGCCGCGGTGACACGCAGTGGCTCACTGCCGGCGGCGGGATCCAACACTCAGAGATGTTCCCGTTGGTCTCGACGACTGGGCCTAACGAGCTCGAGCTGTTCCAGATCTGGCTGAATCTGCCTCCGCGTTCGAAGATGGTGCCGCCCTATTTCCGAATGTTGTGGTCCGAGGAGATCCCAACGATTGTCGCCGATGGCGGCCAGGCCACGATCGACGTCATCGCCGGCCACCTTGCCGGGCATCGCGCCCCGTCTCCCCCGCCGGATTCATGGGCCTCGCAAACGGCAACCGACTTTGGCATCTGGTTGATCCGGATCGCTCCCGACGGAGCTTGGACCTTGCCGGGAGCACCCTCCGGAATCAATCGCATGTTGCATTTCTTTGATGGTGACGATGTCGACGTTGCCGGCACTCGCCTCGGGAAGGACACCGGCGTTCGCCTGCGTGACGAGGCTGACGCTCCGATTCGCAATCACGGCGGTCCGGCCGAGTTCCTGTTGTTGCAAGGCCGGCCCATCGGCGCGCCCGTCTTCCAGATGGGTCCTTTCGTCATGAACACGCCCGAAGAGATTTCCCAGGCGATGATCGATTATCGGACCACGGCCTTTGGCGGCTGGCCCTGGCCGACGATCGAGCCCGTCCACGATCGCACCCAGGGACGCTTCGCCATCCATGCTGACGGCCGGGTCGAGCACCGCGACCTCACGGAGGCGGAGGTGAACGCTTAGGCCGCTGTCGCTGGGCGACACGGACCAAAGCCGACTGCCACCCTGCATCGAAGACCGCGCCGGGCGTATCGAGGTCGAGCACCACCGGCGCGTGATCGGATGGCGTCGGCGGGCCTTTCCTCGCCTCCCGATCGATCTCCGACCAGACGATTCGATCGGAAATCGATTCCGTCACATAGAGCAGGTCGATCCTCATCCCGTAATTCTTGTGAAACATCCCGGCTCGGTAGTCCCACCACGAGAAACGACCGGTCTCCGGTTGGACCTGACGAAAACCGTCCACCAAACCCCAAGCGCGGAGACTGGCGAGCTCGGCCCGTTCGGGTTTCGAAACATGGGTGCCACCGTGGGCAGCGGCGGGGTCCCACACGTCCTCGTCGGCCGGGGTGATATTGAAGTCGCCGGCGAGCACGAGGTCATCCGAGGGCGAGGCGCTGTCCGCAAGCCAGTGCCGTAACCGCTCAAACCAGGCGAGCTTGCCTTCGTAGAACGGGGTTCCGACTACCCGGCCATTGGGCGCATACACCGTGACGAAACGGATTCCTTCGCAGACGACCGCGAGCATGCGCGCCTCGTCGAACGGGTCGAAGTCGTCCTCAGCGCCGGCTCGGCGGCTGTCCCGCACGGGGCCGTCCCCAAAGTTGCTGACGATCGACCCGGCGCCGACCCGGCTGGCGATGGCGACCCCGTTCCAGCGCCCTTCGCCGTGATGGATGAGGTCGTAGCCGGCGGCGCGGAAAGGCAGCTCGGGCACCTGCTCGTCGGCCAACTTGGTCTCCTGCAGGAGGAAGATGTCCGGTTCAGCCCTGGCGATCCACTTCTCGACCGCGGGTAGACGAGCCTTTAGCGAGTTGACGTTCCACGTGGCGATCCGCATCAAGCCCGAACCTAATCGCCTCTCGGTTGAGATCACGCTGGCATAGACTCCAAGGTGTGAAGAAATCCTTGCCTGTCTTCATCGCCATCGGCGCTGTCTCAGCGATTTTCGCCACCCTACTTCAAAAGCGGTTTGAAGCCGCAAAGCCCGCGGAGACGTGGGAACCCGTCAGCTTCGGCTAGATGCGGGTCCTGGTCCTCGCCGATCACGATCACGACCTCCGAGTCGCGCACATCCTCAACTCCGAGGCCGGAGTCGAACGAGTCGCCTATCTGGGAGAGGCGCGCTCCACCGTCGTTGAGCGCGTCGACTCGGCCAACGGCTTCGATCTGGTTGTGGGACATGGGGCCAAGTCATTCGAGGTTGCCACCGAGGTAGGTGCGGCAGTTATCACGGCTGCCGAGGTTGACATGAGCCCGGTGCCCGCGGTGGTGGGGGCGTCGCTCCGCGGGTTGGGGCTGGCAATGGCGGCGCGCTTGGAGTCGACCGGGGTCAGGGTTGATCGGGTGGCGACGGCCCAACCCAATGGTGCGAGCTCGAAAGCGGGCTCGGAGAAGGTCTCTTTCCCCCGCCCTGTCGGACGTATCGACGGCGTGCAGTTGGTGGACCACCCGGTGCGAATCGTTGAGTCCAGCTCGCAAACGCCGTGGGCAGCGGTGATGGTGGAGGCGGGGAACACCGGCCAAGCCGTCGTCGACGACTATCGCTTCCTAGAAGCGGTCGCCCTGGCTGCCGCGATCGCGCTAGTCCCGCCAGCAGGGATCGTCCGGGTCTGGGATTCGCCGCAGACCTATCTCGCCCGCGCCGAGGCGATGGGTTTGGTAGCGGCCGAACGGACCTAATCGTCCATTCTCTGGGCTGCTACCCGTGTTGTACACGGCTGCGAACCCAGGGTTCGCAAAAAGCTAGGTGCGGACTTCCTCGGTGGGCTCGTCGGCGGGAACTGTAACTACAGCGCCGTTCGGAGGATTGGGAGCGAAGCGGCGGGGTGGGGCCTGGGCCACACTGAGGGGCGTCAGCGACTCTTCCAGCACGACGACTTCGACCCCGCCGACCACATCCGTGACCAGGTTGTACATGACCGCGGTGAGCGTCATCAGGCCGGTGGTCAGCACTGCCCACACCACCGAACCAAACACGGCAGCCCGCAAGAAGCGCTCGCTATTCGCAAACGGGTTCTCGCCCTCGTCGAGCAAGGTGATCCTGACGAGGATGTCAGTGATCCGTTCAGGGATGCCGGCGGCGGTCAGGATGGACCAGAACATCACCAAGCCGAGGACGAGTCCCAAACCCAGCACCACATTGAGCAGCGCCGAGACCTTGAGGACCGTCCACGGGTCGATCTTGCGGATGATGCGGCGAACACGCCGGACCGTGGTCATGAAGTGATGTCAGTTTACCGGCGGTAACTGGCCTAATCGTCCTCTTCGAGGGGGACGACACTGAAAGCAGCGAGATGCGAGCCGGGATCGAGCTTCATCGCCTTCACGCCGGTGGAGTCGCGTTGCTGGCGGCTGATCTGATCGGCGGGGATGCGCGTCGCCGTCCCCCGGGACGAAATCAGAAACACTTCCGTGCCTTTGGCGACCCCGAGCGCGCCGACCAGCGAGCCGCGGGCCTTGGTCAGCTTGATTGCCTTCACTCCGATCCCGCCTCGTCCCTGGCGAGGGAATTGCGCAATCGGCGTGCGCTTGCCATAGCCGTTGGAAGTGAGGAGCAAGACCTCCTCGCCGTCGGCGGACGATTTTGCCGCCACGACCTCATCGCCGGCTCGCAGGCGAATACCCCTCACGCCCTGCGTCGCCCGGCCCATTGGCCGGAGGTCAGCTTCGGGGAAGCGAATGCCCTGGCCGTTGGCCGTGAAGATCAACACGTCGTTCTCGCCGCCGGTGGTCCGCACCGACACCACTTCGTCGCCGTCGGTCAGCTTGATCGCGACCAAAGTCTGGTTGCGGCTGTCGTAGTCGCCGAAGGGGGTCTTCTTAGCGGTGCCGAGCTTGGTGACGGTCACCAAGAAACGGGCGGTCTCGTAGTCACGAGTGTCGATGATGGCCTCGATCCGCTCCTGTGGGGCGAGCGGCAGGACGGCCTGGGCGAGAACGCCTTTTGAGGTTCTCGCCTGGCGCGGAATCTCGTGCGCCTTCGCCCGATGGACCAGGCCTTTGTTGGTGAAGAACAGCAAGTAGGCGTGGGCGGTGGTGTGGACCAGATGCGTCACCACATCGTCCTTCGCCACCTCGGCGGCCTTGACCCCGCGCCCTCCCCGGCCCTGGGTCCGATAGGTGTTGGCCGGGACCGACTTGACGTATCCGGAAGCGGAAACGGTGACGATCAGTTCGTCGTCGGCGATCAAATCCTCTAGGGACATCTCGCCTTCGTCGGGGATGATGACGCTCCGCCGCGGGTTGGCCGACTTCTCCTTGATCTCGGTCAGGTCCTCGCGGATGATGGTTCGGCGTCGGGCCGGGTCGGCCAGGATCGCCTTCAGATCGGTGATCAATTCGATCAGCGTCGCGAGTTCTTCACGGAGCTTCTCGACCTCGAGCGCTGTCAGGCGGCGCAACGGCATGTCAAGGATGGCGTTGGCCTGGATCTCGGACAGCTCGAACCGATCCATCAGGCGGGTCCGGGCGTTGGGAGTGTCGGTCGACGAACGGACAATCGCGACCACCTCGTCGATGTGGTCGACGGCCACGATGAGGCCGTCGAGGATGTGGGCCCGGGCCTCGGCGACCTCCAGCCGGTGTTGGGTCCGGCGCTCGATGACCTCCATCTGGTGGTCGAGGTAGTAGCCGACCATCCCGGCCAGGTTCAGGGTCCGCGGCACGCCATCGACGAGGGCAACCATGTTTACCCCAAAGCTCTCCTGCAACGGTGTCAGCTTGTAGAGCTGATTGAGGATCACCTGCGGCACTGCGTCCTTTTTCAGCTCGATCACGAGCCGAATCCCTCGGCGATTGTCGGACTCGTTACGGACATCGGCGATCCCGTTGAGGCGCTTGTCGTCGACCAGGATTCGAATCTTCTCCATCACCCGCTCGATCGAGACCTGATAGGGCATCTTGGTGACGATCAGGGCGATGCGTCCTTTACGGATCTCCTGGGGCTCGGCCATTGCCCGCATCCGCACCGACCCTCGTCCCGAAGCGAGATACTCCCGAATCCCACTGGTTCCCACCAGGTAACCGCCGGTGGGAAAGTCCGGCCCCTTGACAAACTGCATTAACTCTTCGGAGTCGGCCTCGGAATTCTCCAACTTGTGAAGGCAGGCATCGACCATCTCGCCGAGATTGTGCGGCGGGATGTTGGTAGCCATCCCGACCGCGATCCCCTGGCTGCCGTTGACCAACAGGTTGGGGAATCGCGCGGGGAGGACCGTCGGCTCCTCGGATTCACCGTTGTAGTTCTCGGTGAAGTTGACCGTGCTTTCACCGATCCCCTCGAGCAGGCGCATAGCGAGATGGGTGAGCCGGCACTCGGTGTAGCGGTCGGCACCGGGTGGATCATCGATCGTCCCGAAGTTGCCCTGGGGATCGATGAGCAGATGGCGCATCGAGAAGTCCTGGCCCATGCGGACGAGGGTGTCGTAGATGGCCTGGTTGCCATGGGGGTGATAGTTGCCCATCACCTCGCCCACCACCTTGGCACACTTGCGATGCGGGGTGGTGGGACCGATGTTGTTCTCGAACATCGAGTAGATGATTCGGCGCTGGACGGGTTTGAGGCCGTCGCGGACATCGGGCAGGGCTCGGGAGACGATCACCGACATGGCATAGTCGACGAAGGACTGCTCGAGCTCCTGGTTGATGTCGATCGAAGTGAGTCCGCTCAGTCTTTCGTCATTTTGATCAGTCATCCAACGGGTCCTTAGATGTCGAGGAAGCGAACGTCTTTGGCGTTCTGCTGGATGAAGTGCTTGCGCTCGGCCACGTCGTCGCCCATGAGGATCGAGAACAACTGATCGGCTCGGAAGGCATCCTCCACCTCCACCCGGAGCAGAGTGCGAGTTTCGGGGTCCATCGTGGTGACGCGCAGCTCCTCGGCGTCCATCTCGCCCAGTCCCTTGAAGCGAGCGGGCCGAACCTTGGGATGGTCTTGGCGGAACGCGGCGAGAGCGGAGTCGTCCTTCAGATAGTGCACCTGCGATCCGACTTTCACCCGGTAGAGCGGAGGCTGGGCGATATACACGAATCCGCCTTCGATCAAGCCGCGCATATGGCGGAAGAGGAACGTCAGCAGCAGCGTGCGGATGTGAGACCCGTCGACATCGGCGTCGGCCAGAAGGATCACTTTGTGATAGCGGGCCTTGGCCAGATCGAACTCATCGCCGATCCCGGTACCCACCGCGGTAATCAAATCGATGATCTCCGTGTTTTGGAGGGCCTTCGCCAGACGTGACTTCTCGACGTTGAGGATCTTCCCCCGAATCGGGAGCACTGCCTGGGTGTGCGAGTTACGCCCTTGTTTAGCGGGCCCCGCCGCGGACTTGCCCTCGACGATGAACAGCTCGGCCTCCTCGGGGTTGCGAGTCGAACAGTCGGCAAGTTTGTCGGGGAGCCCGCCCGACTCAAGGCCTGATTTGCGCCGGGTGAGGTCGCGGGCCTTGCGGGCCGCCTCCCTTGCCTTGGCGGCAGTGATGCACTTCTCGACGATTCGGCGGGCCTCGGTTGAGTAGCGCTCGAGCCATTCCGGCAGGTAACGGTTGAGGACCTTCTCGACATAGGAGCGGATCTCGGTGTTGCCGAGCTTGGTCTTGGTCTGCCCCTCGAATTGGGGGTTGCGAACTCGCAGCGAGAGAACTGCGGTAAGTCCCTCCCGGATGTCCTCACCCGTGAGGTTGTCGTCCTTCTCCTTGAGCAAGCCCTTCTGCCGGGCGAACGCATTGACAGCGTTGGTCATTGCCTTGCGGAAACCTTCTTCGTGGGTTCCCCCCTCGTGTGTGTTGATGTTGTTCGCAAACGAGAGAATCGACTCGGTGTACGTCCCGGTCCATTGCATCGCCAGCTCCAACTCGGCTTCGTCTGAACGGTCGATCAGCTCGATCACGTGTGCATGGACCGGCTCCCGGTTGGCATTTAGGTGTTTGACGAAGTCGACCAAGCCGCCTTTGAAATGGAACAGGTCATCCCGCGGCTCCTCCCCTTCATCGGGCTCCCGTTCGTCGCGGAGGGAGATCTCCAAGCCGCGGTTGAGATATGCCAGCTCGCGCAGGCGGGTGGCGACCGTGTCGTAGTCGAACTCGAGGGTGTCGGTGAAGATCTGGTTGTCGGGCCAGAAGTTGATCGTGGTTCCGGTGTTCTTCCTCCAGGGCTTCAGCTTCTCGACCTTGGTGAGGGCCTTCCCACGCTGGAAGGACTGCCCCCAGACAAACCCGTCGCGCCGGATCTCAGCCGAAAGATGTGAAGAGAGCGCATTGACCACCGACACGCCGACGCCGTGGAGGCCACCCGACACCGTGTAGGCGCCCTCCTCGAACTTGCCCCCGGCATGCAGTGTGCTCAAGACGACAGTGAGTGCCGACTGGCGAGACTTGGGGTGCACGTCGACTGGGATGCCGCGCCCGTCGTCGATGACCCTGACCCCGCCGTCAGCGAGCAAGGAGACGTCGATGCGGGTCGCGAAGCCCGCCATGGCCTCGTCGACCGAGTTGTCGACTACTTCCCAAACGAGGTGGTGAAGCCCCCGCGGTCCGGTCGAGCCGATGTACATGCTGGGACGCTTCCGCACCGCCTCGAGGCCCTCGAGGACCTTGATGTCGCGTGCGTCGTATGAAGTGTTTCCGTTGCTCAAATCATCTCCTGGAAGCGCAAAACAGGCGGCGCGCAGGGCCTGGAAGGGGGCCTGATTGCACGTGTGTAATTATAGCTTCTGGAGAGCGGGGTGAGAACCCTGTCGTAGCCGAGCGGTACCGTTGAGCACGTGCTTCTCAAGTGGCTGACGCTCAGCGGATTCCGCTCCTACAGCTCCCTCGAGTGGGCCCCGGACGAGGGCGTCAACATCCTCGTGGGCGACAATGGCGCCGGCAAGACGAACCTGCTCGAAGGCGTCGGCTACCTCTCGACCCTGCGATCGTTTCGGTCCGCTCCCGACGAGGCGCTGGTGGCCAATGGCGAGGACACAGCCGTCCTTAGGGGCGAAGCCGACGAGCTGTTGGAGGTCGAGATCCGCCGCCGCGGGGGTCGCCGGACGCGTGTCGCAAAGAAGCCGGTGGCGCGCTCAACTGACGTTCTTTCCGTGCTACGTGTCGTGACTTTTCTCCCTGAAGACCTCGACCTGATCAAAGGCGGGCCAGGCGGCCGGCGTGACTTCCTCGATGATGTGGCAGTGCAGCTTTGGCCCGCCGCGGCCCTAGACCAAGCCGAGTTCGACCGTTCGCTCCGACAACGGAACGCTTTCCTCAAGCACGGCGAGCGCGACATCGCGACCCTCGAAGTCTGGGACGCTCGCCTCGCCCAAGCCGCGGCGCGGGTCATGTCTCGACGAGCGCGAGCTGCCCAGATGCTCGAGCCGCCCCTCACCGAGCTGTACAGCCAGATCGCCGGTACGTCCTCCGAGGTTGGGTTTTCCTATCTATCGGAGTGGGGAGGAAGCCTCGACCCCACCACCCCCGCGGCCGAGTGGTCAGCGGCCTTGCTCGCCGCTTTGGCCCACCGCCGCCGGGTCGACTTCGAGCTTCGCAGCACCGGTGCCGGTCCCCACCGCGACGAACCCGCCATCCTCCTCACCGGCGAAAGCTCGCGTTATCAGGCGAGCCAGGGAGAGCAGCGCACTCTCGCTTTGACCCTGCGGCTTGCCACCCATCGCACGGTGACCGAACAGGTCGGGCGAATGCCACTGCTCCTGCTCGACGATGTCTATTCAGAGCTCGACCACGCCCGAGCGAAGTCACTCACCGATGCCCTTCCGGCCGCCCAGACGTTTATCAGCACGACTCGGCCTGAGGAAGTCCCGCTGCACGGGCGCGCTTGGCAGGTGGGGCACGGGACAATCGCCCAATTGTCATGAAACAGCCAGAGCCGCTCGAGGTTGTGCTGCGCGATCTGCTCACGCGCCTCGGGCTCCCCGACCCTCTCCTGGTCGAGACCCTGATCGCCGGGTGGGACGACATCGCCGGCGACCCTTGGGCGCGACGATCCCAACCGGCCTATCTCCGTGACGGAGAGCTAGTGGTGAGCGTCGCCGAGCCGGCACTGGTGGCGATGTTGCGCTATGCCACCGGCGATCTCTTGCGCCGGCTTGACGCTCGGCTCGGAGAAGGAATAGTTTCCTCGATCCGAGTCACCGTCTCTCCCCCCGATAGGGGGGAGAGGGGCTAGATCCTGACCGGCATCAGCAGGTAGACGAAGCCGTCGGATTCGCCGTTGTCGAGCACAGTGGCCTTTAGCGGGTCGATGATCTGAATCCGGATGTTGTCGCCATTGATCGCCGCCACCCCATCGCCGAGGTAGCGAGGGTTGAAAGCGATCGTGATCTCGTCGACCCCGACGAACTCGGCGTCGAGGTGCTCAACTTCGCCGCCCACGTCCTGGCGAGTGACGTTCACCTCCACTCCCCCGTTGCCGATCTTGAGCCGCACCGGGATATGGTCTTCGGCGACCAACGACACCCTTCCCAGCGCCTCCAAGACGTCCTCCTTTTTCATCGTCACCTGCGAGGGGTAGCTGTCGGAGAACAGAGTCCGATACTTGGGGAACGAACCCTCGATCAGGCGCAGCCGGAGCGACCCCCGCTCAGAGGTAAAGACGGCTTCTCTCGTCGCCATCCCCGCGCGGATCTTCTCCGCCCCGATCGTCCGACCCAGCTCTCGCAGACCGCGCGCCGGGACGAGGCCGGAACCGATGCTTCCCATCCCCGGTAGCTCGCGCACTCCAAGTCGATACGAATCAGTCGTGACGAGTCGTAGTCCCTCCTCGCTCGGCTCGAACAGCACACCGGTCAGGATCGGTCGAGCCGAATCCGACGACGCAGCAACGACAACCTGAGCCAGGCCATTAATTAGCTCCTCGCCATCTACCTCAACTCCATCGACGGCGGACATGTCAAGGTTTGGGAAGTCGTCAAGGGTGAGGGTACGCAAGGTAAACCGGGGACCCTTGCCCAGGATCTCCACCTCCCCGCCGTTGACCGTGATGGTGACAACACCGGGAGGCATCTTTCGGACCGCCTCTGCCAGGAGACGCCCAGGGATGACCGCCCGCCCATCTTCCATCACCTCGACTGGACCGGAGGTGGCAACGGTGACCTCCAGGTCGGTCCCCGTCACCGTTAAATTCCCAGCCGAGGCATCACAGAGCAACCCTTGCAGCACCGGTAGCGCCGAACGGGCGGCAACGGCACGGTTCGCTCGGCTAAAAAGATCGGCGAGGTCGTCTCGCTCGCCACGGATTTTCACAGGTGCGGGTTCCTCTCTTCTTCTGCTGATCTATTTAATAGAAATCTAGGAGTAGTAGTAGGGGCTGGGGAAATGCGGATAAGTCCGCAATCGCCTCGTGACTACTGGGAGTTCAGTCCACAAGCAAGTGTTGAGCAATCAGGAGTTGTCCGCATCGCCCGGTAGCGCACGGGCGCGCCGTTCACTACTCCACATCATTTCCGCAACGCTTTCGACAGGCTCTCGACCCGTTCGGAGACATCGCCGCCGCTGCGGATCTCCTGTTTGACCTTGTTGACCGAATGGATGACGGTCGCATGGTCGCGGCCGCCAAAGGCTCGGCCAATTTTGGGAAGTGAGAGGTCAGTGAGCTCCCGGCAAAGGAACATGGCAATTTGTCTGCAAGTCACCAGAGGCTGGCGTCGGCTTTTCCCTTGTACGTCGATCACGGTGTATCCAAAAGACTCGGCGGTCGCCCGCATGATGTCGAAGGCCTCGATCGCCTTCTTCCGTCCCATGGCGAGCTCGCCGAGCACCTCTTTGGCCATCTCGAGATCGAGCGGGCGGCTGGTCATAGCGGCAAAGGCGGTCACCTTGATCAGGGCCCCTTCGAGCTCGCGTACGTTCTCCGACACGGTAGCGGCGATGTACTCGAGGACATCGGTCGACACCAGTTTTGGCCCGAGGTCGGCGTGAAGCTGCAGAATCGCCATACGAGTTTCGAGCGCGGGAGGTTGGATGTCGGTCACCAACCCGGATTGAAAGCGCGACCGGAGTCGGTCCTCGACGGTGGCGAGATTGCGAGGATGACGATCCGAAGTGATCACCAGTTGTCGCCCCATTTGGTGAAGATCGTTAAACGTATGAAAGAACTCTTCGAGAATCTGCTCTTTGCCTTCGAAGAATTGGACATCGTCGAGCAGAAAGACATCCGTCGATCGGTAGCGCGCCTTGAAGTCGTCGACCCGTCGGCGGCGGATGGCGTCGATGAAATCGTTGAGAAACTTCTCCGAGGTCACATAGCAGACGGTCGTCGCCCGCTTGGTCTCGCGGCTGTGGTTGCCAATGGCATGGAGAAGGTGGGTCTTGCCGAGGCCCGCCCCGCCAAAGATAAAGAGGGGGTTGTAGGCAATGCCCGGCTGATTTGCCACCGCCATCGCCGCGCCGTACGCGAAAAAGTTGGAGTCGCCCAGTACGAATTGGTCGAAGCGGTATCGCTTGTAAAGCATCGTGGACACGTTCTCGGGGCGAACCTCGACCTCGGTCACCGAATCGTCAATTGTCTCGAGCGGCTGGGCAAGGCTGACCAGGATCAGTTCGGTTTCGGGGCCGAAGCACTCGGCATTGGTCGCTGCGAGCAGCTCGCCGTACCTCTCTTTGACCAAGTTGAGGTGGAACTCGCTCGGAGCCACCAGCGTGACTCGGCGGGGGGAGATCTCGGGCTCCAGCTTGGACAACCACCTCTGCCACATGGACGCCGGCACCGACGCCTGCAGAGTTCGGGTGAATTGCTCCCATCGCGAGGGGTCATGACCCTCAAAAGGCGGTACTCCGTGCACTAAAACCCTCCTCCGCGATCATTTTCCACAGCTTCTTCCACAGGTGTGGAAAACCAATCGGCCATAGGAAACCAACCAGTCACTCTTCGGTGGCCCACCACCGACCTTGCCAAATCTCTCCGTGTCAGATCTCTCTGACTACGCCGGGACATGCTCGAACAGACCTCAGCTAGGGGAAGTGAGTCGAACTGCAATCGCAGCGAGGAGAGATTCTGACCACGGGGTTATCACGTCGTCAAGAGCGCGGAATTCGACGTTGTCGACAACCGGGCTATCCGATTTACGACGCTGCTACCGAGCTAATTCGGTGAGCGCCGCCAGCCGCCTCCGGCCGTTCACCCGCGGTTAACCGGAATGTTTTTTTCGCGAGACAGCAGGCTTTGCAGAGCATCGGGAGACGCAATAACCTAAAGCCGTCCACCTCTATCTCACCCGCGAGGCGGGTTTTAATCAATCATGAAACGAACTTTTCAACCCAAGGTCAGGGGTCGCAAGCGCAATCACGGTTTTCGTCATCGCATGTCGGACCGCGCCGGACGGGCGATTATCAAGGCTCGTCGGGCAAAGGGTCGTAAACGTCTCTCGGCCTGAATCGCTCGGTCGCCCGGCCGACTTCCGCCGGGTCCTCGACCTTGGCAGCAGGCAACGAGCCGGTGACCTGGTAGTAGTCAAGGCTCCCGGCCAGCCCAATCTCGCCCGTTACGGGCTAGTGGCCGGAAAACGAACAGGAACAGCAGTGCAGCGAAATCGAATCAAACGCCGGCTCCGGGCGGCGATCAGCGCGGCCTCCTTGCCAGTGGGTTTCGACTACGTATTTTTGGCTGGCCCCGAAGTAGCCGCAATCGATTTTGCCACCCTTAAGGGGTGGGTCGACAAGGCGGCGCGGTGAAGAATCTCCCCCGGCGTTTGCTCTCTGGGCTGATTTTTCTCTATCAGCGGTTACTAAGCCCGCAGTTGGGAGCCAATTGTCGCTTTCGGCCCACCTGCTCGCAATACGCCCGGGAAGCGGTCGAGATCCACGGCGCCTTCCGGGGGTCGTCTCTGGCGCTCCGCCGCCTTGTGCGGTGTCATCCCTGGCATGAGGGCGGCTACGACCCGGTGACTCGCTGATGGGCGCCGTCTTCGACGGGCTCAAGAACTTTCTGGGCTCGGCCCTGGCCTTTTTCTACGACCTGATCCCTTCCTACGGGCTGTCGATCATCCTTCTCACAATAAGCGTCAACTTGCTCCTTTTCCCTTTGACCCTCAAGCAGACTCGATCGACCAGGGCTTTCCAATCGATCCAGCCCGAGATCCGCCGAATCCAGAAGGAATACAAGGATCGGCCTGAAGAGCTGCAAAAGGAGTTGATGCGCACCCAGCGCGAAGCGGGTGCGACCCCCGGCGGCTGTCTGTTGCCGTTGATCGTCCAGTTTCCGATCTGGCTTGCTCTTTTTCAGGTTCTCAATGCCGCCGGCAGCATCCCCGCCGAGTCGGAGTTGGCACGGGCGATCGCCGCCGGCGAAACCGGTTTTCTGGGGATGAACCTTGGGACGAGGGTGTCAGAAGCGGTTGCCCTCGGCATCGGCACCGCCCTGCCCTATCTGGCGATGCTGGTGATCATGGTTGCCAGCCAATACATCCAGACCTGGCACGCGACCTCGGGCCAGGTGAAATCCGACAACCCTCAGGCGGCGGCGGGCCAGGCGGTCAGCCGAATCATGCCGCTATTCATCGGCATCGTTTCGTACAATTTCCCTGCCGGTTTGGTGCTCTACTGGATGACTGGAAATATCTTCCGGCTTCTCCAGCAGTTTGTGATTTTCAGGATCGACGGTCGGCCGCAATTCGCGCCGATCGAGGCCTCGAACGCCAAAGCCAAGGTGGTTGAGGAAGCAAGCACGGCAAGCCCCCAACCGGGGGCGACCGATAAACGACGACGCCGCAAGAGGAAGTGAAAACGTGGTTGAGTGGGTAGAGGTCCGGGGCAAAACGATCGACGTGGCGGTTGCCGCCGCGATGAATGAGTTGGGGGTAGGCGACCGCAGTCAGGTCGATGTTGAGGTTGTCCAAGAGCCCGAGAAGGGGTTTCTCGGTTTGGGGGGGAGGGACGCGATTGTCCGAGTCAAGCCCAAGCCAACCAATCGACGGGGAGGGCGAAATCGCGGCAGTGCGACGAGCGGGACGAGCGGGACGAGCCGGCAAGGTGGTCGAAACGGAGCCGCCAGCCGCGATCCCAACCGTCGATCAGGTCGAAGACCGGCCGACGGCCCAAGATCCCGACCTGGAGGCGCAAGCACGGGAGGCAGCCGGGCGGCGGATGGACCGAGGGGTGGCCGGTCGGGATATGACCGGCCGCGCCCAGAAAGAAGCCCGCGGCGCGACCGGCCGCCGGCCGACGTCGACCCCCATCAGCAGGCACCTGCGGTCGAGCAATTCCTTGTTGGCTTGGTAGGGGCGTTTGGACTGGACGGCTCGGTCAGGATCGGCGTGGAGGACGAGGTTGTGATTGCCGAGATCGACGGGGAGCAGACAGAAGCCCTTGTCGGACCACGGGGTTCGGTAATGGAGGCGATCCACGAGATCACCAAGACCGTTCTCCATCGGCAGTTTGTCGATACTGCGCGGGTGAGGATCGATATCGCCGGATATGCGGAACGACGCCGGCAAGCGCTGAGCATCTATGCCAAGCAACTGATCGAGCAGGTCCAGCGCGAAGGCGGAGAGATCATGCTCGAGCCGATGAGTGCTGCCGATCGGAAGGTGATCCACGATTCCGTGGGCGAAGTCGAGGGCGTCGTTTCATATTCGGAAGGCGAGCCCCCACGACGTTATGTGGTGATCGCCAGCCGAGAAGAGAAGCCTGAGGCCGAGGCAACCGAGGACGTTGAGCCCCTGACGGAGTAAGGCTCGAGTTCCACGTGAATCAGCGATTGATGGATCTGGCGACAGGACTCAATCTGGAGTTGACCCCTTGGATGTTGGATCAAATCGATGCTTTGGCCCAGTGGCTGGAGGGAGAAGGGGTGGCGAGCGGTGGCCTGGGGCCCCGGGAAACCGATCGGATCGCGGACCGTCATCTGCTCGATTCGCTGAGCTTTGCGGCCGGTTGGGAATCGCCGCCTGACACCGTCGCGGATTTCGGAAGTGGCGTCGGGTTACCGGGGTTGGTCTTGGCCGTCGTATGGCCGTTTACTCGGGTTACCCTGATCGACCGGTCATCTAAGCGGTGTGATCTCGCTCGGCGAGCCACCCGCGTCGCGGAAATTGAAGGCGTGGAAGTGGTTCAGGCCGATATTTTCTCGGTTTCCGAACTGAGGTCAGCCATCGTCTGTCGCGCCGCGGCTCCGGCGAGCACCCTGCGCCCGCTGCTCGAAGAGCGGCTCTTGCCCGGAGGTCGAGCAGTTGTTTCTGGCGACGGAAGGCCGGTCGAGGGTTTCTCCAGCCTGCGAATCCTTGATCAGCCCTCTCGACTACTTATGATGCAGAAGTCGTGAGTGTCGTTGCGCTGGCCAACCAGAAGGGCGGAGTGGGCAAGTCGACAACGGCCATCAACCTCGCCGCGGCTCTCGCCTTCCAAGGCCAGCGTTCGTTGATCGTTGACCTCGACCCACAAGGGAATGCTACCTCAGGCCTCGGCATCGACCGTTCGTTGATCCGAACTTCGATATATGACGTGCTTTTAAAGGATGAAGCGATTGAGGACGCCATCGAACCCACCTCGGTCAAGAATCTCTTTGTTGTGCCGGCAACGATCGACCTGGCGGGAGCAGAGATCGAGCTAGTCCCGATGCTGTCCCGGGAGCAACGGCTGAAACAGGCGCTGGACCTGGTCAAGGACGATTATCAGGTGGTCTTTGTCGATTGCCCACCTTCCCTCGGCCTTCTGACTGTCAATGCCTTGACCGCCGCTTCCGAGGTCTTGATACCGATCCAGTGCGAGTACTACGCCCTCGAAGGGCTGACTCAGCTGCTTACCAATGTGGAGATGGTCAGGCGCCAGCTCAACCCTCGGCTCGAAGTCGAGGGGGTCGTTCTCACCATGTATGACTTTCGGACCAACCTTTCGCGGGACGTCGCCACCCAGGTGCGCAGTCATTTTGGCGAGAGGACCTACCGGACGGTCATCCCTCGATCGGTTCGAATCTCAGAAGCCCCTTCCTACGGCGAACCGGTGGAAGCGCTTGACCCGATGACGCGCGGGTCGATCGCCTACCGACAGTTGGGACGTGAGTTTCGGAGGAGACATGGGCTCGAGTAGGAGGAATCGCGCATGACCGTCAAACGTGGGTTGGGCCGAGGGCTCGAATCGCTGATCCCAGTCGGTTTGAGCGACGATGCGGGATTCGCCCACATTGAGCTGGGGCAGATCCGCCCCAACCCCCACCAGCCACGGTCGTCCTTCGACGAGGAGGCCCTCGAAGGGTTGGCGGATTCGATTCGCAGCGTCGGGGTGCTGCAGCCGGTTGTTGTCCGGCCTGATCCCGAAGGTGGCTACTTCCTGGTGGCTGGCGAGCGGCGCTGGCGGGCGGCCCGTCGAGCCGGGTTGACGCAGATCCCGGCCGTGATCAGGTCCGGCGAGGATGCTGCCTGGCTCACCGAGGCTCTGGTTGAGAATCTGCAAAGGTCCGATCTCACCCCCCTGGAGGAGGCGGCGGCGTTTCGCCAGTTGCTGGAAGATTTTGGGTTGACGCATGACGAGGTAGCGCTACGGGTGGGAAAGAGCCGGGCAACGGTCACCAACTCGATGCGCCTACTCGGTCTTCCCGCCTCGATCCAAGCTCGCCTGGAAAGCGGCGAGTTGTCGGCGGGCCATGCCCGGGCACTGGCCGGGGTCGACGACCGCGCCTTCGCCGAGCATGTCGCCCGGCGGGCGGTGGCGGAAGGGTGGAGCGTCCGCCAGGTGGAAGAGGCAGTCAGGCTGCGCAAGGGCGAAAGCACCCACCGCCCCCGAGCGCGAGAGGTTCGTCCCGCCGAGATCATCGAGCTCGAGATGCGGCTGGCTGATCGATTGGACAGCCGCGTAAAAGTGGAGTTCAAGAGCGGACGGGGAGCCGTCCATATCGACTATCGCTCCCTCGAGGATTTGGAAAGGCTCTATCGACGGTTGATGACCTAGGCAGTGTCTAGCTGACCTAGCTCGAAGTAACTTCGAGCGGGCAATGCGCCAATACCGGAGGGCAGACACAGGAGATGCGGTCCGTGACATTCAGGGTCGCCTCCTCGCTCTCGGATATGAGATCAACGTCACGGGAGATTTCGGGGACGACACCGAGGCGGGGGTGCGGGCCTTCCAGGTGGACAGAGGCCTGAACGCCGATGGGGTGGTGGGCCCCGAGACCTGGCGGGTGCTGTATGAGGCGGGTTACCGGCTGGGCGACCGACTGTTGATGCTGCGACGGCCTTTCATGCGGGGTGAGGACGTGGCCGAGCTGCAGAGCCGGCTTAGCCATTTCGGGTTCGACCCGGGAAAGATCGACGGCATCTTTGGCCCCGGGACCGAACGAGCAATCCTTGAGTTTCAACGGAATCGCAACCTCCTCGAAGACGGCACCGCCGGTCCCGAAGTGTTGACGGAGCTTCGCCATCTGGTGCGAGGGACAATCGGCGAGGGCCGCGAGTCAGTGCGCGAGAAGGAATGGCTGCGGTCGCTGCCGGCGAGCGTGGTCGGGGCCCGAGTATTTTTCGACGCCGCGTGCCGAACTCCTGAAGAGGCGCGGATCGCGTGGCAGGCGGCGAGCTCGGCGGCGATGGAGCTGCAGGCGAGAGGGGGTCAGCCCATGCTGGGTCGATCGGCCGACACGAGGCTGCCGGAGCGGGTGCGGGCCGGTAGGGCCAATCGTCTAGGTGCGGATCTGGTGGTTTCGTTTCAGAAACGGACCGACGGCGGCGTCGGGGCGGTGTTCTTCTTCCAAAGCGATCTCAGCAGCTCGCGCGCCGGCGAGTTGCTGGCGGAGCGGATCGCGTTGGCTTTGGGCACCAAGGTCGAGTCGCGGGCCACCGCCATTCTTCGTGAGACGCGAGCGCCAGCCGTCATCGTCGCGCAAAGCAACCTGACCGCCGAAGTTGGTCGTCTGGTGGTCGAAGGGATCAGCCAATTCTTCGCCACCGCCTCAGATAACAGACAAAAGTCATAAGACCAAAGACCAATCCCTTGTCTTCGGGTCTTTGGTCTTCGGGTCTCTTGTCTTCCCTAGGCGAGGTATTCCGAGAGTTCGGAAACCAGCATGTGCTTTGGGCGAGCGCCGATGATCCGCTTTTTCTCGACCCCGTCTTTGAACAGGATGAGCGTGGGGATGCTCATGATGTCGTACGAGCCCATGGTCTGGGGGTTCTCGTCGACGTTGAGCTTGCCGACAGTGATCTTTTCGGCGTACTCGCCGGCCATCTCGTCGAGAATTGGAGCGACCAAACGGCAGGGGCCGCACCATTCGGCCCAGAAGTCGACCAGCACCGGCTTCGAGTTGGAAATCTCCTCGTGAAAGTTGGAGTCACTAAGAGTGACAGTGTTATTGCTCAATGGGATTCCTTTCCTCTGAGGCAACAAGACAGATGAGGAGGTCATTCCCCATGACTGGCCAGATAGTGCTGGGCGTCGAGCGCGGCCATACAGCCAGTCCCGGCGGCCGAGACGGCTTGACGGTAGCGAGCGTCGGCGACATCGCCTGAGGCAAAGACTCCCGGGATCGGGGTGGCGGTGGTCGCGATCGAGGGGAGCTCCAGGTACCCCTTCTCGTTGAGCGGCAGTTGATCGACGAAGAGCGAAGTGTTCGGGTGATGACCGATCGCCACGAAGACGCCGTCGGTAGCGACTGTCCGGGTCTCGCCGGTGACCGTGTCGGCGATATCGACTGACTCCACAGTTCGGTCGCCGTTGATGGCCACGAGCGCCGAGTTCCACATGATGTCGACCTTCGGATGCTCCTTCACCCGCTTTGACATGATTGCCGAGGCGCGGAACTCGTCACGCCGATGAATCACGGTGACCTTGGTGGCGAACCGTGTGAGGAAAAGGGCCTCTTCCATGGCAGAGTCGCCGCCGCCAACGACGATGAGCTCCTTGTCACGGAAGAAGAAGCCGTCGCAGGTGGCGCACGCCGAGACGCCATGGCCGGTGAGACGCTCCTCGCCCGGTATTCGAAGCCACTTGGCCGAGGCACCGGTGGCGATGATCACGGTTCGAGCCTCGTAGCGATCGGCGCCGGCCCACACGACATGGTTGGCCAAGCCATCGGTGGACAGCTCTACCGCGGTGACATCGGTTGCCAAGAGGCGCGCTCCGAATCGTTCCGCCTGCTTGCGAAACCGGTCCATGAGCTCGGGACCCATGATCCCGTCGGGGAAGCCCGGGTAGTTCTCGACGTCGGTGGTGATCATCAACTGCCCGCCGGCGGCAACTCCTTCGAAGACCAAAGGGGCAAGGTCGGCCCGGGCGGCGTAGAGGGCGGCGGTGAGGCCGGCGGGGCCGCTGCCGATGATGATCACCTTCTCGATGGGGGGCTCGAATACAGGATCGCTCACGGGGTCTTGTGCTGCTTGTTCCACAGGAAGACCCCTCCGATCAAGGCGATAGCGCCGAGGACGCCGAAAGCGCCGTCGTTACCAAGCGGGATCGCCAAGGCGCCGAAGATAGTTAGTACGAGGAACACCGCCGCCATTAACCCCAGCGCGACCGCGACCATTCCCAACGACGACACTCGAATCCAGCGATTGACTCGGTCAACGGTGAGCGATCTGATCCGAGTGGCGACCATCTCCAATAGGTCGGCAAACCGCGTTGCGAAGTCTTCCATCAAGCCAGGTTAGGACCCGCTCTAGTCCAAGCGGGACAGGCGCTCAACCTCCGCGGCCGACGGCGGTTTAAGGTCCGAGATCGAGTCGGCCAGCTCCTGGAGGCGCCGGAGGTTGGCGGTGGCGAGGTGGTAGGCGTCCTCGAAGTAGCGCTTGCTTTGCGCCGAGATGATGCCGACGCTGATGAGTTGCACCGCAAAGATGGCCGCCAAGCCACCGACGACGAAAGAGTGCGGGCTGCGGGCAAAGGCCTCTCCGAACGCGTCGGAGAAGATCTCGTCGAGGCTGCCGGTGTGACGTGGGATCAATCGAATTACGTGGTACCCGGCCCAGCCCAGGGCGTATAGCGCGAGGAACATCAAGATGACCCCTGGAACCACGAACAGAAGGAACGGCCGAAAGATGAAGCCCGAGAAGGCGAAGTCAAGGGTCGTGCGGATGATGCTCATGTTCCCGCGGCGGCGGTTGGTGTCGACCTCGTCTCTCGTCCAATGAAGGTCGGCTGGGATCTCGACTATGAACGAACGCAACATCTCGGCCTTGTAAAGGATCTCGGCATTGATCTGGTTATCGACCGATTTCAAAGAGAGCGACTGGATGAGGCTGGCCCTGTAGGCCCGCACAAGGCCCGTAACCGTCGACACGTGGCTATTCGACATCCGACGTAGCAGGCGGTTGGCAGTTTGGCTGAGCACCCGTCGAAGTCGCGGAACTCCGACAACAGTCCCCCCAGTCATGTACGGCGAGGCGATTACGACATCAGCACCCGAAGCGTGGATCGTCTCGGCGAGCCGGCAAATGTGACTGGGGTCATACGACAAGTCTGCGTCGTAAGCGATGATGTATTGGCCGCGACTGGCGCCGAATCCAGTTTTCAACGCCTGGCCCAGGCCGAAATTGTGAGGATGGAACCGCGCAACCACGTCATCGTGGCTATCGGCAAACTGGCGGATCACCTCGCCGGTCTGATCGGAGCTGCCGTCGTCGACCACCACCAATTCGTATTGGAACCGGTCGGCGAGCGAGTCGGCCGCCTCTTTGATCGCGGTCAGGCTGGCCTGAAGGTGGCCCGCCTCATTGAAGGCGGGAACGACGATCGAGATGAGCGGCCGGTCGCGAAGCGCTCCACCATCCTCGGCGACCGTGACCTCCGTAGGAGCCGACGCTGCCAGCAGCTCGGCCGGTGCCCCGGCTCTCACGGTCAAAGGTTCTCCCACTGCACTGCCGGCCAGTTTAGAAGCCGCGCTATTGGCCCCCTAGAGGCGATGCGGGGGGAAACTTGCGGGTCGGCAGCTCTCTCGACGCGATCTTCTCAACATGACGTCCGACCGCCAGCACCGAGAAGTTCGCGGCGAGCCGGTCGAGATACTCGGAAACCAGCCGGCGCTTGAAAGCCCCGTCGAGCTTCATACCGGGAAAGAAGCCAAGCCCGGAGACGTCGTCGGCGCCGAGGAAGTCGAGGGGGTGCAGCAGGAGCGATGGCTCGACCGAAGCTGCTCGGCAGGCGGTGAGCGCGGTTTGGAAATAGGCCCCGGCGAGCCGTTCCGAGTATGAAGCCAGATAGATCAGGTAGCTGAAGTGGAAGGGGACTCGCAGCCACGGCAATGTGGTGACTGGAATCTCGATGACCTCGCGACCGGGAAGCCTCCATCGATAGGGGGTGTTGGGCCGAAAAAATTCGCGGCTCGATCCGAAGAGTTGCTCACGTTCGGTGCGCGCCTCCGGCGGGAGCTTGGCGGTTCGGAAGTAGTAGGCGCGGGCGAGAGGTCCGATGAAGGTCGGCAGCGTCGAGGCGTCGTACCGGTATCCGAGGTCACTCAGGGTAAGGAGGGTGTCCTCGGAAAGGCTGAAGCCGGGGCCGCGGAATCCCTCGGGGCTCTGAGTCGTCGCGGCGACGATCGCCTCGTGGGCGTCTTTCAGCTCAAGGCGAATCTCTTCGGACGACTTGCGATGGAGCCAGGGCTCGTGGTGGAAAGAGTGGTTGGCGATTTCGTGGCCTGAGGCGCCGAGCATCGAGAAAAGCTGGGCATTCTCTACCAAGGCTGCGTCTTGTCCCACGACGAAGAACGTGATTTGCAGGCTGTGCCGGCCGAGGAAATCGAGAACCATCGGAAGCAGGACGTCGAGATAGCTTGGGAACGATCGCCAATCGGGATCGCCGTGGGTCTTCAGGTACGACCACTTGTTGTCGAGGTCGAGAGAAACACTGGCCAGGCGTCGGTCCTTCATGTGCGGGCTGCCCCCGGAGAAGGTAATCGGTCAGGCACCGGCTGAGCTCCGAGTAGGTGCTCGACCCCGGCTTCGGCCAGCTTGATGGTCTCGTTGACGTTGAGGGTCCCGTTCACGATCTGCGCCGACGAGATCAGGTGGATCCGCTCGATCGACGTGTCAAACGGAGGCACGGTTTGGGCGTAGCCCAGAGTCGACAGCGCGAACACCTGCCGGGCGCGGGAGATCTTGATCGCCTCGACGTCGCTGCGATCAAACTCGGGATAGATCTTCTCGAGCGCCGCGAGGAACTCGGCCGCAAACTCTTCGTCGGGCCGGTCGAAGAGGGGAGAGTCGGACGGCAGGTACTTGGGGAGATAAAGCAAGCTGCGCCCCCCGAACTGGCTTGGATCAACCAACGCCGACATCTCGATCACGGCGGTGAACGGGGCAGGGTCGTGGAGATAGGTGACGTAAAAGCCTTGGAGCGGCCGCCGGGTGAGGATCGAGACGCAGACGATCCCCTGGTATCGGCGAGCAAACGCCTTTGCCTCGGTTTGGCTCAACCCTTCGATGAGGCGGGCCGCCAGCGGCGATGGGGTGGTGACGACGACGCGATCGTAGGTTTCGCTTCCCTTTTCGGTCTGCACTTCCCGCTGGGTGGTGATTGTCTTGACCGCGGCGCCCAACCGCACCTCGACCCCGGCCGCGGCCAAAGCTGCCCCTAATCGCTCGAGGATGCGGGCGTAGCCGCCGGGCACATAGCCGAACAGCTCCTTTTTCAACCCGGTTCGTCGCGCCGCGTAAAGCCGCTGAATCGTTGCCCAAATGAAAGCCGCCGAGGTGACCCGGTACTCGTCACCGAGCTTCGACTGGAGCAAAGGCAGCCAAAAGCGGTTGAACACCTTGCGGCCCGACCAGCGGACCAGCCAATCTTCGACTCGAGTCACATCGAGTCGCCGCCAGTTCCGCACCCGCGAGCCGTAGAAGATCGTGAACCCGAGCCGGGCCTTGTCGATCAGCGAGAGGGGCGGGAAGCGTAGGAACTCGAGAGTGTTGGAGACCGAATAGACCTTGCCCGCGAAGAGGCTTCCGGTTTTGGTCTCGACCCACCGGATCTCGGAGTCGAGGCCGAGCTCGTCGAGCACGGCGCGGAGGTAGCTGTCCGACAGCAAGGTGACGTGGTAATGCCGGTCCCAGTGCACGTCGCCCAATTGCCACGCGGAAGCAAGCCCACCCAGCGCCGGCGCGGCCTCATACAGCGTCACGTCGCGACCAGCGCGGGCGAGTCGTAGCGCCACCACCGAACCGAGCATTCCGCCGCCGACCACGGCGACTCGTTCGCGGCTCATCGTTCGATCACCTCACCCGATTTGAGCGAGTAGAGGCGTGCGCAGCGCTGGCAGACGAGTTCTGCCGATGGCTCGGTGTCGGCTTGAAAGCGGATTAACGGTTGCCCGCAACGACAGACCGCGCCGAAACTGCGGGCCGGGTTGCCGAGCGCGAGATGAAAGGCGGGCACCGGCTTGGTGACGATGCTGCCCATGCCGATCATGCTCCAACGTCCGAGCTCGATCCCAGGCCCGATCACCGCCCCGGCTCCTATGGTCGCCCCCTCGCGCACAATTGTCCGGGCCAGGTCCGCATCCGGCTCCGATGGTCGCAGGGTGGCGAGCTCGGGGTCGGTGGCGCGGGGAAAGCGGTCGTTGGTGAACACCGTGCCGGCGCTGACCATCACTCCGTCTTCGATTTCGACCCCGGCGCAGATGTAGACCTGGGCGTTGATCTTGACTTTGTTCCCAATCTCGACGTCGTAGGCGATGTAGGTCTTCTCCCCGATAATGCAATCCTCGCCGATCCGGCTCGGGGCGCGGATATGAACCGTGTCCCAAACTGCAGTTCCTTCACCGATCTCCACCCCCTTTTCCACATTGGCGGTTTCGTGAATGAAGGGGAGCCGGCTCACCGGGCGAGTGCAGGATCGGTCGGACCTTCGACTCCGACCCAGTCATGGGCGCCGAGCGATGCGTAGGCAGCATCGATCACCTTGACGGACGCCAGCCCATCTTCGGCGGTGACCCGCAGAGGCTCGCGACCCCTAATCGCCGCGCTGAAGTTGGTGAGCTGATCGGCCACGGCCTTGAACTTGTCGTAGCCGTGCCCGAAGACGACCCAGCTCGGACTTGAGGATTGACGAAATCGTGAGTCCGTCCACCCCACCCGAACAGTGCCTTCGGACCCGTAGATGTCGAGATAGCTGTCGCGCTCCTTGTCGAGAGTCCAGGAGAGATCGACGGTCGCCCGCACGGCATCGTGGCTGCGAAGAAACACCTGGGCGGTGTCTTCGACTTCGAGGCTTTGCACCCGGCGACCCTCGACCGCCATCACTTGGGCGATGGGGCCGAGGAAAAAGCGGACGATGTCGACTGAGTGGGTGCCGTTATCGATGAGCACGCCGCCACCGGCGACATTGCGGTCGGAGTTCCACCGATTCGACATCTCCACCCGCGAGGCGAACGTGTTCTCGAGCAGGATGATCTCGCCGAGGATCCCGGAAGCGACGATGCTGCGCGCCCTTACGACATCGCCGACGTAGCGAAACTTGGATGCCATCGTCAGCACCGCTCCCGACTGGCGGGCAGCGTCCAGCATGGCATGGGCTTCCGCCACCGAGATCGCCAGCGGCTTCTCGCACATGACATGAATGCCCCGAGTCAGAAGGTCGAGCGCGATCGTTGCATGAGTGTTGGGTGGGGTACAGATCAGTGCCGCATCTACTCCCGCTTCCGCCAGCGCGAGATGGTCCGGATAGACGCGCGAATCGAGTTCGCGGGCAATTCTTTCGGCGGGTTCGATCTGAGTGTCAACTACCCCGACGACCTTGATGTCCTCGCACGTTGCGAGCACCGGCGCATAAACACTTCCGATCCGTCCGGCGCCGATGAGACCAAAGCGCAGCGCGGTCATGAGCCTCCTCGCAGCTTCTCGACGCCCCCGCGTAACGCTGAGGCCAGCGATTCGGCTGTCGACTGATCGAACCGTTCGTTCCAGGGGAGAACGAGCACACGGTCGAGATATCGAAACGTTCCCGGAAACCGCTCGACCCGATAATCCAAGGCTTCGGCACTGGCCAAAGTGAATGGGTAACGGCTGGTTCCAAACGTCTTCTGGTCGACGAAGACTCCGCACTGGAAGGCCGGTTTCTTGATGTAGCGCGGCGCCGAGGGGACGCTCGCGTCCCGCAGGGTCGCGGCCAGGGCGGCGGGCCCACCTGCGAGGTCAACCAAGAGCGGGTAGCGCCAGTAGCTGTGCTCGCTGTCAGTGCTGACTGGCGTGGGCCGGATGCCTTCGATCCCTTCAATCATTTCACTGAGCGCGCCCGCGGTGGCCACCCGCTGTTTCACCGTTTCGTCGAGACGGCTCAACTGGGCGAGGGCAACCGCACCGGCGAGCTCGGACATCCGATAGTTGAGGGCCAAGAAATCGTGGTCCGACGAGGGCGCGTCGTAGTCCCAGGCCTTGTTGATAAAACGCCGAACGCGATCGGCGAGCGACCGCTGGTTGGTCGCTACCAGCCCGCCTTCGCCGGCGGTGATGTGCTTGCCTTGCTGCAGGCTGAACACGGCCGCATCGCCCATCGTCCCCGTGAGCCGCCCGTGGCTCGTCGCTCCATAGGCCTGGGCGCAGTCCTCGAGCACGAATAGTCCGTGAGCTCGCGCCAAGTCGATGATCGGCGGCATCTCACAGGGGTTGCCGAAGAGATGGGTCACGATGATTGCCCTCGTACGAGGGCTCAGCCGTTCCGAAATGCTGCCAGCGGTCAGGAGCCCGCTTTCGGCATCGACATCGGCAAAGACGGGGATCAGCCCCTGGTAAAGAATTGGAGCGACCGCCCCCATGTCGGTGATGCCCGATGTGATGACCTCGCTCCCCGGCTCGAAGTCGCAAGCCGCCAAGACCGAATGGATCGCGCCAGTGCCGGAAGAACAAGCAACGACGTTCTCCAGCCCCAGATAGGACGCGAAGTCGCGCTCGAGACGCTTGACGAACTGACCTTTGGGGGCGAAGAGAGTCCCCGAGGCAAGCACCTCGTTCAGGTAGTTCACCTCGAGTTCACCGAAGGAACGCCCGCTCAGATCCTGATCGGACGGCAACCGAACGTTCGGCGCATCCTCCACCTTGCCCACCCCGGCCTCCCATTCTTCCAAGTGCCCACAAATTATGCTATTGCCCCGAATGGAGGGTGCAACGGAAGATTTGAAGGCCGAGCGTCCTAATTGGCTCGAAAATTTCCTCGGAACTGCCCTGATCCTTGTCGCCAGCCTATTGACGGTGGGTCTCAAGGTGCCTTTCGAGAACGAGCTGATCTATTTGACGCTGCTGCGCCACCGGGCGGACCCCACGTACCTCCCGGGCGACTGGACCTTCAGCGCGGGGTTTGAGGAGTTCTTTGTCTGGCTGAATGTCTTCGGTCCGCTCACCGATGTCTTCGGGATCGAGGCCGTGGCCTGGGCCGGGCGTCTCCTGACCTGGGCGGCGATTGGATGGGCATTGCTGGCGATCGGCCGCCGGCTGGGGGCTCGGCCCTTGTACAGCGCCATCGGGGTCGTCCTCTGGCTGGGCTTGAGCCAGAGCATGGGAGTAGGGGCCACCCGGGTCATCTCGGAGTTCCAGGCCCGATCGGTGTCCTATGCCTTGCTGCTCGGCGCCCTGGCGCTGGCGCTCGACAAGAAGGTTCCCTGGGCCTTGTTGGCCTCGGGTTTGGCCTTCGCGTTCCACCCCGGGGTTGGCATCTGGGGCTCGAGTGCCTTAGTGATCTCGCTGTTGGTGTTGCGCGAAACCCGCTTCCAGTCCTTGCGCTGGATCTGGCTGCCGGCCCTTGCCGCCCTGCCCGGTGTCATTCCCCAGTTGTTGTCATTTCTCGAGGCGAACATGTCGGCGGGCGACGCCAGGTTTCTCGCCCTGCAGAAGATTCCCTTCCATACGGACCCGTTCTCCTTCGGGGTTCGGGGCCCTGTTTTGCTCGTGCTCATGCTGGCTTTCAACCTGGCCTTCGCCTGGCGCTGGCGCACCGAATTCGCCCATCGACTCCTCGGAATCTTGCAGGTGGTGGGTCTGATTCCGGTAGCGCTGGGTGTGATCGCCCGGGTGCTGGGAATCTCATCTTTTTTGGTGTTGCTCCCATTCCGAATCCTGCCCGCGCTGGCGCCGATCCTGTTCCTGCTGAACCTGGCGGCCCTCGCCAGCCGGCGCCGCCTCCGGGAGTTGTGGCCAGCCGGCCAGCCCACCCGAGCCTCGCTCGTGCCCGCCGTCACCGGGCTGCTGGCGATTGTCGGGCTGCTGGTGATCTGGAATCCCGTGGTGGGGCTGGCGAGTCAGGTTCGTGAGAATGTCCAGGTCGCCCGCTCGCCGGTAAGCGATGTCGAGAGGACATTGGCCTTCGTCGCCGACCAGACCCCCAATGACGCGGTCGTTCTCGGACCGCCCGCCCGCGATGACTTGTTCTACTTGAGCGAGCGCTCCCAGTACGTGAGCTGGTCGGCGATCCCCTATGACCGAATCCCCGAGTGGCGAGCGAGGTTGGAGGACGTCATGCCGTCAGGGTTCTTTGCCTCCGGGTTCCGGTCGACCCGGATATGGGAGGAGGAGTTCGCCAAAGTCCCTCAAGACCAGCTCGCCGTCCTCCCCATCGACTACGTCGTCACGAAAGCCGTCTACGACTTTCCGGCAGTGTTCGCGGTCGGCGATTGGACCGTTTACGAGGTGGCCGGCACCTAGTCGTTCGGAGTTAGATCGATCTCCGTGCAATCGTCGGTGTAGAAGGCTTGGGCGACTCGTCCGGAGTCGCTTTCGACAATCAGGATCACCACCGGACGGTCGTCGAGGGATGCGTCGGCGCTCGCGAGGATCTCGAGCTCGGCCAGCTCCGGGCAGGCGTCGGAGTAGGCGAGAGTCGTGGCGGCGGCGGTGGTTTGTGAGCTGTCCTCGTTGTTCAGTTGGGACATCATTCGCTCTGCCTCGGCGGCGACCGCGTCGATCGAGTCAGCATCTCCTGCCGTGTCGCTGGCGAACGTGGTTGCGGCGCCAGTGGCCTCACCTGGCGCGGCAGTGGTGGCTGCGGTAGCGGCCGTCGTTGCGGTCAAGGCGTCGGGGGAGCGTTCGGCCAACTGAGTTTCGAATGCGCCCGTAGTTGCGGCGGTGCTACCTCCTCCGCCCGATGTGATGACCGTGCCGACGAGAACCACCCCCGCCAGCAGCGCCGCCACGGCTGTCATCCGCCCCCAAATCGGGGACAAAGGCTTCTGGGCCCGGGCCGTGCCAATGTCGACTACTGAGCCGATCATCGGAGCCGGCATTTGGCTCATGACGACCTGTGTCAAACCCGCCGCTTCGGCCTCGGTCAATCGCGCCGCGGGCACCGTCCCCAGCACTCCTTTGACCGACAACTGCTCTCGATAGTCGGCTGCGCAGTCTGGACAGCTCGAGAGCAGCGCCTCGGCTTGGACGCGGTCGGCCTCGTGGCCACTGGCGTAGCCGGCGATGAGGTCGTGGTCGTGTTCTGTGTGGTTCATGGGGCTCAACTTGGATGCTCCGTGCCCCCCAAAAGGTTCCCCAATTGCGAGGCGAGCTGCTTTCGGGCCCGGAAGAGCCGTGATTTGACCGTTCCCAGCGGGAGCTCGAGCAGTTCGGCCAGCTCGGGGAGGGCATATCCCTCGATGTCGGAAAGGACCACGACCGCCCGGAACTCGGGCGAGAGGCTGGCGAGCGCGGCGGCGATCGAAGGAGCGAGCTCGACCGAGTCAAACCTGTCACCCGCATTCGGGTCGGCGGGATCGAGGTAGTCGGGCATCGGTTCGGAAGGCCGGCGCCGCTCCTTGCGCAAAAGGTCGTAGCAAGTGTTGACCGCGATCCGATAGATCCAGGTCCCCACCGCGGCCGTCGCCCGATATTGACTGGCCTTGCGGTAGACCGTCAGGAAAGTCTCCTGGGTGGCATCGAGGGCGGCGCTGCGGTTGCTCATGACCCGCAGGCACACCGAGAACACCCGGTCCTGGTGTCTGCGCATGAGAGTTGAGAAGGCATCGTGGTCGCCCCCAACTACCCGCTCGAGCAGCACCGCATCGTCACTGCCTGCGGTCATCGATTGAAGGTTATCTCCCCGATCGTCACCCAATAGGCGCCGTCGCCCTGCAGGGGTAGCGAGCTGAACCACAACAGCCAATGCCCATCCCGACGGGGCGGTAGCTGGAGGCGGACCGGCCCGCCCTCGCTCGTGCCGCTCAGAACGGTTTCCCATTCCTCGGGGGTGGCGAGGATGGCTTCGGCCCAGCGGACGGAGAAGTTGGCGCCTGCCTGCAACCCTGCCACCTCCATCGTGGTGGGCAGGCCGGTAGTGCTGACAACCACGCCGACGCCGGGCTTCAGCAGTTCCATCGGATCGCGGTAGCGCTCGGTTCGCCAGGTCGTATCTGCATTGCCGTCGATCGCCTGGCCGACGCTCTGATCGTTCTCCCCACCCTCGCCAAATGGGTCGAAGGCGCTGGCTGCGACAATCGCTGGCGGAGGCTCGACTCCCTCAACCAGCGTGGTGATGGTGGTGGTGGCGACGGTCGGGCTGGGAACGGTCGCTCGCGATTGCGGGATGACCGGCAGCCCGCTGCCGCCGCTGAGGAACCGACCGAGCCAGATGAGCCCGGCCGCGAGCGCGATCAGGATGCCGGCCAGGATCAGGACTCTCAAGCTGCGAGTCGGCGAGTCCACCGGTGGCAGTGGCCGTGGGATGGCGTCGAGGGCATGGGAGAACGAGTCGGCATCGAGGTCTCCGTTGCGCGCCTTTTGCAGGATCCCATCGAGCTCGGGCGGCACTCCGTCAATGACTTCGGACGGTGGCGGTCCGCCCGGGGCGAATCCGGTGAGAGACTGTTCGAGCACCGCCGCAAGATCGGCGACGTCGCCAGCCGGGGTCGCCAGAAAACGACGCGACCGGCCGAATCCGCCCAGCCGGGCGGGGCGGGAGATGGTGTAGAGCACCGCTCTCGACTCAATAGCGCCATGGTTCAGTCCAGCGCGGTGGAGCGCCGCCAAGGCACCGGCCAAGCCGGCCGCATTCTCGGCAAACTCTGAGTAGTCGAGCGTTTCTCCGGCCTCGAGGCGGCTGGCTAGGGTCATGCCGCCGTTCCACTCGCAGACGAAATAGGCGCCGCCGGCGACCTCTTCAGCTTCGAAGATCGGTTCCAGGTTGGGATGGCGCACTGCTGCCGCCGCCTGGACGATTGCCAGGAACTCTCTGCGGCGGCGGTCGTCGGCGTCGGGGCCCAGCAGCCGGATCAGGACCGGGCGGTCGAGATGCTCGTCGGTCGCCAGCCATTCTTCGATGTCGTCATCGCGACCAAGCCGCACCTCCAGGCGATATCGGGCAGGGAGCGGCGGCGGCATCGACGATCAGTCCGGCGCGGCGGCCATGACGACGAGGCCCCCCGGAACCGGTCGAAAGCCGGTGCGCTCGTAGAGTTGGCGGGCCCTCTCGTTTTCGGCCTGGGTGTTGACCAGCACCGCCCGGGCCCCATGTCTTCGAGCCCATAACAGGCTCGCCCGGACCAGGGCCGTGCCGTGGCCGAGTCCCTGGGCCCGGGGATGCACCGCCAGCCGCTGCAGGTATCCCTGGCCGAGGCCGACGCCGGCGACGGAAAAGCCGGTGGTTCCTTCCTGGTCGGAGACCCTATGAACCACCGTCCGAACTGTTGCTTCGATGCTTTCCTCGAGGCCGCGGCGACCCAGACGCCACCGAACCGGAAACGCCACTTGGTCGATTTGATAGAGCTCGTCGGCTGGTTCGAAACCGCCGGCGGCGATATCCGACCCAAGGGTTCCGGCGGGGATGTCGCGCAGATCGTGTTCCAACAGCAACAGTTGGTCGGACACTTCGTAGCCGGCGTCCGTCCAGAGGCTCGTCCGCGAAGGCAAGAGCGCGGGTGATAGGACCGGGGTGGCAAGTTCCCGGACGAGCTCGGTGCAGGCTCGCAGAAAGCGAGCATTGCCTCGCTCGAGCCGCAGGGCGACGGCCGGAAAGTCGTCGTTCCATGGTCGGGCCCAAGCCTTGGCCCAACCCTGCGACATTTGCATGAGGTCGGGCCAGTCGCCGCGAACTCTGAGCCCATGTGACTTCACATCTCAGAGAATATGGCTATGGGAGAGTATGGGAGTGGAGGTCGTCTACATCACGCATCCCGCCTGTCTCGAGCACCTGGCCGGAAGCGGACATCCCGAGCGACCGGAAAGGCTCCGCGCCTTCGAAGCAGGTATCAACGCGAGCGGGGTGTCGGCCAAGCGGCTGGCTTCGGAGGTCGCTGAGCGAAAATGGATCGAGGCAGTGCACGATGCCGTCTATCTCGACAACCTCCGCGATTTCTCGCAGACCGGCGGAGGCATTGTCGACTCCGACACCTGGGTCGACTCCTCCACCTGGGAAGCGGCTTTACGGGCGGCCGGCGCCGGCGGAATGGCTCTGCGCGAAGGCGCCGAGATTGCCCTCCTGGGCGTGAGGCCGCCTGGCCATCATGCCCTCCGACGGCGGGCAATGGGGTTTTGCTTTCTCAACAACATCGCGGTCGCCACCGCTGAAATTCGAGACAGGGGGGAGAAGGTGGCAATCGTCGATTGGGACGTTCATCACGGCAACGGGACGCAAGTGGCCGTGGCGGACGATCCTGGCACCCTCTATGTCAGCCTCCACCAGAGTCCCTTCTACCCGCTGACCGGACTCCTCAGCGAAACCGGGGCAAACGGAACCACGGTGAACCTCCCCTTCCCCGCCGGGACCGGCGGTGATGTTTACCGGCAGGCGTTTGCGCGACTAGTCGGCCCCATCGTCAGACAGTTCGAGCCCGACTACATTCTCATCTCCGCCGGGTTCGACGCCCATGTCGATGATCCGCTGGCCGATCTGTCGCTTGACTCAGCGGACTACGGGTTCATGGCGAAAAAGGTCCGGCAAGCGGCACCGTCAGCACCGGTGATCGTCTTTCTTGAAGGCGGTTACGACCTGGCGGCGATCGAGACGTCGGCGGCAGCGATGGTGCGCGGTCTGGTCGACGACTGGAACGAGCCCACAGGGGTTCTACGAACATCTCCCCCCGAAGCCTTCACCGTGGTCGAGGAGGCCGAGCAAATCTTCAGCACCTTCTGGAGGTTGTGACACGCGCACAACCGGCTATCCCACATCGAGCAATGCCGTCTCTTCATTCCACTTGCATTGGATGCCGCCAATCGAGGCGACAGAAGTTGGCGTGACCTTGGTAATTCCGGCCGCACCCGTTTTGCCGGACCTCTACTTCTGGGCGCTGCAGGCCAGCTTTGCTGGAAAGGGCGGTACCAGCGGCGGGGCTCATATCGGGTTGCAGTGGCATACCGGTCACCCGGACAGCACTGCTGTCAATTGGGGTGGTTACGCCAGCGACGGGTCGATTCTCGACGGGAGCACTTCGGCGCTGGCCTCGGCAATGGCAAATCCTCACACCCGCGACTATCCGTGGCGCCCGGGGATCCCGTATCGACTGGTTATTAGCAAGGACGGCGAACGAGGGGAGGGCTGGTGGAAAGGCTCAGTGATCGACCTCGAACAAGAGATCCAAACGGAAGTTCGCAGCCTCTTTTCACCGGGGGATGCGCTCGTCGGGCTCATGGTCTGGACCGAGGCATTCTGCCGATGTGAAGCACCGCCGGTCGCAGCCATCTGGTCGTCGCCCTCAGCCGTGGCAGTCGACGGCGCCGCCTTGCGACCCGAAGGCGTAAGCCTCACCTACCAGAGTGAAAGCAGCGGCGGCTGTGCGAACACCGATTCCTACGAACTCCCCCACGGGCTCGCCCAGGTCACCGGCGTCACAAGGACCAACCAGGCAGGAGCCGTGTTGCGTTGGTCCTAAAGCTCGAGACCCGCCTCGAGCGCCCGCGCCCGCAGCTCGTGCGGATTCCGAGAGTGGGGGAGCGCCGACCGCACCGAGATGCGCCGGCTTAAGACCAGCGTTTGCAGGGTCTGGTCGAAAGTGTGCATGCCCGAGAACTCGGACTCTTTCAGTACCTCATCGAGGCTGCTGGTGAGAGTTCCATCGAGAATTCGATCCCGCGCCCGCTCGTTGTTGGTCAAGAGCTCAGTGGCGAGCACTCGTGACCCACCGTCGGTGGTTTCGAGCAAGCGTTGGCTGATGATGGCTCGCAGATGGGCGGCCAGTTGGCGGCGGGCCAAGGCCTGCTCGCTCACCGGGTAATAGCCGACAATACGAGTGATCGTGTCGGCTGGGTCGACCGTGTGCATGGAAGAGATCACCAAGTGGCCGGTCTCAGCCGCGCCGATCGCGGCCCGTGCGGTCTCGAAATTGTCGATGTGCGAGACCGCGATCACGTCCGCGTCCTGGCGAACTGCGCGCTGGATCGCCTCGGCGAAGGTGGCAGTGTCGACCCCTACCTCCCGTTGCGCCACCACGGCCAGCTTGTCGGGATGAAGCACCTCGATCGGGTCCTCGACGGTGACGATCGAAACCGGCTTGGTGCTGTTGATGTGGTCGATCATCGCCGACATCGTCGAGGTTTTCCCCGAGCCCGAGGGTCCGGTGACGAGGAGGAGGCCCTTCGGCTCGCTGGCCAATCGGCGCAGGATCGGGGGTAGGCCGAGCTCCTCGAAGTTCAGCGAGTCGGATGGCACCCGGCGCATCACCAAGCTGATCGATCCGCGTTGGCGAAACGCGGTGACGCGGAACCGTCCCAGGTCGGGGCGTCCGAAGGCAAAGTCGGCGTCGCCGCGTTCCTTGAACTCCTTCACCGCCCGCTGAGTGAACACCACTTGGGCGATGGCTTCGGTGTCGTCGGGGCGGAGGCTGGCGACACCGTGCAGACGGCGCAGCTCGCCGGCGACGCGGACTACCGGAGGCGAGCCCACCTTGAGATGGAGATCGGACGCGCCGGCTGACACCGCCCGCTGCAACAGCTCTTCGATGCCAGTTTCCACGATGAATCCAACTCCCTTCGAGGGTTGAGTCGCTTGTATCGGCATTGCTTGAGAATGTCTTGAGAGGTCGGGTTCCCTCGACCCTATCCTCGCCCCCAATGACCCCCAACCGGCTCTCCTGGTTGGTCGAGCCGGGAAGTCCGAGTCGCGAGCTAGCCGACCTCTTCGAAGCCGCCGGCTACCAGTTCTTCCTTGTGGGAGGCTCGGTCCGCGACGCGTTCTTGGATCGTGATCACGAGGACCTCGACTTCGCCACCGACGCGCTGCCACCCGCGACTCGGAAGATCGTCAGCCGTTGGGCCGATGAGGTCTATCGAGTTGGCGAGGCATTCGGGACCATCAAAGTCCACAAGCGGTCGCTTCGCGCCGAGATCACGACATTCCGCTCGGAGATCTATCGCGACGAGAGCCGCAAGCCAACGGTCACCTATTCGAGCACGATCGAGGAAGACCTCTCCCGACGTGACTTCACGATCAACGCTATTGCCTTACGGCTGCCGGCGCTCGAGACGGCCGATCCCTATGGGGGCTTACAGGATTTAGCCGTGGGACGGCTCGACACGCCCCTCGATCCCGACATCTCCTTCAGCGACGACCCGCTCCGAATGCTGCGGCTGTTTCGGTTCCACGCCACACTTGGTTTCGAAATCGTCCCCCGAGTGTGGGAGGCGGCGACCCGACTCTCGCCCCGTCTCGAAATCATCTCCGCCGAGCGCATTCGCGACGAACTCTCCAAGCTGATAGTGGCACCTGCGCCGAGTTCAGCCCTATCGGGAGTGGTCAAAACCGGGCTGGCCAACTGGTTCCTCCCCGAGCTCGGCGCGTTGGCCATGGCCCAAGACCCGGTCCACCAGCACAAGGACGTGTTGTCGCATTCGCTCGCAGTGCTCGACAAGACCCGGCCTGAGCTGACGATCAGATTGGCCGCGCTCCTCCACGACATCGGCAAACCTGCGACTCGCGAGTACGGGCCCGAAGGGGTCAGCTTCCATCATCATGAGGTTGTCGGGCAACGGATGGCCCGTGACCGACTCCGCGCTCTCCGTTACTCCAAGGAGCTGATCGATGATGTCGGCCGGCTGGTGTTCCTCCACCTCCGCCCCCACACCCTCCGGATGGGCTGGTCAGATGCGGCCGTCCGTCGCTACGTGCGCGACGCCGGCGATCTGCTCGAATCGCTGAACGAATTGGTTCGCTGTGATGTCACCACCGCCAACGCCCGCAAAGCCGACGACATCAGTCGCCGCATCGACGAGTTGGAGTTGCGCATCGAAGAGTTGGGCAAGCAAGAAGAACTCGACTCGTTGCGTCCCCCCATCGACGGTCACCAAGTCATGGAACGTCTCGGCATCAAACCCGGCCCGCTGGTCGGCGAGATCATGGAGCTGCTCTACGAACGACGCATCGAGCAAGGCCCCTACTCGGTTGAAGAGGCGCTCGCCATGGTCGAGGACTGGTACAACGAGCGCTCCTGACCCTCTCCCCTGCGGAAGTATCCAGTCCGGACACTTCCGGCAGGGGAGAGGGCCGGGATTCAGGCGGCAGTGTATATGCGTATACTAACAGAAGATGACGTTGAAAACGGCGGTGCTTGGTGCTAGCGGATTTGCGGGTGGCGAGCTCATTCGCATCTTGGACGACCACGATGGCTTCGACCTGGTCCACCTCGGCGCGCATAGCCACGAAGGGGGAACGCTCGCCGACGTCCACCCGCAGCTTCGCAACGGAACAAGGCCGCTGGGTGCCATTAGCGCTGAGGTAGGCCCGCTCGACATCGCTTTCCTCGCGTTGCCGCATGGGGCGTCCGCAGCACTTGGCCGAGAGTTGCGCGAGCAAGGCGTCAAGGTTGTCGATCTCGGCAGCGATTATCGGTTCGACCCTCAGTGGCGGTATGGGCTGCCAGAGCTCTTCGACGTCAAAGACGGGTCCGCCGTTGCCAGCCCCGGTTGCTATCCCACCGCCATCCTGCTCGCCATTGGCCCGTTGGTTCAAGCCGGGGTGGTGTCAGCCACGGGAATTGTCGCCGACTGCATGTCGGGAGTGACCGGAGCCGGCCGATCGCTGAAAGACGAGCTTCTGTTTGGTGAGGTAGCCGAGGGCGTTCGCGCCTATGGGATCGCCAATCACCGGCATCGTGCGGAGATCGAGATGGGACTCGAGCTGCTCGGCGCCACCGAAGCGATCGTGACCTTCACTCCGCACCTGGTCCCGATGCAACGCGGCCTCCTCGCCACCGTCACCACCCAACTGCTCACTGACGACAACCCGAGCGAGGTTCTCGCGGCGGCCTACACCGAGGCACCGTTTGTCGAAGTGATCGACCGGCCACCGCAGACCCGATGGACGGTCGGTTCCAATCGAGCGCTCGTCGCAGCGTTTGTCGACGAACGGCAAGGAGTCGTCATTGCTCAGTGCGCGATTGACAACCTGGGCAAAGGTGCGGCGGGTCAGGCGGTGCAAGCGGCCAATCTGATGGTCGGGTATGACGAAACCGAGGGCCTGACGACCTCGGGATGGATGCCGTGACCGGTCACTCCAGTCCCAACCCGGTCAAGAGTCGCATTTCTAACTCGATGGGGAAGGCCCGCATCCTGATGGAGGCGTTGCCCTACATCAAGGCGTTTCGGGGAAGGACGGTGGTCGTCAAGTTAGGCGGTACGACCATGGACGACCCCGAGCTGCAGGCGAGCTTTGCGGGCGACGTGACCTTGCTGGCGATGGTCGGGATCCGGCCGGTGGTTGTCCACGGCGGTGGCCCCCAGATCTCGGCCGAGATGAGGAGGTCGGGGATCGAGCCCAGGTTCGAGGACGGACAGCGAGTCACCGGACCCGAGGCGATGGCGGTGGTGCAAAGGGTGCTGGCGGGCGATATCAATCCGCGAATCGTCAGTCTGCTCAACGGTCATGGTTGTCCCGCGGTCGGTCTCACCGGGCTTGATGGTGGGATGCTGAGCGCCCGTGCGCTCGGAGGAGAACTCGGCCTCGTCGGTGAAACCGAACAAGTCGACACGACGTTGCTCGACGATCTGCTCGAAGCGGGGATGGTGCCGGTGATCGCCCCGCTCGCCACCGGCCCCGAGGGAAAGGTGTACAACCTGAACGCCGATGTCGCCGCCGCCTCCCTCGCGATCGCCCTCAGCGCGCAGAAGCTGATCTATCTCACCGATGTCGAAGGCGTCCGCCGAGTCCGCGCTGACGCCGGCTCCCTCATCTCGCGCATGTCGGCGTCCGAGCTCGAAAACCTCCTCGGGACCGATGAGATTGCCGGAGGGATGCGACCCAAGCTCGAATCATCTCGCAACGCCCTCCTTGGCGGGGTCGCCCAGGCCCACATCCTCGACGGCCGCATGCAGCACGCCTTGCTGCTCGAAATCTTCACCCCGGAGGGGATCGGAACGATGGTCACCCAATGACCGCATTGCCAATGAACGCTTTGATGGACACCTACTCCCGATCCGAGGTCACCTTCGTTCGTGGCGAGGGGTCCTGGCTGTATGACGACCAAGGCAAGGACTACCTCGACTTCCTTGGCGGACTGGCGGTGGTGGCGATCGGACACGCCCATCCGGCGGTCACCGCGGCGGTGGCAAAACAGATGGACACCTTGGTCCACGTTTCCAACCTGTACTCGACCGAACCGATGATCACGCTCGCTGAGCGTCTCGCCGACATCTCCGGTCTCGACCGGGTGTTCTTTACCAACGACGGCGCCACCGCCAACGAAGCGGCGATCAAGTTGGCCCGCCGCTACGGCCAAAAGCATTTCGGTCCGGATCGATATGAGGTGATCTCCCTGCTTGACAGCTTTCATGGGCGCACCCTGGCGACCCTTGCCGCCACCGGGCAGCCCGGAAAGCAGGCAACCTTCCAACCCTTGCCGGCGGGCTTCATACAGGTTGAAGCAGGAAACCTCGAGGTACTGACCCAACTCGTCGACCAGCGAACGGCGGCGGTCATGCTCGAAACTGTGCAAGCCGAAGGCGGGGTGATCCCGCTGCCCGACGATTACCTTCACGAAGTTCGGCAGCTGTGCGACGCCACCGGCACTTTGCTCATCATCGACGACGTCCAAGCGGGCGTCGGGCGCACCGGTGAGTGGTACTCATGGCAATCCCTCGGGATCAGTCCCGACATCGCGACGACAGCCAAGGCGCTCGCCAACGGTCTGCCGATCGGAGCTTGTCTCGCTACCGAGAAGGTAGCGAGCGCGTTCGCGCCCGGAGACCACGGCACCACCTTCGGCGGCGGACCCGTGATCTGCTCCGCCGCGCTGGCGGTCCTCGACATCATCGAGAGCGAGGGATTCCTCAAGAACTGCCGGGCCCGGTCCAGTCAACTACAACGCGGTCTGTCTTTACTTCAGGGGGTTAAGCAAGTCCGGGGCAAGGGCCTTCTCCTCGCGGCTCAGCTCGACCACGAGCGCGCCAACGAGGTCGCCTCTTCGGCGCTGCAACACGGGCTGGTGGTCAATGCCGTTCGGCCCGACGCGATCCGGTTTACTCCTCCGCTTTCGGTCACGGCCGACGAGGTCGAGCTGGGTATTGATCGGTTCCGCCAGGCACTGGCATGACGGCCGACACCGCCTCACGTCGCCGCGCTCTCCGCCGGATGATCGAAGAGAACCTGATCTCGAGCCAGGCCGAGCTCGTTTACGGATTGCATCAACAGGGATTCGATGTGACCCAGGCGACCGTGTCGCGCGATCTGGGGGCGATGGGGGTGCTCAAGAACGGCGGCCACTATCGCTTCCGGCGTGCCATCCACGCCGATGCCCACCTCGCCCGCGCCATCGGCGAATACGTGCAGAGCTTTGCCAGCTCGGGCAACCTCGTCATCTTGAAGACTCCACCCGGAGCTGCCCAGGTGGTAGCCGCCGCCATCGACGGCTCGCAGATGGAAGGGATGTTGGGATCGGTCGCGGGAGATGACACGGTGCTTTTGGTGGCGGCGGAGCCGGGCGGCGGCCTCGACCTGAAGAACCGCCTGGAGCTGATCGGGGACACCCGATGAAGGTGGTCTTGGCCTATTCGGGTGGACTCGACACGTCAGTGATCCTGGCCTGGTTGATCCAGGAGAAAGGGGCCGAGGTCGTCACCTACACCGCCGACGTCGGCCAAGGGGAGGAGGTCGAAGAGGCGAGAGCCAAGGCCATCGCCACCGGGGCGGTCGAGGCGATCGTCGAGGACCTGCGGGAGGAGTTCGTGACCGATGCCGTCTTCCCCGCCTTACGGGCCGGGGCCGTTTACGAGTCGTACTACCTGCTGGGAACTTCGCTGGCCCGGCCGATCATCACCCGAGGGATGATGCGGACCGTCAGGGCTGTGGGCGCGGACGCCATCGCTCACGGCGCCACTGGCAAGGGCAACGACCAAGTCCGCTTCGAGCTTTCGGCCTACGCCATCAACCCTGACATCAAGATCATCGCTCCCTGGCGAGAGTGGAAGTTACGCGGACGGGCCGACCTCGTCGAGTACGCGGCCGAAAAGGGCATCCCGGTCCCGGTCACCGCCGAGAAGCCCTATTCAATCGATGCCAACCTGCTCCACGTCTCCTACGAGGGAGGCGTGCTCGAAGACCCCTGGGTCTCACCGCCCGCAGGAATGTTCAGAATGACGGTCGATCCCGAAGCCGCCCCCGAGACGGCAGAGGTGGTGACGATTGGATTCGACTCCGGGAACCCGGTCGCCATCGACGGCGCCGCGCTGGGACCCGTCGATCTGCTCACCGCTTCCAACCGGCTTGGCGGCCGGCACGGCGTTGGCAGAGTCGACATCGTCGAGAACCGGTTTGTCGGCATGAAGAGCCGTGGTGTGTACGAAACCCCCGGCGGGACATTGCTGCACCATGCCCGGCGGGCGGTGGAGTCGATCACTCTTGACCGTGAGGTCGCCCACCTCCGCGACGAGCTCGCGCCCCGTTATGCCGAGATGGTCTACAACGGCTTCTGGTTCTCGCCCGAGCGGCGAGCCTTGCAGGCGTTCATGGACGAAGTCCAAAAGCGAGTCAACGGAGAGGCGAGGCTGCGCCTCTACAAGGGCAATGTGATCGTCGAGGGCCGGCGGTCGGAGACCTATGACCTCTACGACCAGGCCACTGCCACGTTTGAGGAGGATGACGTATACGACCAGGCCGACGCCGCGGGCTTTATCCGTCTCAATGCACTGCGACTGCGCCGCCTCGGGGAGGAACGCCTAGGAGAAGGGGAATGACGCGAAGGCGAATGACGCTTTGGGGTGGGCGCTTCGCGGATCGTCTCTCCGACGAGGCTTTCGCCTACACCGTCGACCTGGCCGACCGGAGGCTCCTTTCCTTTGACCTTGCCGGTTCCATCGCCCATGTCGAGATGCTCGGCGCGACCGGAATCATCGCTGCGGCCGAGGCGAGAACGATCAGAGAAGGGCTCGAACGCATCGCCGCCGAAGACTTCGAGTTTGTGGACGGAGACGAGGATGTCCATTCGGCGGTCGAACGACGGTTGATCGAATTGGTCGGCGAAGTGGGGGAGAAGCTTCACACTGGTCGCAGCCGCAACGATCAGATCGCCCTCGACCTTCGGCTCTATCTCCGGGCCGCGGCGGTGGGGCGGCGCAACGATCTCGCCGAGCTGATCGGCGCCCTGACGGACCAAGCCGAGCTTCACGCCGATACCGCGATACCGACCTACACCCATCTTCAGCAAGCTCAGCCTTCAACGCTCGGTCAGCACCTGCTCGCCCATGGATGGGCCCTCTCCCGCGATCGTGAACGTCTTCTTGACTTGGACCGTCGGTTGGCGGAGTCACCGCTCGGGGCGGGTGCCTCCGCGGGGTCGAGCCTCTCCCTCGATCCAGCGCAGACCGCGGCCGCGCTTGGATTCGCTAGCTCCTTCGTCAACTCGCTCGACGCGGTCGGAAGCCGGGATGTCGCGGCCGAGTTTGGTTTTGTCCTCACCCAAGCGATGGTCAACCTCTCCCGTCTGGCCGAGGAGCTGGTGCTGTGGGCAACGAGCGAGTTCGGGTGGCTCTCCCTCTCCGATGCGTACGCGACTGGTTCGTCCGCGCTGCCGCACAAGAAGAACCCGGACGTGGCAGAGCTGGTGAGAGGTCGGACCGCCTCCGCGATCGGCCACCTCAATGCTCTCCTCGTTCTTCAGAAGGGCCTTCCTTTGACCTACAACCGCGACTTGCAGGAGGACAAACCCGCCCTCTTCTGGCTCGACGACACCCTCGCTTCTTCTTGCGGGGCGCTGGCGGGGGTGATCCGCACCGCCACCTTTCATCCGCCGGCTCCGTCCCCTGTCACCGAGGCGCTCGGCATCGCCGAGAATCTGGTCCGACGAGGCGTGCCGTTTCGAACGGCCCATGCCGCTGTCGGAAAGCTTGTCGCCCTCCTCGATGGCCGTCCCTTCACGGAAGCAAGTGCCGACGTTCTCGACGCGGCCGGTGTGCAATCCGCCGACCTGGTGGTGCGACCGCCTCAGGCTGGGCGTTCGGTGGCCGACCAGGTCGCGAGCCTACGGTCGTCAACTAGCTGACTGCCGGCGGCGGAACGACCGCACCCCTTCACGGTTGGTGCAACGAGCCGAGCAATGCTTGCGGGAATGGTTGCGGCTGACATCGATGAACACGTCGCGGCAGTCGTTGGCTGAGCAAACTCCGAATCGATCGGTGCCGTAGTGGACCACCAGCTCGGCGAGCCCCATCCCGATCGTGGCGCCTAGCCATCCGGCCGGAGTTTTCTCGTCCGGGGCCACATGGAGGTGGGGGCCCTCGCCGTGGAGCCCGACGAACGGCGTGGCTCCAGCCCCGCGCAGGATGGCATTTATCCCCGTCGCAGCCTGGTCCACAGATGCAGACTCGAAGACTGCTCGGACTTGAGTGCGGAGCCGCCGCATAGCTTCGAGATGACTGGGCCGGACCTTGGACGTCCGGTCGAGATCGGAGCGATTGATGAGGGCTTGCACCGCCGAGACGTCGAGAGTGTCGGCGCCTGCGAGGACGTCTTCGCTGTTGACCAGGGTCACGGCCAGCTTGAGCGGGTAGTCCTTGTAATGGGAGAATTGCACTTGACTTATTACCAGCATCTAGTCTAATCTGTAAGTAGCTAAGAAGCTATTGATACTTACCAAAGCCGCACAGCCACTGCTGGAACGAGTTGAGAAAGGAGGTGACGTCATGAGATTTCTCTTTTGGTACGCCGTCGCCGCCGAAGCTGCGCTCTCGGCTCAAGACAACGAAGACAAGGCGTAACCCAAATGGCGAACGAGACCGCAAGTGGGTTCTCGTTCCGGCGAGGGCTTCGTGACACCCTCCCGTTGGTTCCACCATTAGTGGTCTTCGGGTTGTGGGCGAAATCAAGCGGTCGTTGCAACACCTCAATGGTGAGGAGTTGCGATGGCAGGGAAGAAGCATCGGCCGGCTGATCGTGCGTTGCGGCCAGCAATGCGTTCACCGGGTAGGCCGCCGGGGTGG
>JACCTH010000052.1 GCA_013812505.1 Acidimicrobiia bacterium | reverse complement strand
TCGAATCGGGTATGAAAGAAGGTGGCCAGCAATTGGGTGTAGAGCGTCGGGTCGTAAACCCCGGAAAGACCGACAAAGCGATCGATCTCCTCAGTGCTCGCACAGTCGCCGCCGAAAGTCTCCCCGCTCAGCGACACCACCGCCCCGAGATGAGCTCCGGCCGAATGACCAACAACCGTGATCTCATCGACAGTTGTGGTGTACTCACTGGCTTCGGTCCGAGCGTCACGAATGGCACAGGCGATGTCGTCAAAGCTCTCCGGATAGCCTCCGGTGCTGGTCCGGTAGGTGGAGTTGAAGACGACGACGCCGTTGTCGGCTAGGTACTCGGCCAAGCGGGCCGTGGAAAGTGGCGACCCGCCGAACCAACCGCCTCCATGAAACATGACCACCACGGGATAAGCGTCTTTCGTTTCCGGGGCAAAGACTGCAACTGCCGGGGCGGCGGCAGTCGTCGAAGCCAGCGGCTCGCTCGTTGTCGTTGTGGTCGATGCCGCGGGCGCCGAACACGCCACCAAAAGCAAAACCACGGGGCCCAGCCGCGATCGCATCAGAGCTTGGCGGCCGCCGCCCGGTCGATGAGAAAAGTGGTAGGAGCAGGGCCATTGGCGACGCGGGTCGTTGGCAGGTCATCGCCGTTGGCGACGCGAGCGACCATCTCTGCCTTGGATGCTCCGGAGATCAGAAACACCAATTGGTTGGCGCGATGAAGAAACGGGATCGTCGCCGTCAAACGCCAGGTCTTGAGGCTTCGGACCTCGTTGCCGACGAACCAGCGACCTTGGACCTGGAGCGCCTTGGTATCGGGGAAAAGTGACGCCGTGTGCCCGTCGTCGCCCATTCCCAACAACACCAGGTCGGGGGCGTGGTCGCGGGGGTGGAGCGACCGCAACTCGGCGTCGTAATGCGCGGCCGATTCGTCGGGCTCGAGCCAAGGGGCCCAGCGGGGGCGGAGAAACCGGGCCGAGACGGCGGCAATGAGATTGGCGTAGGCCATGTTGCCGTTCGACTCGGAATGGTTCCATGGCACCCACCGCTCATCGGAAAGCCAAAAGTCGACCCGCTCCCAATTCAGATCATGTTGGCGGAGCTGCCGGTAGACCGCGGCGGGAGTGGAGCCACCCGCCAATCCGACCGAGACTCGGGGGCCGGGGGCGGCAGAGATTCGCTCAGCCAGATAGGTGGCCCCGTCCCGGGCGAGCTGGTCCGGGCCCTCGTAGGTGATCGTCGGCATCAGGCTTCGATCTCGGGCACGACCTGCTGGAGATGCTCCTCGATCTCTTCCAGGCCCTCGGCATAGGCGTTGAGCTCGGCCCGCAACTGACGCACTTCGTCGATCGTTTGGTCGGGGTCGCTGGTGGTGAGCGCCAGCGAATGCGCTTTCACGGCCAGCGTGTCGATCCCGGTGGTGGTGGCGACAATCCGCGACAGCACTTCTTCGCGCCGGCCCTGGATATTGCCGACTTCCTGCGCCTGGGCCTCGATCTCTTCGCGCACCGGCCCGGCCGGCAGGTTGCGTAGACGATCGAGGAGCTGCCGCTGATCGACCGACGCCAAAAAGCGGTCGACCCGTTGCAACCACAAGACCGAGTCATAGATCTTGCGCAGAGTCTCGGTGACGCGGGCGATCAGGCCTTCGTTTTCGCCGCCCTGCCATTCGTGGATCGCGCTTTCGAGCCGATCCCGTGCTTCGAGGCCCTGGATCATCAGCGGGCGGTGGGCCGAATCGAGACGCGACAAGTCGCGGTCGAACTCCGGCGCCACCATCGCTGCCTGCAGCTTGGGGTCCCGCAAATGGAGGACAGCCGAAACCACGAAGCCGACCGCGGCCGCGCCGGCGACGAACGGCGCCGAGATTCCCAATGCCAGCCCGCCACCGACCAGGCCGGCCGCCGCCAACACCCCCGTCGGGGTGGCCATCGCGCGCAAGAGCTTCTGACCCTTGCGGGTGGCCGGGCTGTATTTGAAAACCGAACCCATGTCAGCTGCTCAGAAGTTGGAGATGACTTGCTGGAAGACCTGTTCGATCGTCAGCGGATTGGTCGCTTGGTAGAGCCGGGCCCGTGAGGCGGTGGCAATCGCCCCGAGCTCGTCGATGTCGGCATCCTCGCCGTAGGCGACCGGAAACACCCGCACCACGTCGCGCTCGTTCGAGGAAAGGAAGGTGATGAGCGGGTCGAGGTCGCAACCCGGCGGTTCGTCGTCACACATGCCATCGGTCAGAAGGAGAACGGCGTTGATCTTGGTGGGATCGAACCCTTCGCGCACCGCTTCTACCGCCGCCCGGGTGGAATCGTAAAGACCGGTCCCGCCATCGGCGATCAAACCGGTGACGGTGGCTTCGAAGTTCTCGCGGATGTCGGCGAGCGGGGCGGGGGGAATCAGCTCGCGGTAGTCATTGTCGCCGTCGAGATTGGTGGAGAAGATCCAAAGGCCGATCTCGTCGGCGGGCTTGAAACTGTCGAGCCCGGAGAGCACCGCCTGCTTGGCCAGCTCCAACTTGGTGTCACCGGTGCTAGTGAGATCGGCCATCGAGCCGGAGACGTCGAGCAGCATGATGATGCGGGCGGTCTTCCGATTCTCTTCCCAGCTGTCAAGCAGCGCGGTCAACACCGCTGGATCGGGGACGGCCAACTCGACATCGGGCTTGTTGGGGTTGAGCCCGTTCTCGCTATTGATCGGGTCGCCGACCGGTACCGCGGGGTTGCCGGGTCGGAAGCCGAACTCGAGCACTCGCTGTTGGTTGGCCGGGTCATCGATGACGAAGTCGCGGAACGCCGCGGCCGCCTCGCGGGCGGTGTCAGTGACCCAGGAAGCATCGAGGATGTAGGCGGGGTTGTCGGAATAGAGCGTTCCCTCCGAGGGATACACCGCCACCAGGGGCACTCTCGGCACCGGGCCGGGGGTGCCGGTGTCGGCGGGGTCGCCGCGGTTGTAGGCGATGATCGACACCTCCTCGACCGCTACCGCCGAGGCATATGTGAGCCCGCGTCCCTCTTGGTCGGCGCGATACATGTTGTCGAGAAACGTCAGGGTGGTGTCCCCGTAGTGGACGGTGGCCGCCTCTACCCCGCGCACAAACTCGAGAACTTGGGGATCGGTGAGGTCGTCTGTCGTCAGCCCGGAGGTCTTGCCGGTAGCGGCGTAATAGGTTGCCGCGGTAGCCGAGAGACCCGAGGTCGAGAAGTTGGGATTGGTCTTTCCAAGGCGGAACTCACCCCATTCGGGATGATCGAACGCGCCCCATCCCTCCGGGTTGGAAGCCAGGGCGAGGATGTCTGCCCAGCCGATCTCGGCCTCCGGCCAGCCCAATGCTTCCGCCATCGGCCGGGGCATCCCCAAGACCAAGGGCGTGATCATCACTCGTTCGAAGTCGTTGGCGATCGGCTCTTCGCCCTGCGCCGCCAGGCGCTCGTTGACGATGGCTCCCCAGCTGGAAGCGGCCGGTGACCAAATGACCGGAGCTGGTCCGGCCGATCCGTCGGTCGGCCATCCTTCGGAGAGCATGCGCGCTCCGGCCCCGGAGGAAACGCGGTAAACCGTCACCGCCACACACTCGCCGGCGAATTCATCGCCTCGAGCGTTGAAGGTCTCGGCCAGACCGGTGAACAGGGTGAACTTCTCGGGCGAGGTGGCGATCGGCACTTCGACGCAGCCGCTCGGGACGTTGGTCACCTCGGGGTCGGTGGGATCGCCGGCGCCGGGGGTGCAGGCGCTGAGCCCCAGGGCGATCGCGAGCAGAAGAGCAGTGCGGTGACGACGGATCATTGTTTCAATTTCCTATCAGGGAGTTCCAGCTTGTAACCAGGGCCGACTTCTCGGCTTCGGTGACCGTCGCCCCTTCCCCAGCGGGCGTTCCCAGGTCTTGCATGAGGTTCGTAGTTTCACCAGTTAGCGGTCGCAGGCCCAGGCTACCGAGAAGCGATTGACTATCCGCAGAGCCGAGGCTCTCGATGAAGTTGGCCGCCGCTCGCCCTTCGCCGACGGCGGCGACCGCCAGAAACGGGCTTGGATCGGGGTAATAGACCCGGATGCGGCCCGCCCGTCCCCGCGCATTGGCGAGTTGGGACCCTATGGCCACTTCGGAAGCAACGACGATGTCGGCCCGCGAGGGAAACAAGACCAGGTCGGTCACAACGTCACCATCCGTCTCCCGTCGCAGTGGTACGAACTGGCCGAAATCGGTACCCGGGTTCTGACTGGCGATGAGCTTCCAGGCCTCGAGGTCAGCGATTCCAGTCTCAGGATCGGACAGACCAAGGCGGACAGCTCCCCAACCCGCGGAGCCGCCGATCTCGCTCCAGGGGGTTCCGGCTTGCTCAACGAGGCAGGCGGGGGTGACGGTCCCGCATTCGTTCTCCAAGGTCGGAGCCTTTTCCGCCCAGACACCGATCGCGATTGGGCTCCGGGCAAAAACTGTGGCGCCGGCCGGCAGATCCGATGCGAAGCCGATTACGACCGCGTCCTCAGGGATGGGGTCGGAGATCGAGTAATCCGACCGACCGTATCCGTTGAGTTCGGCCAGCTCGTCGCAGACCAGCGAAAAAGCCGCTGAGCAGGCAAGGCGGAGGTCGGATTGGGCCACCGGGTCGGTCGTAGAGGTGGGGTCGGAGGGGTCGGGCCGATTGAGGAACCATCCCATCGCCAGCACGACTCCACCGAGGGCGATAGCTACGAGGCCCGCACGCCAGCCGCTCATCGGTTGGACCTCATCGGCGCCGGCTCATGGACGTAATGGTAGGGGTGGCACGCATTTGGAACTCTTCAGTTGACCAGCACGACTCCCAGGTAGGAGATGCCGGCGACGAGCACCCAGGTGAGCATCCCGAGTTGCAAAGGCCGCCCGCCAAGCTGGCGAAGACGGGAAATGTCGACGCCAGCGCCGACGCCGACGAGGGCGATGACAAAGAGCCAGCCCTCGACAGCGCGGACGGTCCCAATGATGTCCTCGTTGAGCCAGCCGGTCGATCGCAAGGCAACGAAAGCGAGGAATCCGACGACGAACCAGGGGAGGATCGGGGGACGTCGGTTCGGGATGCCCTCGAGCTCCTGCCGCCGCCGCCGAATTGTTACGGCGAGGATGATGGGCGCGAGTAGGGCAACGCGGCTGAGTTTGGTGACGATGGCTGATTCGGTAGCGACCTCGGTGGAGGTGGACGCGGTAGCGATGGTTTGCGCGACGTCGTGCACCGCCCCGCCAACCCAAGTACCGAACTCGGAGGGGTCGAGCCCGAGCACCTGCCCGAAGATTGGGAGGATGACAATTGAGAGGCTTCCCGCCAGGGTCACGAGACCGATGGCGTAGGCGGCCTCCTCCTCATCGGCGCGAATGACTCCGTTCATTGCCGTCACCGCGGAGACTCCACAGATGGCGTAGCCGGTTCCGACCAGGAGGGCCAGATCCGGCCTGACCCCGAGTCGGCGACCGAGCCATTGAGCACCGAGGAAAGTGACGGCGACGGTGATGACCACCACGAGCAACCCCTTTGCCCCGATCGACAGAAGGTCCGAGAGCGAGATTCGGAGACCAAGCAGCACAACGCCTATCCGAAGCAACCACGTCGCCGCGAAGCGGAAGCCCGGCTGAAGCCGGCTGCCTCGAGGGAGAAGGTTGCCGATGATCACCCCACCGAAAACCGCCAAGAAGAGCGGTGAGGCAAAGGTGGGCACTCGCGGAGGCTATCGGTAGGCTCGGTTGGGTGGTGGCGATCAAATGGAGCCGCGGTCAAGTCACCGGCCGGTTGTCGGGGAGCGGCGACCGAGGTGTGCTGCTCGCTCACGGCGCCGGGACCAATCAAGACCATCCGGTCTTGGTCGCCACGCGTGAAGGACTGGCGGCTGAGGGGTTCACCGTGATGACCTTCAACTACCCATACACCGAGGCCGGTAAGGGGCGGCCCGATCCACAGGAAAAACTCCTCGATTGCCATCGGGCGGCGCTCGGCGTTCTGGCAAAGAAGGTTGCGGGAGTTGTCCTTGCCGGCCGCTCGATGGGCGGCCGGATGGGCACCTTTCTGGCCGCGGCCGGAGAACCGATGCTCGGAGTCGTTTGCTACGCCTATCCGCTGCACCCACCCGGAAGGCCCGAGAAGCTCCGGATCGATCATCTTGGGCAGATCAAAGTGCCGATGCTCTTCTTCCAGGGCAACAGCGATTCTCTGAGTCGGAGCGACCTATTTGACCTCCACGTCCGTTCGCTTCCTTTGGCGGTCGTCATCGACCTGGACGCTGGTCATTCGCTCGGAGGGTTGAACAACGTCGGCTCGTTGGTGGCCAGGACGACCGAGTGGATCAAGGACCTATAATGTTGGTCGGCGTTTACGCCTCCCCTTTTAGGAGCTTTTTGCCATGGCCCAGGTAACCCTCAAAGCCGATACCGGTCGCCCACTCGGGTCCCGTCCGTCGCGCCGGTTGCGGCTCGAAGGCCAGGTGCCCGCGGTGGTCTACGGCCAAGGGGAGAAGCCGGCCCATGTGGCAGTCAATCACCATGATCTAATGCTGGCGCTCCACACGGACGCCGGAGTCAATGTGGTTGTGAACCTAGAGGTGGACGGGGGTTCGGCAGTCCCGACTTTGGTTCGCTTGATCGACAAGCATCCTTACAAATCCCTCATCAGGCACGTCGACTTTGTCCGCGTTTCCTTGACCGAAACGATCGAAGCCGAGGTTTCGATCCATTTCGTCGGCAGCCCCATCGGGGTCAAAGAAGGCGGAGTGCTGGTTCCCGCGCGGAACAGTGTTCAGGTGGAAGCGCTCCCGACGGAGGTCCCGGACGCCTACGAGCTCGATGTGTCAGCCCTTGCTATCAACGACCAGCTACGAGTCTCCGACCTTCCGGTCTTCGCCAACGTGACCATCCTCGATGACCCCGAGGAGCTGCTCGTCTCGGTGGCAGTGCCGGCGGCAGAGCCGGAGCCCGAGCCCGAGGCCGAGGAAGGCGTCGAAGAGGGCGAGGCAGCCGAAGGCGCCGAGGCTGGAACCGAGCCAACGGAGCGCGAGCCAAGCGAGGCGTAGGTGCCGGTTATCTGTGGGCTCCGCAACCCCGGAGCGCAGTACCAGGGCACCCGTCACAACCTCGGCTTCGAGGTCGTGGCCGATCTCGCTCGACGTCATCAACAAACCCTGAAGCGCGGCCCGTTGCGGGTTCGAGCCGAGATCGCCCGGGTGCAAACTCCGGAGATGCTGCTGATGGCCCCGCTCACTTTTATGAACGAATCCGGCCGGGCGGTGCGAGCGGTACTGGCTTACTACAAGTTGGAGGTCGAGCAACTATTGGTGGTCCACGACGACATCGATCTCGATTTCGGTCGCCTGCGCATCCAGGTCGGAGGCGGCAGCGGCGGCAACAACGGGATTCGATCGATCGAGGCTTACCTCGGTCATCGCGAATTCGCCCGCCTCAAGATGGGGGTGGGTAGGCCCCCGGGCAGCCGACAGGCTGCCGACCATGTGCTCCGAACCTTGAACAGGAGCGAAAGGGAAGAGGCGGACATGCTTGTACAGGACGCTGCCGACGTTGTCGAACGCTGGTTGACCGATCGCGCTCGCGCCCAGGAGATGGCCGCCCACCGGCGAATCTGAGCTGGCACAATTCAGTCATGCCACATCTAGACGCGATTGGAATCGTCGTTTCGTCGATGGCTGAATCCGTCGACTTGTTCGCCCATCAGGAGACCCCGTAGGCGTGACCAAATTGGTCGGCGCGATCGACCAAGGCACCACCAGCTCGCGCTTCATCATCTTTGATGACCAGGGTCGCGTAGTCGCTTCGAGCCAGGCCGAGCACCGTCAGCTCTTTCCTCGTCCCGGCTGGGTCGAGCACGACCCGATCGAAGTCGTCGAGAAGACCAAGTCGGTGATTGCTGACGTTTTTGAGAAGACGGGATTGACAGCGTCAGACCTGGCCGCGGTGGGCATCACCAATCAAAGAGAGACGACCGTGGTGTGGGACCGCCGATCCGGCCAACCCCTCCACAACGCGATCGTGTGGCAGGACACTCGCACCGCCGACCTATGTGCGCGGCTGGCCGCGGAGGAGGGCATCGATCGGTTCCGAGCACAGACCGGCCTTCCGCTCGCCACCTATTTTTCGGGGCCCAAGCTTCAATGGCTGCTGGAGAACGTGTCCGAGGTGGCTGAGGCCGCCGAAGACAACCGACTCTGCTTCGGCACGATCGATTCCTGGATCCTCTACAACTTCACCGACGGCGGCCACTTCACCGATGTGACCAACGCGTCACGGACGATGCTTCTCAACCTGGCCACCGGTGAGTGGAGCGAGGAGCTTTGCGACGAATTCGGTGTTCCCCGTCACGCCCTGCCGGAGATCGTCGCTTCGTCGGGTCGGGTCGCAAGCGGTATTGGTTTGCTGGCCGGAGTTCCGATCAGCGGCGTCTTGGGTGACCAACAAGCGGCGTTGTTCGGCCAAACGTGTTTCGAGCCGGGGATGGCCAAGAACACCTACGGCACCGGTTGCTTCATGTTGCTCAACACCGGCATGAAAGCAGTTCCCTCTACTCACGGCCTTCTTACCACCGTCGCCTATCGGATTGGCGACGAGCCGCTCGTCTACGCCCTCGAAGGGTCGATTGCCGTCACCGGGTCTCTGGTGCAATGGTTGCGCGACAATCTCGGCCTGATCGAGTCGTCGGCCGAAGTCGAGGACCTGGCAAAATCGGTCGAAGACAACGGCGACGTCTACTTCGTTCCCGCCTTCAGTGGCTTGTTCGCCCCGCATTGGCGGGCCGACGCCCGAGGAGCGATTGTTGGCCTGACCGGTTTCGCAACTAGAGCCCACCTGGCGCGGGCGGCGCTCGAATCCACGGCCTTTCAAACCCGCGAGGTGCTCGATGCGATGCGAGCCGATTCGGGGGTCGACCTGAGCGAGCTGCGAGTCGATGGCGGCATGGTCGAGAACGAACTCCTCATGCAATTCCAAGCCGACATCCTGGAGGTGCCGGTGGTTCGCCCGGTTGTGGCCGAGACCACCGCTCTCGGCGCCGCCTATAGCGCCGGTCTGGCTGAAGGGGTGTGGGGTTCGCTCGATGAGCTTCGCGCTAATTGGGCCGAGGACGCTCGATTCCTTCCGGCGCTCGATGCGGAGCGGCGCCGGCTCCTCCTCCGCAAATGGAGCGCGGCAGTCGAGCGGACCCTGGGCTGGGTCTGAGGAGACATAAGGGGGTTTAGGGCTCCCAGGGCCATGCCGATGACGAAGTTCGTCGGTTTGGCCCTGCTTGTCAGGGGGAGGAGTAACAGTTGCCGTTAGCTACCCGCCCGGTTGATTCCGTTATCGATCTGCGCGCGACCCAACGGGCGAAAGTCGAGGCGTGGCACCTCGTACTTTTTCACTGGCTCCTACGAGAGATCCATCAGCCGGCCGCATTCCTCTTTCCGCTGCGGATCTTTATCGGGGTCGGTTGGATGCGATCGTTTGCCGAGAAGTTCACAGATCCGGCGTGGCTCGGCGGGCGGGCGGTGGGGAATTTTCTCGGTGACCAGACCGTCAATGGCGCGGTGCCGATCCCTCAGTACGACTGGTTGATCGACGCGGTGTTGAGCCCGGCGGGACCGGTCATCGGATGGCTAGTGATGCTTCTGCAACTGGTGATCGGCCTGGCGATCATCTCCGGCACAGACACCAATCTGGCCTTTCTTATTGGCATCGTGATGAACGTCAACTTCATGCTCGCCGGCGAGATCAATCCGTCGGCGTTTTACATCGTGATCCAGACCGTGTTGTTTGTAATGGGAGCGGGTGGGGTGATCGGGTTCGATAGCGTCTTGGCGAAGCAGCGGCCGACTCCATCGCTTTTGATCGTCGCTCGGCCCGACCCGCGTGAGACGAGCGAGCGCGATCGGACTGCCATCGATGTCCTCGCTCTGCTGGCCGGACTGATGAGCTGGCTGGGATTTGCCCACGTCAACGATTTCAGCCCCACCGGTATCATCGACCCTGGCCTCGTGCTCGGCACCGTGATGGCGGTCACCACCTTTTCGCTGTTGATCCTGCGGCTTCGCCTAGTCGACCTTTCCCCCGTTTTCGCGACCAAACCGGACCCTGGCTGGACCCTTCTTGGTCGCGAAAAGGTCAGAGACCTTCGACGGTGAGCTCGGCTTCGTGGAGGTCGAGCTGACGGGCCCGTTCGGCGGGAGTCCAGCCAAGAGCATTCCCCATGACCTGGCCGATCTCAGGTGCATCGGATCGAGCATGGTCTCTTGAAAGCAGGGCCAGCCGGGTCCGGCGGAGGGTGAAGTCGGCAATTGTCGTGGCCGACTCATGCTCAACTGCGTGCGCGACCTCCCCAAGATAGGTACGGCCGTCGGCCAATAGCCGACCACCGCCGGCCACCGTTCTCATCATCTCCCGGACGACTTCTGCGCGAGTTCCGTACCGGGTCCGGAGCGCGTCGCCATCCGGGCCGCCGCCTCCCGCCCCGGCCAAAGGCACTTGGAGTGTTCGGCTCTTGGCACTGTGGGAGAGATAGCGGGCAACCCGGTCGGCCACTTTGGCGGCGATCCGTCGGTATGTGGTGAGCTTTCCTCCCGCTACCTGAAAGTAACCCGGCTCGGCTTCCCGCACAGCGTGTTCGCGCGATGCCGTCGCCGTGTTCTCGGCTTCGGTGTCAGCCAGGGCGCGCAGCCCGGCGAAAGTTGACAACGCCTGGAGCGGCCCGACCTCGAGAAACCGGGCGACGTGCTCGAGCAGATACTCAACGTCCGCTTGGTCTACGACAGGGTGCATAGGGGATCCCGTGTACTTGGAATCCGTAGTGCCGATGAGGGCATGGCCGGCCCAAGGGATTATGAACAAAACCCGGCCGTCGTCGGTCTTCGGCAAGACGATGGCGTGCTCACCTAAACCGACCTCGTCCTTGGCGACGATCACATGTGCGCCTTTGGAAAGGAGCAACGAGGATGGCGAGGAGCCCGGGGCGGCGAAGGCACCGGTAGCCGCCACGACGGATCGCGCTCGGACCTGCTGATCGGCGATCTCGATCTCAAAGCCGTTGCCAGCGCGGGTGACGTTGGTGGCCCGGGCCCGGTTCACTGCCACGGAGCCATGGTCGACGGCGGTGCGGGCGAGGGCGATGACTAGCCGGGCATCATCGGTTTGGGCGTCGGAGTAGACGAATCCTCCGCGCAGCCCCTCGGACCGAAGGCGCGGCGCCGCCTTTGTCACCTCGACCTTGGACAGCCGGCGGTTTCGTTCCCCGGGCCGACCGATCCCACCGAGGAGGTCATACAGCGTGAGCCCGGCGCCGAGTATGAACGAGGCGCGGCGGCCAGTGGCTGCCCAGGCGGGAGCATCGGCCAAACCGAGCTGGTCATAGACGGGGACGACAAACTCGAGCGGCTCGAAGAGATAGTCGGCGACCCGGGCGAGAACACGCTGCTCGCGCAAACCTTCCGAGACCAGATGGAACCGGAACTGCGGCAGATAGCGGATGCCGCCGTGGAAGAGCTTGGTCGACCGGCTCGAGGTGCCGGCCGCGAAATCGGTCTGTTCGAGGACGACAACATTCAGGCCCCGCGTTTGCAGATCGAGGGCGACCCCGCAGCCGATCACCCCTCCGCCGATCACGGCCACATCGAACGATGAGTTTTGCGAAAGGCGAGCACGGTGCTCGCGATGGGTCCAGCTTTCTTGGGACACGGGGGCGGAAAGGTTAAGCAGCCCTGGGTATGATCGCCGCCCGGCGACCGTCGTTAAGGAGACACCATCTCGTTCCCGGATTGGCTAGCGGTGGGCCGGGTGATGGTCGTGCCCATCATCATGGTTCTCACCAGATCCTCGGATCGCGTCGAGCATGCACTCGGCTACGCCGCCTCGTTGTTCGCGGTGGCGGCCGTCAGCGACTTTCTCGATGGTTACCTGGCTCGCAAATGGCATGTGGAATCGGTCCTCGGGGCATTCCTCGACACCACCGCCGACAAGCTGTTGGTGACCGGCGCCCTGCTTGCCCTCACCTCGATCGGTCGCGTCTCGATCTGGGCGGCGATGGTGATCATGATGCGCGAATTTGCTGTGCTGGGCCTGCGCGGCTTGGTGGCATTGGGGGGTGGCCTGGTCAAGCCGTCGACCTGGGGGAAGATCAAAGCAACCGCGCAATATGCGGCCATCTTCCTGGCATTTATGCGGTTGCCCGACAAATGGGGGCCGATGTACCTCGACCAATGGGTGATGTGGATCGCCGCGATCATCACCATCGCGTCGGCGTGGGGATACTTCTCGGCTTTCTCGCGGATCGTGGCGGAGAGCCGAATGCCATCCGGTCGCCAATGATGATCAGCCAATGATGATCAAATTGTGACCGTCGCCATAACCGGGGCGACGGGCGTGGTCGGCGGGGCGGTTCTGAGACATCTCCTGGCCGACGGACAGCACGTCCGCGCGTTGATGCGTTCAAGCCGCGCCCTGCCGCCCGAGGTCGAACCGGTCAATGGTGATGTTTTCGATCCGGAGTCTTTGCAGCGCTGTTTTGCGGGGGTCGAGACCGTCTATCACCTGGCCGGGGTTAATCAGCTCTGTAGCCGGCGACCGGAAACGATGTTGCGGGTCAACGTCGAGGGCACCCGCCTCGTTACCCAAGCGGCGAGCGAGGCCAGGCTGGTGTACACGTCCTCGGCCGCCGCGCTTGGCGAAGGCGAAGGTGAGATCGGTGACGAGACCACTCGGGCCCGCTCCAATTGGAACAGCGAGTACGCCCGCACGAAATGGATGGGCGAGCAGGCGGTCCTTTCGGTTTCCAACCGCCAGGAAGTCGTGGTCGTCAATCCTTCCTCGGTGCAGGGTCCCGGGCGAGCGAGCGGCACCGGCAAGTTGTTGCTCGGGGTGATGAGCGGCCGGTTGCGAACTCTGGTCGAGACCCGCATCTCGATTGTTGACATCGACGACTGTGCGCGTGGTCACCTGCTGGCGGCTCGCAAAGGCGTCAACGGCGAGCGCTATGTCCTCAACTCGTTCTCAATGTCGTTATCTGAGGCAGTGGGCATCATCGAAGGAGTTGTCGGGCGTGAGCTCGGCGTCCGCTACCTTCCCCCGCTGGTGGCCAGGCTCATCGGTGCGATCGGCGGAGGCGTCTTTCGGGTGCTCGGCAAAGACGCCCCAATCTGCTCGGAGTCGGTGAGGACGATTCTTCACGGCCATGTTTATGACGGGTCGCGGGCTACCCGCGAGCTCGGGCTCGTCTACACGCCCGCCGACATGACTTTGCGTCGCCTGTTCGACTGGGCTCGTCAGGAGGGAAAGGTGTGAACTTTTCCGTTGAGGATGTCAATCGGCTGGTCGCCGAGGGATTTCCCACCGCCTCTGAAAACGGGTATCGCTGCGAGGAGTTCGGGGAGGGGTGGGCTTTGGCGCGGTGGTCCTATCGAGCCGACGGTCTTCGTCCGGGAGGATATGTGCCCGGCCCGACGCTTTTCGGGCTGGCCGACCTAGCACTCTGGTTTGCCTGCTTCACCGTCCTCGGCTTGGAACCCATGGCGGTGACCTCCGATCTGTCGATCGCCTTTCTCCGCCCTGCCATTGGCGGCGATGTTCTGGCCCGCGCCGAGCTCTTGAAGGTCGGGCGATCGCGTCTCTACGGACAGATCGATCTGTGGGTCGACGGCACCCCCGATCGGCTAGTGGCCCAAGCCCACGGAAGCTATGTCCCTCCGGCCGACCGCAATAGGTCAGGTTCGAGATAGACCCAGCGGGCCGACGGTTCGACGGCCCTGATCGATTTCTCCACGGCGTCGACCGCCTCGGCCAGCCGGGCGGTGTCGAATTCGTTGACGAATTCGATCTTGGCGCCAACGAGCAGCACATCTGGGCCGATGTGTTGGGTGCGCAGGTGAATCAGGTTGCGGACGGTCGGATGATCTGTGATCGCAGCCCGGATTGCTTCCTCAGCAGCCGTCCCTGCGCGCTCCCCGACGAGGAGCCCTTTTGTTTCGATGGCGAGCACGATCCCGATGACGATCAAAAGAATCCCGATCGCGATGGAGCCGATCGCATCCCATCGGGGGTCGTGGGTGATCGCCGCCAACCCGACGCCCGCCAAGGCAAGAAAGAGCCCGATCTCGGCCCCGATGTCCTCGAGCAACACCACGGGAAGCTCGGGCGACTTGGAGGTGCGCACGAACTCCCACCAGCCCATCTCCTTGGGCTTGACATGGTTGGCCTCACGGACCGCGGTCCGCAACGAGAAGGTCTCCAACCCGATCGCCATCACCAGAATCCCGATGGCGATCGGGAGATTCTCCGTTTCGTGGGGGTCGATCAGCTTCTGGATCCCCTCGTAGAGCGCGAACAGCCCGCCCATGCTGAAGAGGACGAGGGCGACCACGAACGCCCAGAAATAGCGCTCGCGTCCGAAACCGAACGGATGGTCCTCGTCGGCTGCCCGCGCCGCCCGGCGACCGCCCAGGAGCAACAGCGCCTGGTTGCTGGTATCGGCCATGGAGTGACCGGCCTCGGCCAGGAGCCCGGCCGACCGGGTGAAGAAAAATCCGACCAGCTTGGCGATCGCGATCCCCAGGTTGGCGATGAACGCGGCGACGATCGCCTTCTTCGATCCCTCTTGCATGACGGGATCAGATTGGCACAGTTCGCTCTGAGATAATTTGTCCCCACACGAAGGTTTCTTCAGAGGGTGATTGCAACACCTAGCGGTGGGAGGTGTGCAGTGGCTAGACGTGGCCGGCGACCGATGGCGATGGAGAAGCGGCATTTGATCGTCGAGCTGTTGAAGG
>JACCTH010000024.1 GCA_013812505.1 Acidimicrobiia bacterium | reverse complement strand
CGGGGACGCCGAAACGGCGGCCTTGGACCCGTGTCCGGCTGGAAATCCGGATTCGTCAGCGAGAACACGGTGGGTCGACGCGAACGAAACACCCGGATCGCTTCATCGGCCCGCGACTGAGCAGCTCTCAGATCGATTTGGATCGCACCACACTTTGTGCACCGTAGGCGCATTCCCTTTGCCACATAGCTGTGGCTGTTCGGCGCACAAACTGGATTATCTGCCATTTCGCCCCAACCTCCCATGTAGTTTCCAACTCCCAGAGTCAATCTAAGGTCGGCTGCCGGGGCTGCCAGGGCTATTTTGGAGATTGGTGCAGGTGGACTAGTCAGGCTCTTCCAAGAGCATCATCGCCAGGTCGCGAACCCTCACCTCATCGCCCTTGCCTAGTTCCTTGACCCCGTCGTCGAGCATCACGTAGCAAAACGGACAGGCGACTGCGATCTCGCTGGCACCCGTTGCCAGGGCCTCTTCCGCTCTTTCGATGTTGACCTTCTTGCCAGTGTGCTCCTCCATCCAAAAGCGCGCCCCGCCCGCTCCACAACACAGGGCCCGGTTCCCGTGTCGGGGCATCTCCACCAGCTCGCCACCGGCGGCGGCTGCCACCTCGCGGGGGGCGAGATAGACGTCGTTGTGCCGACCGAGGAAACAGGGGTCGTGATAGGTGACGGTCCTGCCCTTGCTACCACCGCGAGAGGACACGGCCTTCTTGGTCAACAGCTCGGCCAACAGTTGAGAATGGTGCACGACCTCGTACTCCCCGCCCATCTGCGGATACTCGTTGGCGAAGGTGTTGAAGCAATGCGGGCATTGGGTGATGATCTTCTGGACCGAGAGCTCCGAGAAGGTCTCGATGTTGGCGGTGGCGAGCTGCTGCCAGAGATACTCGTTCCCGGCCCGGCGAGCGGGATCGCCGTTGCAGGCCTCTCGGGGCCCGAGGATCGCAAAGTCGATCCCCGCCTCATGCAAAAGCTTGGCCAGGGCCACCGAGACCGCAGTGTTGCGGTCATCGAAAGATCCGGCGCAACCGACGAACCAGAGGTATTCGGCGTGGTCGGTGTCGAGTCCAAGCACCGGAACGGGGAAGTCGAGTTTTTCTGCCCACGCCGAGCGTCTCTCGCGGCTTATGCCCCAAGGATTCCCCTGGTTCTCCATCGCCACGAACGCCTTGGAGAGCTCGTTGGGGAAAGAGGATTCCATCATCGTGAGGTAGCGACGGATATCGAGAATGCGGTCGAGGATCTCGATGTTGACCGGGCAGATCTCATCACAAGCCCGACAGGAGGTGCACGACCAAACCTCCTCTGGCCGCACCCTTTGCAACACGCTCGCCCCGTCGATTTCGATCCCTTCGACGAGTCCGACTGGGGGCGAAATTCCAGCCGTAATCGCCGCCACCTCTCCCACTTTGAGGACCATCTCGCGGGGATCGAGTGGCTTGCCGGTGATGCTCGCTGGGCATACCGAGGTGCACCGCCCGCAAATGGTGCAAGCGTCGGTGTCAAAGAGCTGCTTCCAGGTGAAGTCGCTCACCACCGAGGCGCCGATCGTGTCGATGTCTTCGACTTCAGCCAGGTTCACCACCGCCCGCATCGCTCCCTTGGGCCGCTCCCGGGGGGAGAGAAACATGTTGGTTGGGCTGGTCAGCATGTGACGAAGCTTGGTGGTCGGCAGGACCACCAAGAACGCCAGGAAGGCGGCCGCATGCAGGATCCAAGAGCTGAGGTGCACGGTGCCAGCAGTCGAGCTCGGCACCAAGAACGACAGCGGATAGCCAACGATTGACCATCTTTCAAACGCGGGTCTGGCTTCGAGCGAGATGCGAGCGGCCTCGACCACCAGGCCCGAGATTCCGGTAAACGCCAAGGTGAAAAGGATCCAGCCGTCCTCGGGCTTGGTCTTTGATCGAATCCGCCACGGCCTCTGCAGGTATCGACGAAACACGGCCCAGGCCAGGCCGCCCAGGAACATGAGGGAGGCGAGGTCGAGGATCAACGAGTAGCCGAGATAGACGCCGCCCTCGAGAAACTTGAGGTTGTTGGGTACCAGGTGGTCGATCTCCAAAGTCACAGTTCCGGCAAACAGGATGAGGAAACCGAAGTAGATCATCGAGTGCATCAGGCCCGCCGCTCGGTCGCGGAGGAGGGTTTGCATCGACACTCCCCTGAAGAGCTGACGCATCCGCTCGCCGAAGCGGCCCCAGCGTCGATCGGGTTGCCCTCGGTCCCAGGAGCGTGCCCGCATCGCAAAAAGGGCGCCAGCCAGGGCGATGAAGGCGGCGGTGGTCACATAGAAAACCACTTGCACCCATGGAGGCACGTGGACGAAGACGAGGCGGCCCACTTCGGGCTCGATTACCTCAGGGATAGTGCCGAGGTAGCCCAACAAGACGGCCCCCAGGGCACCCAGCGCTCCCAGCGGCCCGATCAGAGCCGCCGCGGACCGTTTGGGACGGGGATCGGCGGCGGCGGTCTCCGGCTTTTCAATCAGCGCGGAGTCAGGCGAGGCCAAGCTCTTTCTTCAGTTCCTCGAGCCGGGCGTCGGCTTGGGCCATCGAAACCGCCTCTCGCAGCTCGGTCTCCGCACCTTCGGGCGTGGCCTCGCGCAGCTCGGCATGGGCCTGTGCTTCCGACAATCGCCGCTGGATCTTCTCCTCGACCCTGTCGAGGCTCGGAACTTCGGTTTCCATCGACGTCGAGATCGACTCGACCGCGCTGTTGACGGCTTCCTGCATCCGGGCCTGCTCGAGCTGTCCCACCAGTTGCATGCGCTTGGCAGCCAGCTCCTGCAGACGCATTGCGTTTTGAGTCACCGCGCCCTTGGCGGAGTCGGCCTGGGTGATTGCAATCTCATACTGCTCTTTGAGTCCGCTCAAATTGGACTCGGACGCCTGCAGCTTGAGAGCGATCGCTTGAGCCGCTGTCGTCCATTTGCTCTGCGCAGCCGTGTCGCCCGCGGTCTTGGCCGCGTCAGCCTTCAACAGTGCCTGCTTGGCGGTCTCGCGTGCCTCGCCGACGTCCTTGGCGGAGTCCTCGATCTTGGCTTCGATCTGGGTGCGATGGGCAATCACCTTGGCGGCCTGATTGCGCAACAGCTGATTCCTGGCCTTGGCCTCGTTGATGGCCTGCTCGATCTCGACTGCGGGGTCCATCGCCCGCTCGGCCGCCATCCCGAACAGCGTCTTCAAGTAATTCCAGATGCGAGTCAGCATCAATCGTCCCTTTCGCAGTTGTAGCTCGTCGAGATTAGGGGTGTCACCCCCGCTTCCGCGATCCCGAGACTTTGCCCCGCGAGCCCGACCCGCGGCGACCACCGACCGATCCCCGCGAGCCGCCGAGTGGAGGACTGCTGACCCGGCCGCGCGAAGGCAAGCCCGTGGTGCGGCTCCAGTCGTACGAGCGGGCGCTCCCCATCCCGCCGACCAGCACCGAGAAGAGGTCGAGCCAGTCCATCCCTTGACCGCCGTGGCTGCGAGGAGCTTGAGGTGCGGGAATGGGTCGGCCGCGATATGGGATCTGACGCGGGTCGGGAATCTCTCCTCGCCGCAGGCGCTCGGCGCAGTTATCGCAAACCATCACCACTTTGTTCCCCGCAGCAGTCTCGAGCGTCGTTTGCTCGCGACCGGCACCGTGAGTGGGGTCGAAGAAACACGAGATCGGTGCTTCTGGCTGTGGTTCGGGCGGAGGCGACTTTCCTTCGATCAGGGCCTGGGTGGCGTCAAGTTGCCAACGAGCCCGGTCGAGATCATCCGAAAGGTCCTCCAGGGCGGGGAGGGCTTGAGCGGCAACGAGCCGACCCTCGGCGGTCTGGAACGTCTCCGATGCCTGGCGGTAATGGTCCTCGGCCCCCGCGCTCGATTCAACTCGTGGGTCGTCGGCCAAATCGACAATCTGGGAGGCGATCACATCCATCTGTTGACGGATCTCGGTTCTCGCCTCGGTCAAGAGATTCTCGCTTGCTTGTTTCGATCGCCGGCCTCCCCGCCAGATGGCAAAGCCGACCAAGCCCACAATTCCGACTCCAATCAGGATCGGAACCCAGCTAATCCCTCCCGACTCGGAAGGCACGTCGGAGGGGCCGGAGAGCTGAGTAGCGAAGGCCTCGAAGTCGGCGGCATATGACCCGCCGAATTGGGCGTCGGAGAAGGCCGCCTCCATCGTTTCATCGTTGAAGTCGAGACTGACGGCCCAGACCTCTTCTGGGGTGAGAACCACCACTGTTCCGTCGCCCAGCACATCGACGAGATCTTCGGCCATGGCCTGCACCCCGCCGGGGACCTCGTCCGCCAGGCCCACGAAGTAGAAGCCGCGAAAGCGGGCGACCAAGTCCTCCATCTCGGCGGTGGTGGCGTCGACTCCGTCCTCGAGGTAGAAGCCGTCCTCAGCCAGACCAGCCGCGATCGGGTCGAGTGAAGCCGTGCCGGTTATGAAGAGCAATCCGAACGCGGCGAGGCTTTTTCTCATCGAGCTGACGTTAGGGCGCGGAGGAAGAAGGCGAGGTTGGCGGGCCGCTCACCAAGGCGGCGCACCAGATAGGGATACCAGCGGACGCCGTAGGGCACATAGATGCGAAGCGGATACCCGGCCGCAGCCAGCTCCTTCTGAATCGAGGTGGCGATTCCAAAAAGCATCTGAAACTCGAAGGCAGCCGGGCGGGTGCGCGCCAAACGACGGGTGAGCTCGATTAGGCGCCGGTCGTGGGTGGCAACCGCCGGGAGCACCCGCAGATCGGCCATCAACGGCTCGAGTAGGCGAACGAACGCGGCGTCGACGTCGTCCTTGTCGGTGAAGGCAATCTCTTCTGGCTCGACGTAGGCACCTTTGCACAGGCGTATATGGCCGCCCTCGGAAGCGAGGCTCGCCAGATCGCCGGACGAGCGAAAAAGGTACGCCTGGAGGGCGATTCCGAGGTTGCCGTGGACAGCTTGCACCGCTCGATAGATCTCGACCGTGGAGGCCGTGTAAGTCGAATCCTCCATGTCGATCGTGATGGTGAGATCGAGCGATCTGGCAGTCTTCGCCAGTTGATCGAGGGTGGAAGCGGTCAACTCTTCGTCGAGCGACAGTCCCAACTGGGTGAGCTTGATCGAGATGTTGCCATCGACGCGCTCGGCCGCGATCCGCTGGAGACACTGCTCATATTCACGCCGCGCCTGTTCAACTTCATCAGGCGTGGTGACCTCTTCGCCGAGCAGGTCGAGGGAAACACTCATCCCCAGCTTGTTGAGCTGACGAGCGGCGGCGATCGCCTCGTCGAGGGTCTCACCGGCCACGAAGCGTCGCGCCACTCGCTGGCCGATCGTGGTCGAAGTTACGAAGGATCTGATTGGCGCTGACTCCGCAATCCCGACCACCAGCCGGGAGAAGAAGCTCATCCCAAACCGGATTCTTTGGCCGCGCCGAGCTCGCGGGCTCGTTGCGCGGCGGCGCGCACAGCGTCTTCCACTAGCGCGCGGAATCCCCTCTCTTCGAGCACGTGGACCGCGGCCGCCGTGGTGCCGCCGGGTGAGGTCACTTGCGAACGCAGCTCGAAAGGTCCCCGTTTGGTTTCGGTGAGGAGATGGCCCGCCCCCCGGATGGTTTGGTGGACGAACGCTTGGGCGATGTCCCTTGGCAAGCCTTCGCGCACCGCGGCCTCAGTCAATGCCTCGGCCAAAAGGAAGACATATGCCGGCCCAGTGCCGGAAACCGCCGTGACCGCATCCAGCAGCGCTTCGTCCATCACCGTCACCGACCCGACCGCTTCGAGGATCTGTCGTGCCTTTTCGACGTCATCGGCCGATGCGTATCGGCCCGGGGCGATCCCGGTAACAGCCTCCTTGACCAGCGCCGGGGTGTTGGGCATCGCCCGCACCACCGCCACCTCGCCTAGGGCTGCTTCAAACGTGGCGGTGGGAACTCCAGCCGCGATCGTCAGCACGACTTGCCCGGGCACGATCCGGCCCGACATTTGGGAGAGGAGTGCGGGGACATCACGCGGTTTGACCGCGACCACCACCACCTCTCGTCCGTCCGCGGCCCCCGGATCGAGCGAGGCTTCGATCCCGGTCCGGGCCCGGATGGATTCGATCTTTTCCGAGCGGCGCACCACCAAGGACAGCGCCGAGGGCTGCCAGCCGGCGCTGATAAGACCAGCTGAGAGCGCTTCACCCATCGCTCCGACTCCAATGACAGCCACGGTGGGACGGTTCTTGTCAGTCACAGCGGCGAGATTAAAGACTGCCTGCCCACAGCCAGGTAGGAACGGATCATATCGACAACCGTCGCTACCGCTCGGGGGTTGTAACCCTCAGGGATGATCAGGTCCGCGTAGCGCTTGGAGGACTCGACGAACTTGAGGTGCATCGGACGAACCGTGGAGAAATATTGGTCGAGAACTGACGCCACGCTGCGGCCCCGTTCCTCGATGTCGCGTTGGATGCGACGCGCGAGCCGCAGGTCGGCGTCGGTGTCGACATAGATCTTGAGATCGAGCCGGGAACGAAGATCAGGATCGGCGAGGACCAAGATTCCTTCGACCACCACCACGGACGCGGGCTGGACGGAAATCGTGGCCGGGGCGCGCAAGTGTTCGGTGAAGTCGTAGGTCGGGAGCGAAACTTGAACGCCTCTACTGAGGTCTTCGAGGTGGCCGATCAGAAGCTCCGTCTCGAGCGAGTCGGGATGGTCGTAATTGATCTGGGTGCGGGCATCGAAGTCGAGATCAGGCCGGTGCCGGTAGTACGCGTCATGCTGGATGCAGACCACACCGGGCAATGCCGCCACCACCGCCGTCGCAATCGTCGATTTGCCAGATCCCGACCCTCCGGCGATTCCAATCACCAACGGTTGTGCTTGTTCGAACGCCGATCCGCCGTCCGTAGGGACCTCCTCGGAGGTCGATGGTAAGTCAGGGACCGGTGCGCAACTTGCGCATATCCCCCAACACCCCGGAGACGAGAGTCGTCTCAGGCGAGGCGGCAACGCCGCGTGCCGAACGCCGTTCGGATTCGCTCCCGTGCTCGTTCGACTCTTCAAACACCTCCGCCGCCGCGTAGCTCGGTTCCAAGTCGAGCGGACCCTCCGCTTGGTGGTCGCCGAGCCAGTCGAGCCCGTCGAGAGCTTCCGTGAGCTCGAGGGACTCGGGGCCAAGCTCGATTTCGGGGGCCGATTCCGGGAGGTCGAGGGGGACGATGCTCGTCAGCCCGCGATTGAGGAGGGCGCTGACAATCTGGAGGGAATGCGAGTTCCCGAAGATCTCTTCAAGCGAAGAGATGCTGAACGCGGGGACCAGCGCCACCATCGCCTGCCATTCCTCGGCGTGGAGGCTGAGAGGGGTGGCGGCTTCGGTGGACAGACGGAGCAGCGTCTGCGACTCAACCCCCGACGAACTCACTTCGGATTGGAGTTGCCGCAGGCGATCCACCTCGGTCATCAGTTCGGTTACCTCCCAACCGGGAAGGGCGGAGTCGAATTGGGGCTCGGCTACCAAAAAGGCCCCGTCACCGAAACCGGTCAGCACATGGAGCGCGTCCACAGTCGAACGTAGGGCTTCCTCGGTGGTCGATGGGACCCGTTGGCCGGCCAGCGCCGCCCCAACAATGCGACCGTCGCTGAAATGGATCAAGCCGGCGCGCTCGCCGTCAACTCGCAACGTCGCAGTTTTCGCCGTCACCCGCATGATATGAAGCAGGTCGGTGACCGACCAGTTACTCAGATTCCCTGATAACAGCATCCCTCGACTTCCTCCTCTGTGTCAACCAGCGTTATCGGCGTCGCGACGTCAGGAGTTGAGCTAGAACGATCGAAAGAGGACGCTGATCACCCAAATGGCGAGCAGGCCAACAGGGGCAAGCTGGAGCCAGAGCGCTGGTTGCCGAAGCCGCGGGGTGTTCATACGATTGTTCATCTGACGCACTCCCCAGGTGTATCGGTTCCCCAATCCGCGTCCTTTAACCGAGAGAAGACTGCGGGCCCAGCCGTTAGCCTCGAATGCGTGCAGGTGTTGCCGACCCGGGTCGATCGTCGCAGCGAAGAGTTCATCGCCAATCACAAAGCCCTGACGGAGCGGCTGGCCGAATTCGAGGTTCTGCAGGCGGAGGCGCGGACGGGAGGGGGACAAAAGTACATCGATCGTCATCGGGCCCGAGGCAAAATGCTGGTCCGCGAGCGCATCGAATCGCTGCTCGATCTCGACAGTCATTTCCTCGAGCTGTCGACCCTCGCCGCTTGGGGCACAGACAAAAATCTTGGCGCCAACGCCGTCACCGGAATCGGGGTGGTGTCGGGGGTCGAGTGCGTCATCTCGGCCAACGACCCCACCAGTCAGGCCGGTTCTTCGAATCGGTATTCGCTCGCCAAGACGTTGCGAGCCCAAGACATCAGTCGAGAGAACCGGCTGCCGCTGATCAATTTCGTCGAGTCCGGAGGGGCTGATCTGCCCGATCAAGCCGAAGTCTTCATCACCGGGGGCAAGTGGTTTCGCAACCTCACCCAGCTATCCCGAATGGGGATACCGACCGTCGCTTTGGTCTTCGGCAACTCGACCGCCGGCGGCGCTTATGTCCCCGCCATGTGCGACTACTCCGTCATGGTCAAAGGGCGCGCGAAAGTATTCCTCGGGGGACCGCCGCTGGTGAAAATGGCGACCGGGGAGGAATCAACTGACGAGGAGCTGGGGGGAGCGGAGATGCATTCGCGCATTTCCGGGCTCTCCGACTATTTCGCCAACGACGAGCTCGATGCCATCCGGATCGGACGGGAGATCATCGCCCATCTCAACTGGCGCAAGCTCGGCTACGGCCCTACCCAGCCCCCGGACGATCCCCTTTACGACCCCGATGAGATCCTGGGTGTGGTATCCGCCGACTTGCGAGTGCCGTTCGATCCTCTCGAGATCCTCGGCCGGGTGCTCGACGGATCCCGGTTCGAGGAATACAAAGCCCTCTATGGAACCTCGTTGGTGACTGGTTGGGGCTCGATCCACGGATTCGTCGTCGGCGTCATCGCCAACGCCCAAGGAGTGCTGTTCTCCGAAGAGGCACAGAAAGCCACCGAGTTCATCCAGCTCTGCAACCGCTACGACACGCCGCTCGTCTTCGTGCACAACACCACTGGCTACATGGTCGGCAAGTCCTATGAGCAGCGAGGAATCATCAAGGACGGGGCCAAGATGATCAACGCCGTCGCTAATTCCACCGTGCCCCACTTTGCGTTGATGGCCGGTGTTTCCTACGGGGCCGGCAACTACGGGATGTCGGGAAAGTCCTACAACCCTCGATTTGTGTTCGGCTGGCCCAACCACAAGGTGGCGGTGATGGGCCCCAAGCAATTGGCTGGTGTCATGTCGATCATCGCTCGGCAAGCAACCGAAGATCAGGGACGTCCCTTCGACGAGGAGGCCGACGCCCAACGGAGGGCGCAGATCGAGGAGCAGATCGGGCACGAGGAGCAGGCCTACTTCTCATCCGCCCGCCTGCGCGACGACGGGCTCATCGATCCCCGCCACACCCGCGCCGCCCTCGGAATCGCCCTTTCGGCCGCCCACTCCGCCGAAGTCAAAGGAACCACGGAGTTCGGCGTCTTCCGCATGTAAAAAGACATCAGACATCAGACATCAGACATCAGACATCAGACATCAGACATCAGACATCAGACAAGACCCTATCGAGGCGCGAGAAACTCCGTTACAACGGGCGCACGACATCGTTCCCACCGAGGGAATCGTTCGGCCTGACCGCACAGATGAGGAGAGCGGCCAATTCGATCGGTGCCAATATCGCGGAAGGGTGCGCACGAGAAGGTGGTCGCGACCGGGCTCGATTCTTCGAGACTTCGAATGCCAGCGCGCATGAACTCGAGCACCACCTGATTCTCGCCGCCGACATTGGCCTAATAGATGACGCGAGCGCCGAACGATTGATCGCAGAGCTCGAAGAGATCCGCAAGATGATTGTCGCCCTTCGGCTCCGCAGTCTGAGCGAATCTGCGATCTGATGTCTGAAATCTGACATCTTCGGGAAGCGTATACGCTTCCCGAATGGCTGCTTCTTCCACAATGCTTCCGCTCTACACCACACTCCCGGAATTCGAGCTACCTGATGTCCGGACGGGCCGGATGGTTTCGTCGGCCACGTTTGACGGTCATCCGCTCCTGGTCGTCTTTCTCTGCGTCCACTGCCCCTATGTGAAACGAATCCAGGATGGGCTGGCCGACTTCGGCAAGGCCTACGAGAACACCGAGCTCCGGATCGTCGGCATCGCCGCCAACGACGTCGGTGCTTATCCCGAGGATGCGCCCGAAAACCAGGCCCGGGTTGCAGCCGAGATTGGGATCAACTTCCCAATTCTTTACGACGAGTCGCAGGCGGTGGCCTCGGCGTTCACAGCGGCCTGCACCCCCGATTTCTTTCTCTTCGATGCCGATCAGGAGCTCGTTTACCGAGGCCAGTTCGACGAAGCTCGACCTAGCAATGAGATTCCTGTAACCGGCGAAAGCCTGCGGGCGGCAGTGGACGACGTGCTCGCCGGCGACGAGGTGAAGACCGCGCAGAAACCCTCGCTCGGCTGCTCGATCAAGTGGAAGTCGGACGGCCTGATCTCGATCACCTAGGTCAACTCGCAGATCGCCTCGGCCGATAACGGTCGAATGAAGAGACTGAGGAGGGCGGCTTCCTATTTGGCGTTGCTCGTTCTACTCACCGGAGCTCTGCCTCCCGGCGGCACCTTCACCGACGACAACGCCAATCCCCACGAGCCCGACATCGAGGCTTTGTTCGCAGCAGGGATCACCGCCGGTTGCGCCCCGTCTCGGTTCTGCCCTTCCGAGCCGGTCACGCGGGGACAGATGGCAACCTTTCTCACTCGGGCGCTGGCGCTGCCGGCCGCTACGGCCGATCACTTCACCGATGACGACGGCTCGCCGTATGAAGACTCGATCAATCGACTCGCCGCAGCAGAGATCACGTCGGGCTGTGCGTTAGACGCCTTCTGCCCTAACGCCTCGATCACCCGCGAGCAGATGGCTGCATTTCTGACCCGCGGCTACTCATTGGGCGAGACGACAGGCGACTTGTTTAGTGATGACGAAGGTTCTCCTTTCGAGGACCACATCAATCGTTTGGCTGCCTCGGGCATAACCGCCGGGTGTGCGACTGGACTGTTCTGCCCGCTCAACTCGGTGTTGCGGGAACAGATGGCTTCGTTCCTCGTCCGAGCCGAAGGCCTCGCCCCCATCCCGGTTCCCCCGGCAAGCGGTTGTTCGATTCTTCCCGCCAACAACATCTGGAACACGAGAATTGACAGCCTGCCGCTTGCCGCGAATTCAGCCTCGTACATCAGCTCGATTGGCTTTGCCGCCACTCTTCATCCCGATTTTGGCTCCGGCGTTTGGCCGCCGGACACCGACTCACCAATCGGCATCCCCTTTGTCGAGGTCGACGCTTCCCAGTCGCTGGTCGCGATCAACTACACCGCCTATGGGGACGAGTCGGATCCGGGACCGTTCCCGATTCCGTCTGCCGCTCCGGTCGAGGGCGGTCCCAGCGGTGACGGTGACCGTCACGTCCTCGTCGTCGACCACGCCGGCTGCCGTCTCTATGAGCTGTATCGCGCTTTTCCACAGACGGATGGTTCGTGGAACGCCGACTCCGGAGCTGCCTATGACCTCAACTCCAACGCACTCCGCCCGGACGGGTGGACCTCAGCCGACGCCGCCGGCCTCCCGATCTTCCCAGGCTTGGTGCGCTACGACGAGGTCGCGGCGGGGTTAATTGGCCATGCGATCCGGTTCACCGCGCCCAGCACCCAGCGCGCCTATGTCTGGCCAGCGCGCCACTTCGCATCGTCGATCACCGACCCCGACCTTCCCCCGATGGGACAACGGTTCCGGCTCAAGGCGTCGTTTGACATCTTTGGGTTCTCCCCCGAGATCCAGGTGATCCTCACCGCGATGAAACAGTACGGGTTGATCCTCGCCGACAACGGATCGGCCTGGTACATCTCCGGTGCCCCCGACGAGCGCTGGAACAACGACATGCTGCGCGAGCTCAAGGCAATTCCCGGTTCGGCGTTCGAAGCTGTCGACGTCTCCGAGCTGCAAGTGTCGCCGGACTCCGGCGAGGCCGGCGCATAGCGGCCAGGGGCTCTCAGTCTCGATTTTCGCATCAACAAAGGAACAGGGAAACCCGTTGGGACGGACCGGAGCGATCATGTGGAGAGCCGCCGCGGCCCCAATCCATCGCTCCCGGGGACGTTTATCGAAATTCGTCCCCACACGAAACCCGTTTTCATAATTTGTCCCATAGCGTGTCGTGCTCGGGCTTGTGGGGACGAAGAACGTTTTGAGGTTTCGCCACAGGACAAATTTCGTTGCGGATAAGCATGTCACGCGGGCTTGGCGACGAGGTGCTGCCCGGAGTTCGTCCGGATCAAGTCGTTTGGTCTGACGACGCTTGGCTCGAACCGTGGCCTGCCGCTAGCCCCAAAAAAACCATCAACCCATTCTTGCGTAAAAACACCCGGCCAAGTTGATCATTTGGGGGGCGCCAAGTTACGCAAGAATGGAAAGGTGATCAGAAAGGTGCTTGTGGCGAACCGGGGCGAGATCGCCCGGCGCATCTTTCGCACATGCCGATCGATGGGGATCGGCACGGTGGCGGTGTTCTCCGAGGCGGACGCCGACGCGCCATTCGTAAGCGAGGCGTATGAAGGCTTTGCGCTCGGCGGAAACACACCGGCCGAGTCGTACCTGAGGATCGATCGGGTCCTCGAAGCAGCTTCGATCACCGGCGCCGATGCCGTTCACCCCGGGTACGGATTCCTCTCGGAGAACGCCGACTTTGCCCAAGCGGTGATCGACGCCGGCTTGACTTGGATCGGTCCCTCGCCCGACTCGATCAGAGCCATGGGATCAAAGCTCGAAGCCAAGCGCACCGTCGAAGCGGCAGGCGTGCCCACTCTGTCGTCAATCGACCTGAGCGGGCTTGACGAGGACCAGATCGATCGCGCCGGGGACAAGATCGGCTACCCGCTGCTGGTGAAGGCGTCGGCCGGCGGCGGCGGCAAAGGGATGAGGATCGTTCGCTCCGAGAGTGAACTTGCCGAGGCGGTGGCGGGAGCGCAACGCGAGGCGGTTTCCGCCTTTGGCGACGGCACCGTGTTTATCGAGCGCTATCTGGACAACCCGCGCCACATCGAGATCCAGGTCTTTGGCGACAATCACGGCAACGTTGCCGCCCTTTTCGAGCGGGAGTGCTCGATCCAGCGCCGCCACCAAAAAATCCTGGAAGAGTCACCATCCACCGCCCTCGACGAAACCGCTCGCCAGAAGATGAGCGACGCCGCCATCGCCGCGGCCAACGCTGTGAACTACCAGAGCGCGGGCACCGTGGAGTTTGTCTATGACCGCGGCGACTTCTACTTCCTTGAGATGAACACCCGCCTCCAGGTGGAGCATCCCGTGACCGAGGAGATCACCGGGCTTGACCTGGTTCGCTGGCAGATCAAGGTCGCCAACGGCGACGTTCTCACCGACGAACTGCTTGAGCCGGTTCGGTTGGGACACGCGATCGAGGTGCGGCTCTACGCCGAGGACCCAATTCACGATTTTCTCCCGGTTAGCGGCCGCATCGACCGCTTCGAGTTCGATGAAGTCATCGGTCTCCGCGTCGACACCGGCGTCGAGAGTGGCGCTGAGATCAGCAGCTATTACGACCCGATGATCGCCAAAGTGATTGCCTGGGGAGAGACTCGCGAAGAAGCTGCCGCGCTCCTCGCCCGAAGTCTGCAGACAGCTCGGATCCATGGGCCGGTCAACAACCGGGATTTGTTGATCCGCCTCCTCGGTCACCCCGACTTTCTGGCCGGCGACACCGACACCGGTTTTCTCGAACGCCACTCCCCCGCCGACTTGGGAGCCTCATTGTCGAGCAGCGAGGAGCGCTCGCTCGCGGCTCTGGCCGCGGCCGTGGCCGCATCGTCGTCAGCTGACGGAAAGCGTCTGCTTCCCGGCCTTTCTCCAGGTTGGCGCAACAATCCATCGCAGCTTCAGGAAACAACCTTCTCGGTTGGCGGCGAAGTCCTCCAGATTGGGTTTCGATTTGGCGACGAATTCACCAGCTCAGTTGGCAACGGCATCCAGCTTCACTCGGCTAGCTCGACGCGCGTGGGGTTGCTGGAAGGCGACCATCTGCTCTGGTTCAGTGTCAACGCGGTTGGATCGACGGTTCACGTCGACGGTCCCGGAGGCTACGTGCGACTTGTCAAAGCCGACCGATTCCCCGCCGCGACCTTGGAAGAAGACGCCGGAAGTCTCCACGCCCCGATGCCCGGGAAGGTGATCAAGGTCAACGTCGTCGACGGTGAGTCGATCGATGAGGGCCAGGTTCTCTTGGTCCTCGAAGCGATGAAGATGGAGCACAGCCTGCGCGCTCCTCACTCCGGCACCGTCCGCGAAGTTCGAGTTACACCGGGCGATCAAGTTGCGGCAGGCGAGGTGCTCGTCGTCGTCGATTGAGCCAGGTCAGTCGATTTGCTCGAGCAGTTCGGTCACCGGCCAGGCGCCGTCGGTCGTGTTGGAGATAACAGTGTGGGTGATGGCCTTGCCCGGATCGTGGACGGTTCGAAAGAAGACGCCAGTGTCCATGCCTTCCAACATCGCCGCATCAGTGGAGGCGTGAAGCCAGAAGCCGAGCCCGTATCGTTCGGCGTCTTCCGAGCTTTGGCTGCGTGGTCGGAGCATCTCGGTGACCCATTTCTTCGGCACGATTTCGCCAGCCAGCAACGACCGCCAGAGTGAGTGGACGTCGGCGAGCGTGGTGTGAATCCCGCCATCGCCACTGCCACGGACAGGAAGATGAAAGATGTTGCTGCGGGGGCCGTCCGAGTCGAGATATCCCACTGCCGTGCGTCCCGGCAGCTCGTCGGAACGAAGGAACGAGGTGTCGCCCATTCCCGCTGGCTCGCACACGCGCTTGGTCACGAGGTCGCGAAAAGGAACGCCACTTACCCGTTCACGCAATCACCGCCAGCACTACATATCCCCCATTGCAGTAGGCGAATCGTCCACCCGGCTTGAACTTGGCCCGGTGCCCGTCGAGCCATGGCAGATAATCTTCGGTTTCGGCAAGCTGATGAGCCGACCCCGGCAGAAGGTAGTCGGCCAGGTCGAGGTCGTCCTCCTCATCAAGGTAGTCGCCGATTCCCGAGCGGTGGGCGAGCAGATGCTCGATCGTCACGTCGTCTCCTATGAGCGGCAAGTCATTGCCGAGCACCGAGCGCGCCCGAGTGTCCAGCTCGAGGTCTCCACTTTCGATGAGGCTGACAACGGCGAGCGCGGTAAGTCCTTTGGTCCCGCTGGCGATGGCGAAGCGGGTGTCGATCTCGTTGGGGATCCCATAACGGCGATCGGCAAGCCCGTACGCCCTGAGAACCTCCACCCGCTGCTCGTGATCGACTCGAACGACGCCCGAAAAGTCCGATTCGGCGGCGACGCGGTCGAGCTCCTCCTCCAAACGCGACATTCAGCCGGTTTGCACAACTCGCACGTCGGCGTAACCGAGCCCGAGCAGAAAATTGGTGATGACATCGGCGGCGTTTTCCTGGGCCTCGTCGATGATTCCGGAGGTGACGGCCTGTTCGACCAGAACATCCTCAGCCACATTGCGAGCGTCGGTTTCGAGCCGGGGATCGCCTTTGGTGAAGACCCCTGTGGAGCGGTCTAACACCTGGGTGGCATCGTTGTCGACCGCGACATACTGGATGGCCGCCTCCGGCAGCCGTACCGTCACCTCGCCGGTCTCGATATTGACGTCGAACGCTTGCGAGTCGAGCTGGGAAAGATCGACCCCGGCCCCAATTCTGGCCACCGCCAGAAGGGTCAACGAGTCACCCGTGGCCCAATTGAGGATCCCAGAGTTGGTGCCCTTTTCGACGATCGTGTATTCGACGTACTCGACTGTGGTGAGATTGGCCAGATCGCGGATCGATCTGATGACGGTCGGACCGACGTTCTCGAAGGGTTCACCTTCCACCGCCTGGGTGATGTCATCGACCGTCGGGATTGCGCTAACGACCCCTCGAACCGCCAGCCAGCCGGCGAGCAGCAAAAGGGCAGTGATCGCCACCAGCGCGTACGGCCAACGCGAGGCTTGTTTGACGATCGGCGGGGTGGACTCGGTCACCCTCGAAAGCTAACCGATAAGGTGACAAACGATGGGTGAGCGGCTCGGATTCATCGGCCTCGGGATAATGGGTAGCGGCATGGTCGGCAATTTGATCAAGGCGGGACATTCTCCGACTGTCTGGAATCGCACCCCCGGCGAGTCACCCGATGGTGCCAACGAGGTCCCGGACTTAGAAACGCTGGCCGGAAATCGGATCTCATCTTCATCTGCGTGTCGGACACCCCCGACGTGGTCGAGGTTATCGAAGGACTTCGGCCCCACCTCCAACCGGGCCAGCTCATCGTCGACCACTCGACCATCTCCCCGTTCGAAACCCGGAACCTCGCCGCGTCCCTGTCAGACCAGTCCTGGCTCGATGCCCCGGTCAGTGGCGGCTCCGAGGGTGCCGCACGGGGAACCCTCTCAACCATGGTGGGAGGAAATGAGGCCGACCTGGAGCGGGCGCGCCCCAACCTCTCTGCTTACTCGACGAATATCACTCATCTCGGCCCGGTCGGAAACGGCCAACTGGCCAAACTGGTCAACCAGATTCTGGTCGTCGGCAACCAGCTGGCCGCATCCGAGGCCCTGCTCTTCGCCGAAGCCGCCGGGCTCGATCTCCCGACCACTCTCGATGCGATCAAAGACGGCGCCGCTGGCTCCTGGATGCTGGCCAACCGCGGCCCGCAGATGATCGCCAACGACTGGCGGCCAGGGTTCACAATCAATCTCCAGCAGAATGATCTTCGGCTTGTCTTGGACACCGCCGACGAGCTGGGCACTCCGCTCCCCGCGATGTCGCTCATCTTCCAGCTCTATCGAGGTTTACAGGCCGCGGGCCATGGCCACGAAGGCAATCACGCTTTGATCAAGGCTCTAAAGCAATTGGCTGGAAGTGGCTGATTGCAAAACAGTCACCCTTTTCGCAACCTCGCTTTAGTCGCGCACGTCGACCACGGCAAGACCACCTTGGTCGATGCCATGCTCGAGGCCACCGGCGTTTTCGGACCTCACGAGACCCGCGTCGAGCGGGTGATGGATTCTTCCGATCAAGAACGCGAGCGTGGCATCACGATCCTGGCCAAGGCCGCCTCAGTGATGTGGAAAGGGACGAGGATCAACCTCGTCGACACCCCCGGTCATGCAGATTTCGGGGGCGAGGTTGAGAGGGCGCTGGCCATGGTCGACGGAATCCTGCTATTGGTTGACGCCGCCGAAGGACCTCTACCCCAAACCCGCTACGTGTTGTCGAAAGCCCTCGATCGCCACCTCCCCGCGGTGCTGGTCCTCAACAAGGTCGATCGGCCGGACGCCCGCCCTAACGAGGTGATCGACGAGATCTACCAGCTCTTCTTTGACCTCAGCACCACGGATGCTCATATCGAGTTCCCGATCGTCTCCACCATTGCGCGACAAGGAAAAGCCATATCCGGCATCGGGATACCGGGCGAGGGGGCCGATTTGGCGCCGCTGCTTGATGCGATCATCGACCAGATTCCGGTCCCGGGTGGAGATGCCATGGCTCCCGTCCAGGCCCTCGTCACCAACCTCGATGCTTCGGACTATCTGGGTCGCCTCGCGATCGGTCGAGTCGTCGAGGGCACTTTGCGGGCTGGGCAGCAGGTTGCGCTCTGCCACGCCGACCCCGATGAACCTCCGCTGCGGAGGCGACTGACGGTCTTGATGGGCTTCGAGGGTCTACGCCGGGTCGACGTCGAAACCCGGACCGCCGGCGACCTCTTCGTAATCGGAGGATTTCCCGAGGTCGAGATCGGCGACACCCTGGCCGATCCGGTCGATCCGAAAGCCCTCCCTCGATTGGAGGTCGACGAGCCGTTCCTCCGGATGACGTTCGGCGTCAACACGTCGCCGCTTGGCGGGAAGGACGGGGGAAAATTCCTCACGTCTCGCCACATCCGGGAGCGCTTGGAGCGGGAGGTGCTCGGCAACGTCTCGATTCGGATCGGGCCTACCGCGTCACCGGAGGTCATCGAAGTTGCCGGCCGGGGCGAGCTGCAACTGGCAGTGCTCATCGAGTCGATGCGGCGCGAGGGCTTTGAGATGCAGGTGAGCCGCCCTGAGGTAATCCTGCGAGAAATCGATGGCCGCCCCCACGAGCCGGTCGAGCGGGCGGTGTTGGATGTTCCCGACGAGCACGTCGGCACGGTTACGCAGGCGGCCGCTCCTCGCAAAGGACAGGTTCTCGAGCTGCGGCCCGGCGACCGGGGTCGGACCATCGTCACGATCCTCGCCCCGGCTCGCGGCTTGCTCGGCTTTCGCTCGCAATTGCTGACCGCCACTCGCGGGACCGCTCTCATTCACCAACACCATGACGGCTGGATGCCCTGGGCCGGGGAGCTGCCCCATCGAGATGGAGGCGCCATGATCTCGGACCGGGCCGGCACCACGACTGCCTATTCCCTCGACAATCTCCAAAAGCGAGGTGAGCTCTTCGTGGGCGCGGGCGAGGACGTCTACGAAGGAATGATCATCGGCGAGAACTCTCGAAGTTCCGAGCTTCCCGGCAACCCCACCCGCCCCAAGCAACTCACCAACATCCGCACGGTCAACGCTGACGAAGCGATCAACCTTCGTCCCCATCGTGAACTCACCCTCGAGCTGGCAATCGAGTGGATCGCGTCCGATGAACTTGTCGAGGTGACTCCAAAATCGATCCGCGTCCGCAAGCGCTATCTCACGGAGTCCGACCGCAAGCTCGCAGCCAAGAGACCAGGGAGCTAACCACCACGCGAACCTTAGGTTTAGGTGGTGGCATAGGCACCACGCAAACCTTAGGTTCGTGGTGCGCCTGGCTGATCCGGTTAACTGCGTCCGATGCGCGAACTGATCGAAGACCTCGAGGCGGAACAGTCGGATCTCGACCAGATCTTGACGGGCCTCGAGGACGGCGACTGGGACCTTCCGACACCGGCGGTTCCGTGGACGATTCGCGACACCGTCTCTCATCTGGCCTTCTTCGACGAAAGGCAGACGCAAGCGATCCAGGACCCGGCCGGTTTTGCCGAAGAGGTCAACCAACGTCTCACTGGCGACTACGACGAGTACATGACGATCGGCATCGGCCGCGGTCGAGCCATGAGTCCGAGCGAGGTGCTTGCTTGGTGGCGAGAAGCGCGGGCTGAGGGGCTGACCGCGTTTGCCATGGTCGAGCCAGACTCGCGGCTGGCCTGGTATGGCCCCGCCATGCGAGCCACAAACGCGGTGACGGCGCGGCTGATGGAGACATGGGCTCATGGCCAGGACATCGCCGAAGCTCTGAGAATGACGAGGCAACCAACCAACCGCCTTTTCAATGTGGCCGATCTAGGGGTCAAGACCTTTTCGTGGAGCTTTGCCAATCGCGGCTTGCCTGCCCCAGAGCAGAAAGTGAGGGTGGCTTTGCGCGGGGTCGGCGGTCGCTCGCGGGTCTGGAACGACGACGCGAACGACTCGGTCACCGGCCCGGTCGAAGAGTTCTGCCTCGTCGTCACCCAGCGAATCAACTATCGCGACACACATCTCGTCATCGAAGGCGAAATTGCCCAAAAGTGGATGGAGGTGGCGCAGATCTTCGCCGGACCTCCCGGGCCCGGACGGCCTGCCCGCGTTGACGACGACTTCCCGATCTATCGGGCGGCTCATAACGCGGCCGAGCCGTCATCCTGATCCTTGCCTACGTGCGCAAAGAAACCCCTTGACTCTCCTGTTAGGGGATATGTCACGATGGCACGCAGAAAAGAGGAAGGCTGGAAAACCTGGTACCCATCGGTCGCTTCTCGCGGATGGCCCGACTGTCGATCAAGGCCCTGCGCTTCTATGACAACGTCGGTTTGCTCAAGCCAGCGTAGGTCGATCCGTCCTCGGGCTATCGCTACTACCGAATTGGCCAAGCAAATCACGCCGAAGCCATTCGGATCCTGCGCAGTGTTGAAATGCCGATCGATGAAATCAAAGAGCTGCTCTCGAATGACTCACCCGATATCACTCGCAAGCTGCTCGACCAGCATCGCCGCCGGCTCGTGGAGCGACTCGCTCAACAGCAACGGACCCTTGCGTTTCTCGAAGCACTCATCGAACGAGAGGAGTGCGTCATGCCTTACGAAGTGACAATTGCCCGAGTGGAACCACAGCCGGTCGCCGCTCTCAGGATCCACACCAGCCTTCAGCAGGCGGGTGAGGCCATCGGACGCGGCTTCGGGGAAGTGATTGTCCTATCTCGGCAAGCTGGGGATTGCGCCTGCCGCCGCGCCGCTGGTGATCTTTCACGACGTGATCGACGAAGAGACCCCCGGCGATATGGAGACGTGCATTCCAACCGCGACTCTCGTGGCTGGCGAAGGTGACATTGTCGGCGTCGAACTTCCTGGCGGTCTCGTGGCCACCACCGTGCACCACGGCCCATACGGTGAGATCGCGCCTGCCTATCACACCTTGACCGGTTGGATTCAGGAGCATGGGCACGAAATGGCCGGACCTCCGCGCGAGATCTACCTCAACGATCCCGCCGAGGTGGGCGAAGCCGAGCAACTCACGAGGGTCGAGTGGCCGATTAGAGACTGACTTGGGTTCGCCTTACTTCGCGATCGGAGGCAGTGACGTCTCCTTGAGGAACGTCGACCCCCCGGCCACCAGCCCGGCAACCAGTGGGATCCAGTAGGAAACGACCCGATACACAAGCACCGGCCCCAATGTCACCTGGGCGTCGAATCCGAAGGCAGCGAGCGCACCCACGAGGCCGGCTTCGGCGAAGCCGAGGCCACCCGGAGTTCCCGGCAATCCGCCGGCCAACTGTCCGGCTCCGAACGCGGCCGCCGTTTGCATCGGCGTTAAGTGAATGCCGAACGCCTGCATCACCGCGAAAAGTGCAAACGCCTCGAAGGCCAGCCGGCTCCAAGTAAACAGTTGGGAACGACCGTCAGGGATGTGGCTGTCTGCTGGCGGGCCCATCCGCTCTCGTAGTTTGTGCGGCAGACGTTTCCCCAAGAGGCCGATGAAACGGAGTCCAAACATCAACAACAGTCCGATGAGAATGGCGATGATGCCAAGCACCCAGGTGCCGGCCTCCAACGACTCGAAAAGCCCGCGGTTGATGACCCACAGAAGAGCGAAGCCGGTCCCGACCAGAAGACCCGAATAGTTGAGGACCGTTGCCCCCATTGCGGCCCCTCCCGCGCCGCGGGCCTCCTCTCGCACCATCCACGCCATCGCCACAGGGGTGACCGCACCGCCGGCGGGTATCAGCCGGGCGACTCCCGACCCCACCAGCGCGGCTCGAAAAGCCGGGCGCATGGGAACCGACCCACCCGACTCGATCACTCCGTGACGGAAGAGTCGAGCGAAGAAATACTGGCCCGCCAGTTGCGCGGCACCTGCCAACAGCAGCAACAAGATGGCGACGATGCCGAACGGGGGGAGGTCGAGATTGCGCAGCGAGATCACCAGCACTACTGCGTACCCAAGGGCAGCAACTGCGGCGATGACAAACAAGGTGCGGCGACGGAAGCGCCGCATCAGGTTCGGGCCGTCTCCTCGGCTTCTGGCATTTCCAGCCCGTCAGTGTCGAAGATCGCTCGATGAACGGCGGCTCGAAATCCGGGGATGCGTCCCAGGTTCCCTTGCATGCGCCGGCCGACACAGAGTACGGCGAGGCCAAAACAGGCGAGGACCGAAGCGGCGGGGTAGTCGAAGAGCACCGTCAGCACCGGCAACGACGACCAGGCGATGAAGCCGGCCAGTCCGCCTCCAAATTTCCATCCTGCCACCGACCAGCCACCGGGCCAGACGATCAAAGCCGGGGCGACACCGAGTAGCACCCCCGATGACGGCGCCAGGCCGCGACCGGATCGACCGCCCATGAAGATCGACCAGTTGTGCCCGATAACGATCGCCAGCCCAGTCAATGAGATCACCGCGGGACCGAAGTCCCAGCTCTTCAGCACCAGCATCGGGATCAAACCCTTGAACCCGTCGAGCAGCGCGGCGACCGCGCCTGCCTTCACGCCAACCACCCGCGTGAGATTGCCGGCACCCGGGTTGCCGCTTCCAACTTTGCGAAGATCGACTCCCGCCAACCTTCCGATCAGAAACGCGAAGGGCACCGCGCCAAGGAGATAGCCGAGGATTGGAGTCAGCCACTCCAAGGGGTGGTCCATGCGCGGTCAAAGGTAACAGTTAGGGGCTGGCCAGAAAGGTCGAAAGGGCCTTCCGAACCGCATCCGGCGAATCGGTGATCATGAAGTGTCCGCCATAGGGTATGACCACCAAACGCGCATCGTGAATCGACTCGGCCATCTCGACAACACCGGCGAGCGCAGCCATTCGATCATGGCCTCCGGCCACGACCAGGGTTGGGACCTTCAACTCACCCGCAGCTTCCGACCCAAGCTGATAAGCCGAGCATGCCGCAAGATCTCCCCCGAGATTTGTGAGCTCCGACTCCAGCAAGCGCGCGGTGACGCCGGCCGGAGACACCCCTGGCTCGGGATGTGCTCCCAGATGGCCCGAATATGACCAACCTACGATCAGCGCCACCGCGGCGAGGTCGAAGGCGTCAGCACGCCTCTGTAATTCTGGGGTGACAGACATTTGGCTCCTGCATCCGAACAGCCCGAGCCGTTCCACCAGCTCAGGACGAGTGCGCGCCAACTCGAGGGAGATGAGACCGCCCAGGCTGTGCCCGATGATCGTCCCCGGCTTTGGAATTCGGTCTGCGACCCAAGCCGCCATCCCCTCGACTGAACGCAGAGCGGGCTCTGGGTTCGATCCGTGACCGGGCAGGTCGAAGGCCATCACTCGATAGCCCCGGTTGGCCAAAAGGCGCGTCTGATAGCGCCAAACAGTGTGGTTGGAACCCGCACCGTGAATCAGGCCAACCAGCGGACCATCGGCTGCGTGGCCCCCGTTGTAGAAATCAGCCACGCCGGCTCAAAGTCTTCCACGACCAGTACACGTAACGTGTATGAAGGTGTATGAGCCGAGTTCGTACCAACATTGAGATTGAGCAAGCCTATGTCGAAGCGATCATGGATCGGTACGGGGTCAGGACCAAGACCGAGGCCGTGGATCTTGCCCTCCGCCAACTCGCCGGTCAGCCGATGTCGCGTGATGAGGCGCTGAATATGCGTGGTGCCCACGCCCTGGACGAACCCCCGGCAGATGGCGGGCCCAACGGGGAAGCGTGATCCTCGCTGATACCTCTGCATGGGTCGAATACGACCGCGCGACCGGGAGCCCAGCGGAGTCACGCCTGGCGGAGTTGATTGCCAATAGCGGCGACCTAGCGATCACCGAGCCCGTAGTTATGGAGGTCCTCGCCGGCGCTCGCGACGAAACGCGAGCTACAAGCCTCCGACGGCTCCTGCTACGGGCTCGCCTTATCCCGTTTGAAGCTGTTGCCGACTTCGAGGGTGCAGCCCGCCTCTATCGCCGCTGCCGACAGGCGGGCGTTACATCACGAGGCATGGTCGACTGCATGATCGCAACGGTGGCGCTTCGCACCGGCTCGTCACTCCTCTCGCACGATCTCGACCTGAGCAGGATCGCAACCGTCGTCAATCTCGAACTTGACCCCGCTTCGCTCGTCAGGTGATCGCGACCCGCAATGCCTTACGCAAGTCGGCGATCAGGTCGTCCGCACTCTCGAGCCCAACTGACATTCGCACCATTCCGGCGTCGATTCCGGCGGCGGCCAAACCGGCTGCGTCGAGCTGTTGATGAGTGGTCGAAGCGGGATGGATCACGAGCGAGCGAGCATCGCCGACATTGGCAAGGTGCGAAAACAAAGAGACAGATTCAATAAAGCGCGCCCCGGCGGCGCGGCCTCCTTTGAGCGAGAAGGCAAGTACAGCGCCGGCGCCTTTTGGTAGTAAGCGTTGCGCGACTTCGTAATCCGGATGGCTGGGAAGCGTCGGATAGAGGACTCGCTCGATCTCCGGGGCGGTCTGGAGAAAGTCGACCACCCGCGCGGTGTTACCCAAGTGCCGGTCCATCCGCGCCGGCAACGACTCAAGGCCTTGCAGAAGCCGGAAGGCCGTTTCCGGGCTCAGGCAAGCACCGAAGTCGCGCAGACCCTCGGCCCGGGCGCGGGCGATGAAAGCCGCCGGACCGAACTCTTCGGTGAAGACGATGTCGTGATAGGGCGAGTAGGGCTCGGTGAGCTCGGGAAATCGACCTGACCCCTCCCAATCGAAACGGCCCGAGTCGACCAGCACTCCCCCGATCACCGAACCGGTCCCGGAGATGAACTTCGTCGCCGAGTGGATCACCAGGTCGGCACCGAGCTCGAATGGCCGGCATAGATAAGGAGTAGCGAAGGTGTTGTCGATCAAGAGCGGAATCCCAGCCTCATGAGCAACCTCGGCCGCCGCTGTCTGATCGATCACGCTCATTCCCGGGTTGCCGATCGTCTCGGCAATCACTGCTCGTGTGTTGTCTCGGATGGCAGCCTTCAGCGCATCAGGCTCGTCAACCGGGATGAAGGTGGTTTCGACCCCGAAGCGGGGAAGGGTCACCCGCAGCAGATTGGCTGTGCCTCCGTAGACCGCCGAGAAGCAAATCAGGTGTCCGCCCGCGCCTGCCAACGTCATTACCGCGAGGGCGAGCGCCGCTTGGCCGCTCGCCGTTGCCACGGCTCCAACTCCACCTTCGAGTGATGCCATCCGTTCCTCGAACGCGCTCACGGTGGGGTTGGAGATGCGGGAGTAGATGTGTCCGGGCCGTTCGAGGTTGAACAAAGAGGCGGCGTGCTCGGTGTCCTCGAACACAAAGCCGGCGCTCAAATAGATCGGAACAATGCTGGCACCCGTGCGCAAGTCAGGGCTTACTCCGGCATGGACGGCGCGGGTTTCGAAGCCAGGTCGTTCAGGTTGAGTCGGGTCGGTCACCCGTCCATGCTCGCTTGGGCGACTGTGACCGGAATCCCGTTGAGCACCGCATTCCCTGAGAGCTCATCGATCGATCCGTCGCTCAGCAGGTTCACATTGGCGCCGGCATAGCTCGCCGCCACTTTCATCGATGAGCCTGGTTGGCCATGTCCCCAGCCATAAGGGATGGAGACCACGCCGGGTCGGATGTTTTCGGTTATCTCAACCGGCAGCTCGACTTTCCCGACGTCGCTCGTCACGGAGGCCAGTCCCCCTTGGGTGAGCCCGAGCCGGAAGGCGTCGTCGGGATGGATCTCGAGCGTGCACCGCTCCTTCCCTTTCATCAACACCTCCACGTTGTGGGTCCAGGAGTTGGCGGAGCGCAACTGCCGCCGGCCAATCAGGAGTGGCTGCGACCCGTTGGTGGACGTGATCGCAGCTCGCAACCGCGGGAGATCGGCGACGATTTGGGGCGGAGCGAGTTCGATCTTTCCCGACTGGGTGCTCACTACCTGCTCCAAGCGGGGCTCAAGCGGGCCGAAGTCGATGCCGTGAGGGTTCTCCTCTAATTCGGCCAGAGTGAGCCCGCCGGGATTGGCACCGAAATGGTCGCCGCGGTGACCCACTCGCAGCATCAGGTCGAGGCTGCGCTCCGGCCAGGGTCGATCGCCCAGAGTGTCGAGGATCTCTCCTGGATCTCGACCGCGGATCGGCGAGTCGGGTTTTTGGACTTCCGCCTGAATCGCCGCGGCGAGAGCGGCGGCGGCCAGAAGATTTGGGTCGGCGTCGGGACCGAGGCCGCCGGCGATCGCGGAGAGCTTGACCAGAATCTCGAATTCGCTCGGCTGATCGGTGGCGAAGACCGGTGGTGAGTAGTCGGCGTAGTCGCGGACCGAGAGCCCGGTGAAGGCGAGGTCGTAGTGACTCCGTTCGAGCGCAGCCGGGGGTGGCAAGACCACATCGGCGTGGCGGCTGGTCTCGTTCAAATAGACGTCGACTGCAACCATGAAGTCGAGTCCTTCGAGCGCGGGCTCGAGGGCGGCGCTGTTCGGGGTCGTGAGGGCCGGGTTGCCCGCCACGGTGAGCAGCAACCGGATTTGGCCGTCGCCCGGCGTCGTGATCTCGTCCACCAGAGTCGCCGCGGGGAGCTCGCCGAGCACCTCTGGCCTTCGGCTGGCGCGCCCGCTCCACCGGCCAAAGGTCCACTGTTTGCTGGATCGCTTTTCACCGATGTGGGCCGGATAGGAGAACATCGCCCCGCCCGGCCGGTCGAGATTGCCGGTGATCACGTTGAGCAGGTCGACCGCCCACGAAGCGAGGGTGCCGAACGTGGCCGTGTGCGTCCCGATCCTTCCGTACACGGCGGCGCTCGGGGCGCTGGAGAGCTCGCCTGCTATCTCACGGACCGTCTGCGGTTCGACCCCGGTGAATGAGGCTGTGGCGTCCGGGGTGAAGGGCGCGACTAGATCTTTGATTCCCTCCGGCACCTCACCCTCGGCCGCGATCACGTTGGCGATCGCGAGGAGGAAGGCGGCATCGCTTCCAGGCTGGATCGACACCCATCGATCGGCTTTTGCGGCGGTCTTGGTGCGACGCGGATCGACGACGACCAGCTTTCCGCCACGCTCCCGCAACGCGTCAAGCCGTCCAGGGAAATCAGGTGCCGTGCAAAGCGACCCGTTCGACTCGTAGGGGTTAGCTCCGAGCATCAACAGGTAGTCGGTCCGATCGAGATCTGGCACCGGGATGCTGAGCGGGTGACCAAACATCAATCCCGCCGAGACATGCTTGGGGAGTTGATCCACTGAGGAGGCGGAAAAGACGTTGGTGGTTCCCATGGCTTTGACCAGTGGGCGCAACGCCAGATTGTTCTCGAACTGGTGGGCGTTGGGATTGCCAAAATAGATGGCGGTTGCGCCTCGGCCGTACTTCTCGACGATCTCGGTCCAGCGGCGATCGATCAGCTCATACGCCTCCTCCCAAGACGCCGCTCGATGACCACCGCCGTCGCGAATGAGCGGCGTGCGGAGGCGGTCAGGATCCTCGTAAAGCTGCTTGAGACTCGACCCCTTCGGGCAGATAAAACCCTTCGAAGTGACGTGCTGGCGGTCGCCGCGGATCCGCTTCACTCGCTCATCGACAATCTCTATCTCGAGTCCACAGGTGGCCTCGCAAAGCGGACAGGTCCGAAAAGCGATGCGCTCCACCTCCAGAGATTAGATACGCTTGCTTCGGAGGTTTCTATGACTCAGAAGATCACCTACGCCACGATGTCGGCCGACAACGAGGAGCTGAACCGCAGCTACGAGGAGGCGGTGGAAAGGGTGCAAAAGGCTCTCGGCGCGAGCCATCCTTTCCTCGTCAACGGCGAAGAACGATGGGGCGAAGGTCTCTACGAGGAACGCTCGCCAATCGACTCGGACATCGTGATCGGCAGCTACGCCCAAGCGACGGAAGCCGATGTCAACGACGCCATCGCCGCGGCCAAGGAGGCGTTTCCCGAGTGGGATCAAACCCCTTGGGAAGACCGCGTTGCGTTGATGCTCAAGGCGGCCGACGTCATGGAAGACCAGCAATTCGACCTCGCCGCGATCGTCGCCCTAGAAGTCGGCAAGAATCGGCTCGAAGCTCTCGGCGACGTCGCGGAAACGGTCGAGTTCTTCCGTTACTACGCGCGGCAAATGGAAGAGCACGATGGCTTTTACACCATCCTTTCTCAGTTGTCGCCAGACGAAGAGAATCAGTCGGTGCTCCGACCGTACGGGGTTTGGGCCGTGATCTCGCCGTTCAACTTTCCGATGGCGCTGGCCGGCGGTCCGTCGATTGCCGCCCTCCTCGCCGGGAACGTGGTGATCCTCAAGCCGTCGAATGCCGGCGCCCTCACCGGGCTCGAATTCGGACGGGTGATGCGCGAAGCCGGTGTCCCCGCCGGAGTCATGCAAGTGCTCACCGGCTCGGGTAGCACGGTCGGATCGATCCTCGTGAACCACCCTGATGTCGCTGGCATCACCTTCACTGGCTCATATGACGTCGGGATGGGGATCTACAAGGGCTTCGCTTCTGCCTTTCCAAAACCAGCGGTCTGCGAGATGGGCGGAAAGAACCCGGTCATCGTCACCGCTTCCGCCGACCTCGATCTTGCCGCCAAAGGCGTGATGCGTGGCGCGTTTGGGTTTAGCGGTCAGAAATGCTCGGCCAGCTCGCGGGTCTATGTCGAAGAGCCGGCTTTCGACGGCTTCGTCGATCGTCTGGTGGAGGAAGCGAACCAGGTCAAGGTCGGCAACCCGCTTGAGAGCGACATCTTCATGGGACCGGTGATCGATCGCAGCGCGGTCGAGCGGTTCGAGACGGCGGTCGCCGAGGTGAAAGACAGCGGCGGCGAGGTTTTGGCTGGTGGCGAGGTCATCACCGAGGGTGAGCTGAAGCGCGGCAACTTCGTCGAACCAACCGTTGTCAGCGCTCCCGAGTCCTCGTGGGTATGGGACACCGAACTCTTTCTGCCCTTCGTGGCGGTGATGCCGGTCGCCTCGCTCGAGGAAGCCATCACCCGCGCCAACGACACCGAATTCGGGCTCACCGCCGGACTGTTCGCCGGAACCGAGGAGGAGATCGAGGAGTTCTTCGACCGCATCGAGGCCGGCGTCACCTATGTCAACCGGGAAGCGGGGGCGACGACGGGTGCCTGGCCAGACGTCCAATCGTTCGGCGGTTGGAAGGGTTCAGGCACCTCGGGGACCGGCGGCGGCGGACCCTATTACCTCCGCCAATACATGCGGGAGCAAAGCCGGACCCGAGTTCGCACCTGACAATTCTCGTCACCGGCGCTTCCGGAACCCTGGGGCGACGTGTGGTGGCGGCGCTCGAGCGGCACGGGCATCCGCACCGGGCGGCGGGAAGAAACCTGATGGCTCTCGATCTCACCGATGTCACCGCGGTCATTGTGTGTGCGACCGATGGTCGGCGGTCGGGCGACGTCGACCTTGTCCAGTCCGAGTTCTTCGCTCGCACCGGTCTGCATGTGGTCTATCCCTCGATCGTCGGTTGCGACTTGATGCCGAGCGCCTACTACCAAGCGAAGACCAAGTGCGAGCAGCTCTTGTCGGCCGCGCCGCACACGATCATCCGCGCCACGCAGTACCACCAGCTCATTTGGGGCTGGTACACGACGCCTCGCCGGTGGCCCCTGCTGGTGGTCCCAGCCGCGACTCGTTATCAGGTGCTCGATCCGACCGTCCATGCCCGTGCCCTCGTCGAAGCCGCGGTGGGCGAGCCGATCGGCCGCGGTCCCGACATCGGCGGCCCCATCGCCTACGAGGCTGCGGCCCTCGCCCGATCGTGTAAGAGCGCAGCGGGGCTGCGCCGCCTCGTCGTGCCCTTGAACCAGCGCGGATTGCTTGGAGCTTCATTACGGGCCGGGGCCAATCTCAGCCCGAACCGCGACCAGTCAGGCGAGACTTGGAACCAGTTTCTCGAGCGCCGGATCGCTAGCGGGCCTCCCCGAACCAGATCCTGATCCCGTCGGGATCATCGACGCCAAAGACGGTGTCACCCCACGCTTCTCGTTTGAGTTCGCGGGTGACGGTGACTCCGTTTGCCACCAGGTGCTCATGCCACCCCTGGACGTCCTCAACGAAGAACCCGAGCTCAACCCCGCTCGGCCGCGGCCAGGTGTTTCCGGCGGGCGGACCCAGGAGCTGGAGGGTTTCGCCCCCAGAGGCTTCGAGCACCAGGCCCGAGCCCGTGTTCCGATCCCAGCTCGTCAGGCGGCGGAAGCCGAGCACTCGTTCATAGAACTCCAGCGAACGGGCAAAGTCGGAGACTCGTAGCAGCGCTCGCAAACCTTCGACCCGACCTGGGGCTCGAGTCGGCGCCTCCCCGGTGATCACCCGCCGAGCCTCAGCGATGGTGAACCGACCCGCGGTCACTTCCCGTCCGACTACCACCCCGGCCAGTTGCCGGTTCCCGGCTCGCAGGCGGCTGAGAGTCACCAAGTCGTTGAGATCTCGCACTCCGCCGGAAGCGATCACTGGCTCTTCGACGGCTGCCAGAGCCTCGGCCAGGACTGCGAACCCCGGCGGCTCGGTCAGGGCGTCACGCCGGGCCTCGCCAACCAGAAAGGCGGCGGCGCCGGCCGAGGACATCTCCACCAGCACCTCTTCGAGATAGCGACCCGAGTGCCCGGTCCAGCCTCCGGTGACCACTTCGCCGTCGCCAAGGACGTCGAGGGCAACCACAACCTTGCCGGAGAAATCCCGGCACGCTTCCCAAACCATGTTTTGGTTCTCGATTGCCGCGGTGCCCATGACCACCCGCCACGCTCCAGCAGAGATCAACCGATCGAGCTCCTGCTCGGAACGAACACCACCGGCCACCTGCACCGGAAGCGAACAGGCTTTGAGGATCTCATCGATCAGTGGGCGGTTCCGATACTCCCGCCGGATGGCGGCATCGAGATCGACAACGTGCAAATAGTCAACGCCGAGCCGTTCCCAGGAGAGACAGCGGCCCACCGGATCGGCATCGAGGTGGACCACTTCGCGCAAATCGCCATGGGTCAGCCGCACCGACCGACCCTCCAAGATGTTGACTCGGGCGTAAAGGTCCATGAGTCATTCTGCCTTTCGCCCACCGGCCGTGTCCTCGATTCGTGGATCTTCTAGCTCGAGACGGTACGCGGCACTCCCCGTTGGACAGCCCAGGCATTGCCATCGGGGTCAGAGAAGTAGACGAACGAACCCCACGCGAGGTCGGCGATGTCACTTACCTCGACACCGGCGTCTTTAAGGCCTCGTGTGCGCAGCTTCGATATCGGTGACCACCATTTGCAAAGTCTTGATCGGCCCCTGATCGTCGGGCACGAGCCCGCGGCCGAACGCGATTGAGCAAGCGGAACCAGTTGGCGTCATTTGCACAAAGCGAATGTTCTCGTCAACCGTCTGATCGTGATCGACATTAAAACCAATTTGGTCGCGATAGAACGCGAGGGATCGATCGCTGTCGGCAACGGGAAGGACGACGAGCTCAAGTTTCCAATCCATCAAGGTTGTCTTCGGTATCGATTGCGAGCGCATCTTCTGCGGCCTCGATCGTCTGATCACCAAGGATCACAGGAGCGAAGAGATCGCCGAAACGGGCGAGCCGTTCCCAGATATTGGCGATTGTGAAATCGCCGTTCCGATGCTTGTCGAGCTCGCCCCACGTGATGGGAACCGAGATCGGGGCGCCGGGTCGGGGGCGCACCGAATAGACCGAGGCAATGGTCTGGCCGTAGGCGTTGCGGTTGTGATCGATAAAGACCTTGCCCTTTCGGCGGGGAATGTCCCACTCCATCGTCAGGTCGCCCGGGTTGGCAGCCACCAGCAGCTTGCCGACCGCTTCGACAAATCGGCGCACCCGCGAATGGGCGTAGTTGGGCGCGATCGGCATATAAACGTGAAGCCCCTTGGATCCGGAAAGCTTCGGGTAACCGCGCAAACCCAATTGGCCCAGAAGGACGTTGAGGAGTTTCGCTCCGGCCACCACCTGTTCCCACTCCGCGCCTTCGGCCGGGTCGAAATCAAAGATGGCGATGTCCGGCCGGTCGAGCGAGCCAGCTCGTGAGTGGAACGGGTGCAGCTCGATGCAACCCATGTTGGCGAACCACATCAGCGATTCTCGATTCGAAGCCAGCAGAAAATCGGCGTTGCCGCCCATCGAATCGGATGGAACGCTGGCGGTCTCCATCCACGGCGGCTGATGGCCGGGAGCGCGCTTTTCGTAAAAGGTCGGACCGTTGATCCCGTCGGGATAGCGCGACATGGAAATCGGTCGCTCAGCAAGATGAGGAAGGATCAGCGGAGCCACCGAGGCGTAGTACTGAATGAGGTCGCCCTTGGTGTAGCCCTCGGGAAAGAAGGGCTTGTCGAGATTGGTCAAACTAAGCGGTCTCGGACCAGCGACGATGAAGCCCTTGCCTTCCTTACGCGCTCGCAGCCGATCCGGAAAGTCGACCGTCCCCGAATCGAGCTTGCGTCCGCTGGCGCTGCCTTTCGAAGGCGTTTTCAGAGTTTCAGTGAGCTCTGCCTGGATCGCGTCGTGGCTGGATTCTTCCCGGGCTTCGGAGATGACGACCATCGCCAGATCGGTGGTCAGCGCGGCTTCGATCAATGGCTTTACGCGCAGAGTTCCCTCGCCGTATGGCAAGTGACGTACTTCACCCCCTGAATTGAAAAGGTTGTCGGTGAACTGGGTTTGCAGCGGATCGATCATCCAGCCGGGAAAGCTCTCCTTGATGAAACCGATCACCGACTCGAACGCTGCGGTCGAAGTGAGGGCACCTCCTGTCTGGGCATGGACATGAGCCCAGTCGACGATTGGTCTGATGAAGTTGAACTCCTCGGCCAGCAGAGCAATGTCGCCCAGCGTGCCGAAGTTGCGCTCGGCACCGCTGGTTTCGAGCCCCAGCCCCACCCCCATGTGCTGGACCTTGGATGTGATCCGCCGGAGCCGTTCCTGAATCATCTCCGTTAACTGCTCAGGATCGCGCCCTTGCGCTGAGCCAAAATGTGCACAGATGATCCGGCTGCCGAGGGCACGGCCGAGCTTCATCGTGTGCTCCAGCGCGGCGAGGCATTGCTTGGCACGGTCTTCGTCTTCGACGGTCAGAACGGCGAAATACGGAGCGTGGACCGAGACCCAAATGTCGCGTTCTCGGGCCAACTCTCCGAAGGTGCGGCACCGAGCTTCCTTCCATGGAAAAGCCGTGACAAAAGCCAGTTCGTAGGCGTTGTGCCCGCGCGCGACCAAGCCATCGAGGAAGGCGGCGTCGTCTTTGGCCTCTCCCGGCGGCAGGCCAGAGATCCCGAACCTGATCTGGGCGGCTGACACGGCATCAGGTTATGGCTGGTTCAATACAGCCGGGCCTGTAGCTCAATCGGCAGAGCAGGGGACTTTTAATCCCAAGGCCAGGGTTCGATTCCCTGCGGGCCCACCATCGAAATCGCCTGTCGCGGTTGGAGATCTCGCGCTACTGCCTGGCAGAAGGGTTAGGCGAGAGAGGCTGACTGACCACAGACTGACCACATCGGTCCGAAGAACACGTCGTTAGGTTCATCGTGAAGCTGCAGGCAAGGCTCAACGAAACAGAACCTGGGCGACCCTGTCGGCAGCGTCTCGATCCATGCCCTCCGTGACGTGCTGATAGGTGTCGGCAGTGATCGCGATCGACGAATGACCCAGGCGCTCGGAAACGACCTTGAGCGGAACGCCTTGCTGAAGAGCCAACGTGGCCCACGTATGCCTCAGGTCATGAAGTCGGATCCTCGACAATCCAGCCGCCTCGATATGGCGCTCGAAGAAGCCGCTGACCGCGTCCGGATGGAGGGGTGAGCCGTCTTCACGCGTGAAAACCAGCCCGCAGTCCTGCCACGAACCACCCCACCTCAGCCTGTCCTCGAGCTGGAGCTTTCTCCATTCTCGAAGCGCCAGGACCGTTTGTGGATCGATCGCTATCCGCCGCCTACTCCGCGGCGTTTTCGGCTCGGATACAACGACGTCGTGTCCCACTGTGACCCGAGCCTCGACGATCGAAACGTCACCTCGGTCCAGGTCGGTCTCGCTCCAGCTCAGCCCCAGCATCTCTCCGCGCCGCATCCCCGTTGTCACAAACATCACCCACAGGGCCGCCAGACGATCCCGCCTGACGTGGTCCAGAAAGGACCGCACCTCGTCGGAGGTCCACGTGTGCATCTTCGGTGGCCGAGTCGTGCGTGTCGGGGGCGGGTCGGCCAGGTCAGCTACGTTCCGAACCACCAGATTCCAACGCTCGGCATCGGACAATGCCTTGCGTAAGATCGCGTGGATGTAGCGGACCGTCCGACCGGAAAGGCCGCCCCCGGTTCTGTTCCGCCTGCCTCCCCTGAGCAAGAGCGCATAGAGCGCGTTGAGATCGGTCGGTTGTAAGGCCTGGAGGCGCACATCGCCGAGGGCAGGAAGCACGTGGAGGCGTAGATTCCTCTGGTAGGACTCGAAGGTCGAGGGCCGAAGTCTGGCCTGGACGGTCGGAATCCACCGTTCATCGATGTACGCACCGACGGTGAGCCGACTCGGCTCAACGTACTCGCCTCTCGAAGCAGCAATCTTGAATTCGTCGAGAGCTCTCTGCGCTTCGACCTTCGTCGAATAACCAGTTCGTGTGAGTTGCTTTCTGGGCGCCCCTGAGGGGTTGATGTCGACGGTGAATGACCAGGTCCATCGACGGTGTCCTTTGGGGCAGACTTTGTCGGGGATGGTGGCGCCGCAGCTGCTGCATCGTTTGCGGATCAGCGCCCGTCGGCTCATGTCTTGCTCCTCTTTAGCTTGTGGTGTTGGCCGGTGTCGGTTGGTTCTGGTTGCTTGTCATCTGTACCGGCTGATGCCGACAGGTTCTGGTCGGGGTTGTCGAGTTGTTCCAGCATGGAGGCGACCCGTTCAAGTACCTGGCGGGCTTGGCCGAGGTCGCCGAAGGCGCCGTGCAGCCGGCGTCGGAGCTGGATGGCGGTGTCGGCGTCGAGTCGACCGGTGACAGGGCCGGGGTCGGGGTGGGAGGAGCCGGCCAGCAGGGCCTGTTCGAGGGTGTGACGGTTGTCCGTTCGGCCAAAGACGATGTCAACCAACGTGTCGAAGGGGAGGCCCTTGTCGACGGTGTCGGGGGTAGCAAGGCGGGCATCTTCAGCGGCGGGGGGCGGTGTGAACCAGAAGGCCAGCGGCACGTCAAAGGCCCGGGAAAAGGCGATCAGTTCGTCGGCGTTGAACTCCTTGACCCGTTTTCCATCAACCGACCGTTCGGCCGCTGACAGGCTCGCTACCGACCATCTCACTCCCAGAAACGGGGCGAGCAGTTCGACGGTCTGTTCCTGGGTCAAGGCTCGCTGTTTACGGATCCGGGCCAGGTTGTAGGCGACCAGTTGGTTGGGGGTGTAGAGACTGGACATATGCAGATTCTCTTCCATCAACGTAGATCAACGTAGAACGTCAACAATCTGTTTCTGTGTTGAAGGATGGAAGCATAGCGGCTACCGTGACGACGGTTAACGATGTGACAGGGTGAAATGAGAAGAGACCCATCAGCACTGCCTGACTTCCTCACCGTCGAAGAAGCCGCGAAGGTCCTCCGGATCGGCCGGGGCGCTGCCTACACCCTCGCCCGACAATGGCGAACCACCGGCGGACAGGAAGGCCTCCCCGTCATCACCCTGGGGAAAACGCTGCGGGTGCCCAGAGCCGCCCTGGAAAAACTCTGCGGCGGCCCCCTCGCCGTCCCCGACCGGCTCCAAGAACCCGAAGTGGTCCCGGCTGAACGTCAACCCCGAAGGCGTCGTCCCCGCCTCCAACAAGACGGCCTCCCCCTCAACCCCTGACCATCAAGCGCCGTGGCAACGTTTGTACTTCAACCCTGAGCCACACGGGCACAGATCGTTGCGACCATCCCTCGGCACCACCCCCGCCGGCGCCAGCTCTAGTGGAGGTGGCTTCGGCTCCATCCCGACCGTCCCAACGCGCTGGCCGGCTAAGGAGATTCGCTCCTCACGCTGCTCGAGGTCCCGCTCCCTTTCGTCGAGAACCGCTTCCCGTTCGCCCAGCATGTTCCCGATACGATCGAGGTCCAAATCGACTACCGAAGCCAGTTCTTGGTGGAGGAGGATCGCCAGAGCTCGACCCATCGAGATGCCAGCTGCTTCGCAGTAGCGGCGCCAAGTCGACCACACCGCCTCCGACACCGGTACCTTGACCAGCTGCACCCCCTCCCCATGGTCCATCTGGGAGAGGATCCGCTTGTCGATCTTGGCAAGAGTCTGTCGGTCCAACGTCATCGCGAACTACCGGCGTTTAGTGACCACAGAGTTGCATCAAACAGATGCGGAGTATACGGGTATACCGCAACCGATTAGGTTGCAACTGTGTGGTCACCTCACGCCGCCAACACGCGGAAGCTCGGACCCGTCCGAGGGGCTCGGCTCTTTGATTCGAAACCGGTAGCGCCGAATGCCGGTTCGGTGCGGGTGAGTCGAACCTTCGGGCGCAATTCGGCTGGCGTTATGTCCCTCGACCGATGCGGCATGAATGCCAGCCCACCGTTTTGTCGTGAACCGTTCGGAGGTGGGTTTGCGACAGGAGTGGCATGGACAGGACCTCTCTTTCGACGATCGCTTCGGTTGATGGGTTGTTTTGCCGGTATGGGAGTTTGACCGTCCTGCAGGGTCTGAGTCTGGATATCGGCCCTGGTGTGCTTGGGGTCCTCGGGCCCAACGGCGCCGGCAAGACGACGTTGATGCGGACGTTGGCGACGGTGCTGCCGGTTCAGGTGGGGCGGGTTGTGGTGGCGGGTGTGGATGTGTCGGAACGTCGGAACGTTGTCCAGGCGCGGCGGTCGATCGGGTATCTACCGCAGGTGTTCGGGTATCACGGCGGGTTTACCGCCCGTGAGTTCGTGGAGTACGTGGCATGGATGAAGGGTCTGTCGGCGCCGCATGCTCGTGTCGAGGCGGAGTGGGCGTTGTCGGAGGTTGGCATGGATGAGCACGGGTCAACAAGGATGCGGAGCCTCTCTGGAGGGATGCGGCGCAGAGTTGGTATCGCCCAGGCTCTTGTTAATCGTCCCCAACTTCTGTTGTTGGACGAGCCGACGGCGGGTCTGGATCCCGAGCAGCGCATCACGTTCAGGCGTCTGATGCGTTCGCTCGGCGAGTCGTCGGCGGTCGTGGTGTCCACACACCTGGTCGAGGATGTGGCGACGGCTTGCACGCGCGTGGCCGTCATGTCGGCCGGGGAACTGCGCTTCGATGGATCCCCCGATGAACTCGTACGACTCGGTGGCTCCGTGGATGCCGAGGGCAACAGTCCGATCGAACGGGGATATCTGGCCGCTATCCACGGGACCGGCCGATGATTCGGATGTTCCTGCTTCGGATGAGACGGAGTCCGGCCAAGTGGGCGTTTCCGCTGGTGGCCGGTTTCGAGATCTGGATCCTTCAGGAGTTGCGTTTCACCGGCTTTCCGATCTGGTCGGAGGTGGGGGCGGCCTTGATGTACTCGGTGCTGGTGCTTGGCCCGGTGGCGGCCGGGCTGGCGGGTCTGAGGGCCTGGGTGGAAAGGCGGCCGGCTCTGGTCGATCTGGACACCGGCATGGTTCGCGAGGCAGCGGTTCGTCGCTGGCTAGCCACGGCGGGCGAGATCGGTTGGGTGGCCCTCGCATTTCTCACCGGAGTGTTGTTCCTGATGGCGGCAGTGGGGCCGGGCGCGACTTGGGGTGAGCCCGATTGGATGCTGGTGGCGGCGGCGTTCCTGGCAGTGTGGGCATGCGGGTTCATCGGTTGGTCGGTGTCCTGGCTGTTGCCGTCGCGGGTTACCGGGCCGCTGGTCGGTTTGGCGCTGTACATGGCGATGGGGTTGTCGGTTTCGCTCGATCTGACGGTGGGCGCTTCGTGGATTCCTTCGAGCCTGGAGCGTCTCACACCATTCGAGGTGTCACGGCCGGGCCTCCGCGTGGCTCAGGTGGCGATCTTTGGTGGATTCATCTTGGCTGGCGTCGCCGCCTCTGCCATTGGTGTGAGAAGCCGCCGAGCCATTCTCGGCTTGGTGGTTGGGCTGACGTTGGTGGTGGCCGGGTTGGTGGTGGCCCCCGTTGGGCGGCCAGCGGTAGCGGCGATCGACCCTCCTCAGGTCTGTGATCCGGGTGTGGTCACGGTCTGTTATCACCCCGCTTACTCCACTGGCGCCCAGCCTGTCATTGTGGCGGTTCGCCGCACGATGGCGCCGCTGTTAACGGCAGGGGTGGTGCCGTCTCGGCTGGCTCAGTACGAATACGAGGAGCCAGCGGGTGTGTCGGTGCCGTTTCTGATGGATCCTGACCCCAACGAGGCGTCTCGGGCCGTAGCCCGGGCCGCCCTGGCCGGGGCCGTGGGAGCAGGCGTGTGTGAGGATTTCGAAGATCGCTACCGCGTCTGGACTGTTGTGGAAGCGTGGCTGATATCCCAAGCCGGCTATGAGGCTGGACAGCTCGTTTTCGACCAGACAGGTCAGTCTCATCGCCTGGACCCCTTCTTCGATCCCGACCACCAGGCGATGTATCAACGATTTGTCGCAGTGCCTGACGACGATAGGATCGTCTGGCTGGCCGGGCACTTCGACCGTCTCAGGTCGTGCGATGTCGGCACCGAGGAGCTGCCGTGACCGGGACGATCCGGTATCTGCGGGCGAGACGGGTACCAGGAGCAGTGGCGGCACTGGGCATGATTTCGTTCGCCGCGTTCTTGGTCGCCAGGGTCATGGTCGGGGCCGGGGAGTTCGCCGAACAGGCCCTCATCCCGGTCGTCGTCGTCGGGCCCGCCGCCGCTGCTGTAGCGGCGTTGATCACTCTTGACGAACCCAGCCTCGAGATAGCCCTGGCGGCTCCCTTTCGTCTCGGCGTCGCTCGAGCATTGCAGATGACCATCTTGATGCTCGGCGCGGTAGTGGTGTTCGCTCCGCTGGGCCAGTTCGAGGGCATGCGCCTCGGTTTCCCAGCTGCCGCCCGCAATGTGGTCGGGTACACCGGGTTGGGCCTCGTTGTCGGACCTTGGGCGGGCGCCACCTGGGCTTGGATAGCTCCGACGGTGTACGTCGTTTCGGCGTTGACGATCGAAGGGGCCGCACGCACAGGAACTCTCCTGTTCTGGTCCACCCGACCCGACTGGGATACGGCATCCTGGGCGGTAGCCGCACTATTAATGGCCGCCGGTTTGGTGGCGTGTCTCATCGATCGTCCTGGAAGGGTCGGCGATGGCGAAGAGGCATGAACCACAATGGCTGACGTGGATGACTCCGACCTCCTCGCCGCCATTGCCCGCGGCGACGAGGAAGCGATGCGACACCTTCACGCCGAACACGCCTCGTGGATCCGACGACGATTGCTTCGCCGATTCGAGGATGGCGAGCTGGTCGAAGAGGCCATCCAGGACACTTTCATGACCGTTTGGCATAAACCCAATGCCTATCGAGGCGAGGGCGAGGTCGGGGCCTGGCTCTGGGGCATCGCCATTCGCAGACTGATCGATCTGATCCGACGCCGCCGGCGTCAACCATCCACCTTGGTTGGCAGCGTCCGGTCTGCCGAGGACGAAGCGCTCGTGGGCCTCGAGTTCGGTGAGTTTGCCGGGATCCTTGAGCGACTTCCCCAAGAATTGTTAGGCGTGGTCCGCGCCACGATTCTTGACGGTCTTACGACCAGAGAGGCCGCCGTCCTGTTGGGGATACCCCAGGGCACAGTCAAAACACGGATGGTGCGAGCCCGCGCCCTGCTCCGTGAGGAGTTTGGATGACCCACCCCAGCCGGGCCGAACTCCGCGGATACCTCACTTCGGAATCCAGCGACTTCGAGGCCGACACCATCGAACATCACCTTGTAGGTTGTTCCTCTTGCCGCGTGGAGATCCGCGACGGCGAATGGACCAACCGATCGTGGCGACAACTGCGAACGACGATCCGCACCCCACCAAGGTCGAGACCGGAACGAACGCTGGTCACGGTCGGTATACCCAACCATATCGCCCACCTGATCGCCGCATCGCCAGCGTTCCGTCCCGCCTGGTGGCTGTCGGTGGCCGCGGCGCTCGTGTTCGCAGGCATCGCCGCTGGCGCCGTCACAACGAACCCTCTGGCCAGCCTTCCCTTCCTCACTGTCGCTCCCGTTCTGCCCGTGATCGGCGTCGCCCTCGCCTATGGCATCCCCGGTGATCCTCTCACCCAGATCGCCGCGGTCGCACCACACGGTGGCTTCCGACTACTTCTCATCAGGGGCCTAACAGTCTCGGCAAGCTCCATAGCTCTCGCTGTCCTGGCCGCCCTCTTCTTCCTTCCCCCCAATGCCGCATTCATCTGGCTGATCCCTTCCCTGGCCGCCACCGCTGCCACCCTCGCCCTGTCGATCCGAATGGCCGCACCGGTCGCCGCCATCGTCGTCGTGACCATTTGGATCATGCTCCTCGGCGCTACCACCATCGCCGGCACCCCCACCGACGCCTTCACAATCGGCCCCCACCTCCTCGTTCTCGCCATCGCCGTCGCCATCGTCGGCGGTGCCCGGAACTCCGCCCCAAGCAGTGCGGCAACATGAGCGACGTGCTACTCGATCGGGTGACCAAGACCTACCGGCGCCGACCCGCCCTCCAAGGGATCAACCTCAGGCTCACTGCCGGTACCACAGCAATCATGGGACCCAACGGGGCTGGCAAGACCACCCTGCTCCGCCTACTCGCCACCGCAATCCGACCGGACTCCGGACAGATACGAATCCACGGAGCCGACCCCAACCGTCCCCTCGAACTGGCCCGCATCCGCACCCGACTCGGCTACGCACCCGACGGCAACGACCTCGACACCCGCCTCTCGGTTCTCCAGTTCCTACACCACGTAGCCGCCCTCAAAGGCCTCGACATCACCGAACGGAACCGTGATATCGAACAACAAATAGAAGCCCTCGGACTTGGACACGCCCTCCATCGGCAGGTGCGACAACTGCCCACCGGAACCGTTCGAAGACTGCTCGTTGCCCAAGCCATGCTCGGCCGTCCGCAACTTCTCGTTCTTGACGAACCATTCGCTGACGTCGACCACGAATCCCGACACCTACTCATCGATGTCCTCCGACGGTCGAGCGATCACCTCACAGTCGTTCTCGCTGGACATCACCTCAACGACCTCGCCGCCATCGCCAACCGACTCGTCATCCTCAAAGCAGGGACCGTGGCCTTCGACAACACCCCAGCCGACCTCGTCGCAGCTGGGCTAGCTACAACCAACCCCGACGACCTCTCACCACTAGAAGCCGGATACCTCGCCGCCCTCTCAGACAGACCCCGACCAGAACCTGACCCTATGTAGCCGAACACCAAGACCCGTGTCCACCCCATCGCTTGATCGGCCCATATCACCCCATATGAGCGATATCACCCCCAAGGCTATTCAGCGCAAATCGGCACCTACGGGTGTGGGGTTCGGGCATTCGCATCGCGTGGTTGTGAAGGCTTCACGAGCCGGAAGTTGATGAACCCCGGCTCGCGGTTCAGCTTCTGGTAATGCTCAGGGAACCGTTCAGCCATCTCGGGCACTGGCCGGGGTTCAACGAGCTGCTCGATGAGAAACCCGGCCTTGGTGAACTCAGCACAGGTGGCCGTCAACGGAAGACGCCAGTAGCGAACCGGCCAGCCGCTCCATGTTTCTTCGATCGGCTCGATGGTGAAGTAACTGCCGCCCATACGGAGCCAGTCCGCCGTCGGGTGATGGGTGGAGACCACGAGTCGAGCGCCAGGACGCAACACGCGATACAACTCCCGCAGTGCCGCCACCCGGTCATCGAGGTGATGGATCACCAACGCCAGCAGCGCGGCGTCGAACGACTCGCCCTCCAACCATTCGAGCGGATCGGCGAAGTCATGCACCCGAACCATCGCCCTCTCACCCAGACGATTCCGGGCGAGATTGACCATCTTCGGACTGTGATCGAACGCCACCACCTCGGCGCCTCGGCCAGCAAGCTCCTCGGCATAGAACCCGGGTCCGCAACCCGCATCGAGCACCCGTTGGCCGGCCACCTCGCCCATGAGTTCGAGCACCGCCGGCCGGTCATACCAGGCGTTGTATGCGCTCTCGACGGCGTGGCGTTCGTACTCCTCGGCGAACTCATCGAAAACCGGGTGAGAATCCGAACCGGACACGACCCTGATCATCGCGCATTTCGGCAGGCTTGCGAGCCGGGCGGAACTTCCTTGTCTGCTACCGGAACGGTGAGGTCTGGAAGGGACGCATGGTTCCGTTAGCTGGCAGCCGTAACACTTGTGCCAGATAGCAACCTCTCTGATCCCGCCCGGCTAGCCAGCCTGCCCCACAAATCACCCGATCTGGGTCAATAACGCTCCGATCGCCAGATAAGCGATATCGGCACTGCTGCGCCCGCCTCGACAGCACAGTGAGGCACGCTCGACGTGTGAGACGGGTGGGTCGCCGGGCGGCCCATTGCTTAGGACCCGGGGAGTTCACAGTCTGGGACGGGCGGGTCGCTGAGGTCGCCCGCTTGTTCGGGGGTGAGGGCGATCCGCACTGTCCGCACCTCCGGTTGAGCATCGAGGTTGGGGAGGGTCACGATCGGGAGGCGGGCCTCCACCGCCTCGGCCAGCACTCCCGGCTCTCCGTATCGCCAGGGCAGCCTGTTCCATGTGAGCCCAGGCGTTGTAAGGGATGTGGTGAGCAACCAGCGGCTCGTCGTTCTCCTCGGCGGCCTGGCGGGCGGTGGCCGCCCGTTCCACCCCGTTGCGGTCGGCGAACCGGCCCACCTCAGGCATGGGCAGACCCTCGTATCCGGGCGCACACTTAGTCGGTCCGCCAGGCTGACACCCACTCGCCCCCCAGCTCAGCCATCAGCGCCTCCATGTCCGGCACCGTCATCGGTTCACGGAAAACCAGCCCAACCGTCACCTCCCCGGTGGGATGAGTGCGGGCCAGGGTCGCGGTGATGCGTTTATCGAGCCGCGGCAGCTCCTCTTCAACGAAGAGGCGGTGGGCCGCCTCATCGGCGGGCTGCTGTCGCTCCATTGCAGCGATCAACTCCGGAGTCGGGATGGTGGTCACCGGTACGTCGGCCAGCACAGGAGGAGGCGGCGGCGCGCACAGCTCCGAGAAGGGGCGCTCGGAGTCCACCACAGCCACCACGCATCCCTCCGGCGAAATCAAGCGGTCGTTGCAACACCTCAATGGTGAGGAGTTGCGATGGCAGGGAAGAAGCATCGGCCGGCTGATCGTGCGTTGCGGCCAGCAATGCGTTCACCGGGTAGGCCGCCGGGGTGGCG
>JACCTH010000113.1 GCA_013812505.1 Acidimicrobiia bacterium | reverse complement strand
CGCAAGGTGGTGTGGGATCAGGAGGGCTGTATCGGTCGTCTCCGCGGTGGACGCCAAGAGCTGACCGCCGAGTTCCAGTCTTTCCGGGGGATCCTGGGGGTGGGTGCAGTGCTGGTCGGACCCAACGATCCCGAAGCCAAGGGGGTGGTGGAACGAGCCAACGGCTATCTCGAGACGAGCTTCTTACCGGGCCGTTGTTTCGAGGATGTGGCCGACTTCAACCGCCAGCTCTCGGGTTGGCTGCGACGGGCCAACCAACGGATCCACGGCACCACCCGCCAGCGGCCATCGGAAGCGATCTTTGAGGATCGGGGGGCGATGATGGCCTTCCCGCCGGTGCTGCCCGACCCTTCGCTGCGTTTTTCCACCCGACTCCCCCGAGACCATTACGTGCGGGTGGAGAGCAACGACTATTCGGTCGATCCCCGCTATGTCGGCCGCCGGGTCGAGGTGGCAGTGACCCTCGGCGAGGTGGTGGTGAGCTGCCAGGGCGCCGAGATCGCCCGTCATCGCCGCTTCCTCGGCAAGCATCAGACGTTGCTTTCAGTCGCCCACGCCCGGACCCTGCGGAAGATGCGGGAAGAGGCCGCAACGGTGACGGAGGTGACCGAGACTGAGGTCGAGGAGCGGGACCTCACCGTCTACGACCGGCTGGTCGGGGTGGCCTCATGACCAAGACCGGGAAGGCCTCCTCCGACATCGCCTATCTCTGCCGAGCCTTGAAAGCTCCCTCCCTGGCCAAATCGTTCACTCGTCTGGCCGAGCGGGCCCGCCAGGAGGAATGGAGCCATGAGGAATTCCTGGCCGCCTGTCTGGAACGAGAAGTCGCTTCCCGTCAGGACCACGGCGGCGAACATCGGATCAGGGCGGCCCGCTTCCCGGCCAGAAAGACCATCGAGGACTTCGACTTCCATCATCAGCGCAGCCTCAAACGCGAGGTCATCGCCCACCTCGGAGCCTTGGACTTCGTGGTCGCCAAAGACAATGTGGTCTTCTTAGGCCCACCCGGCACCGGGAAAACCCATCTCGCCATCGGTCTCTCCATCCGCGCCTGCCAAGCCGGACACCGGGTGGCCTTCGCCACCGCCGCCGGCTGGGTCGACCGTCTCGCCCGCGCCCACCAGTCAGGAAGGCTGCAAGAAGAACTGTTGCGTCTCGGTAGATATCCGCTGCTGGTGATCGACGAAGTGGGATGTGCGCCACGAGGCGCTGATGGATCGTGTGGGTTGAGAGACCCGCCGCTGGTCGTCGCAGCGACCGGTTGAAGCTGAGGGCAGGCCAATCCCCGGGTTGGGGGTGAGGCCGGGAGCAGCCCTGACAACGTAGGGACGTGTCGGAACCACTGGACGGCATGTGCCCGCAAGCAAGACAGAAAGGCGTAACGCCAGTGAGCCAGTGTTTGAAGCCCCGTGAGTCGTCAACGGTCCGCCAACTCCAGTGGATGGGCCGTGCTGCGGTGCTGGGAGGAGCCATATCCGATGGCCCTTCTCTCGGATCGTCTGTATCCCATGGACGATTCGAGGCCCGGTCCAATCCTGCGATCTGCGGGCCGGGCGATGCCGTCGGGGTAAAGCTGGACGTCGACCCTGTCAAACGATCCACAGTGAACGTGGGAAGCGACCTGATGTTGCCCGTCCCGGCCAGCGGCCTGTTGGTCGAAGGGCAGGCGCAATGCCCGCTGTTGCGTCAGGTCGTGGCGGAGCCGCCGTACTACTCGGAGGTCGGGAAAGCCGGCCACATGGGGAAGGGCGGCAGTATGAACGGCAGCACCGATGGTGGCAAGGAGGTCGTCGTTGAATAACGACGCGTCGTGGCCGAGCCTCTCAGAGGCTGAGGCACGGGTACTTGATCATCAACGCAAGCTGCACCGTTGGAGCAGAACCGATCCGGCTCACCGGTTCGGTGATGTGTTCAATCTGGTCTGCGACCGTGCCACCTTGGTGGTGGCGTGGGAGCGGGTGGCCCGCAACCGGGGCGCCAGAACCGCCGGTGTTGACGCGGTGACGCGTCACGCCGTTGAACGCCACGGCGTCGAGTCGTTCTTGGAGAACCTGCGGTCCTCGCTCAAGGACGGCTCGTTTCGTCCGTTGCCCGTCAAACAGGCCGGAATTCCCAAAAGGGGCGGCAAGGTCCGCTACCTGGGAATCCCGACCCTGCGTGACCGGGTGGCGCAGATGGCGATCAAACTGGTACTGGAACCGATCTTCGAGGCCGACTTCTACCCGTCTTCGTATGGGTATCGGCCCGGTCGACGCGCCCAGGATGCGATTGCTGAGATCCACCATTTCACCAGCAGGCCGTCTTCTTATGAGTGGGTCATCGAAGGAGACATCAGGGCCTGTTTCGACACCATCGACCATCGGCGGCTCATGTCGCTGATCGAAGAACGAGTCGCTGACCGTAAGGTGCTGCGGCTGGTCCGGGCGTTTCTACGTGCCGGAGTGATCGAAGCGCATGGTGGCTTCGCGGCGAGCCTTACCGGCACGCCGCAAGGAGGGGTCATCTCCCCGCTGTTGGCCAACATCTACCTATCGGTGCTCGACCGGCCTTTCCAGGACTTCTGGGAGGCCAACCGAGTGCCGGGGAGGCGCCAGCAACGGCGCCGTAAGGGACTGCCGAACTATCGGCTGATCCGATATGCAGACGACTTCGTCGTCCTGTTGAACGGCAGCCGCGCCGATGCTGAGGCATTGCGCGATCAGATCGGTGCCCGGTTGGCCAGCGACCTGGGAATGACCTTGTCAGCAGAAAAGACCCTGGTCACCCATATCGACGACGGCTTCGACTTTCTCGGATTCCACATCCAGCGGAAACTCCGAGGCGACGAAACCCACGTCGTGCTCACCTATCCGTCCAAGGCCGCCCTGGCGGCCGTGATGCACAAGATCAGGAAAGCGACCGGGCGTGGCACCACCTCGCTACGGCTGTTGGACGTGTTAGGGGTAGTCAACCCGATCCTTCGGGGTTGGGCCGCCTACTTCCGATACGGCGTCTCCAAGCGGACCTTCTCCTACCTGGCCCAATGGGCCTGGTGGAGACTCATCCTCTGGATACGCCGCAAACACCCCCGGCTCACCTGGAAACAGGTGCGCCGCCGCTACTACGGAGCGGACCGCATCAGCCAAGACGGTGTCACCCTCTACAACCCGGCCCGGATGCCGGTCGAACGCTACCGCTACCGCGGAGCCCAGATCTGCACCCCCTACAACATCGACGAGATCGACCCGGCGGGAGCACGCTTCCGCCAAACCAGTCACGACGACGTTGCATTTGTCGGGAAGGTCACAGAACTCATCACACCAACTCCACCGTGATCATGCGGAGAGCCGGATGCGCGGGAACGTGCACGTCCGGTTCGGCGGGCGGGGACGGGAAAACCAACAGGCGAAAACCTGCCAGGCGTCCCGTCCCCGACCCAACACATCCCCTTCGAAGCCGAAGCCGCCAACCTCTTCTTCCAGCTCATCTCTTCCCGCTACGAGCGGGCCTCGACAATCGTCACCTCCAACAAACCCTTCGGACGATGGGGCGAAGTCTTCGGCGACCCAGTGGTAGCCGCCGCCATGATCGACCGTCTCGTCCACCACGCCGAAGTCGTCTCCCTCAAAGGAGACAGCTACCGACTCAAAGACCGCGACCTAGGGAGGGTGCCAACCGACAACACAGAGTGACCAACAACCCGGC
>JACCTH010000103.1 GCA_013812505.1 Acidimicrobiia bacterium | reverse complement strand
GCGCTCCTCGTTTGCTCGAGGAGCGCCGGCAACTCCGCCACCGAGGGCAATCGTGGTTCATGCTCGGTCGCGAGATCGAAGGGATCAATTAGCACCACCTCATCCAGGCCTGCGTCCAGCCCGCCTTTCACGTCGTGAAACAAGGAATCGCCGACATACCAAACCTTGTCACCGGACAGGCCGAGCCGATCCAGCCCTGCTTGGAAGATGGCCGGATCAGGCTTGGAGACTCCAACTTCGAAGCTGTCGATCACGAACTCAAACACTTCATCGAAGCCAGCTTGTCTTAACGATTCGGTCACCGAGCCATCCGAGTTGGAGATAACCCCGACCCTGATCCCGAGGTTCTTGATCGCTTCGATGGCACCCGGAATGGCCAAGCTCCAATACCCGTAGCCGTTGTTGGTTAGCACTGCCCCCTCTCCGGGTTCGGGCAGGCCGAGGCGGCCGAAGAAATCGGCTTGCCAAATCGTCCAGTCGACAGACTCATCTGCCAGACGTCTGCGGGCGTAGGCGTCCATTGCCCGATAGTGGGCATCGAACATGGCCTCGTAGCTCATCGGGTGAGAAAGAACCTCGGTCAACCGGACATGGTCTTGGAGAATTAGCGTGCCGCCCGCGTCGAACATGATCGCCTCAGGTTTCATCAACACACCGAAATAGTCGCAGATTTGATGTGTGCTTTGATAGGCATATGCGGTTACACATATATGGCTCGACGACGAGCTCGTCAAGGAGCTAGATCGACGTGCAGGCAAGGGACGCCGTAGTGCGTTCCTGGCGGCGTTGAACCGTCGCGGACTCGATCACGAGAGGCGATGGGATGACATCGAGGCTGGCTTCGGCGTCATTCCTGAACGTGACCTCGATGGGACGCTGATCCCGCAGGCTGGGTCCGTAATCAGCGTTCGCCCAACCGCAAACAAGCAGGATAGGTCGCCAGTCTGGTGCGAATTGTTCTTGATTCCGCGGTCCTTATCGATGTGCTGTGGGGTGACCTGCAACGGAGCCACCGGAAACCCCTCGGACTATCCGATGCCTGAGCTGGTCACCGAGCACTGGCCCGTCGGCGTCTAGTACCCGACCTCCCAAAGAATGAGGCCATGCGCCGGCGCCATCTGCCCGGCGCGGCCTCGATCCCGGGCCGCCAGCACCTCGGCTATCTCTTCCGTTCGGCGGCGATGGCGGCCGATATCGACTGAGAGCCCGACGATCGATCGGATCATCTGATGGCAAAAGGCATTCGCCTTGACCGTGAATGTAACGAGGGCCTCGCTAACCCAAGCGGCGTCAAGGACGGTGCGAACCGTTCCTCCCGCCGAGGTAGCCCGACAAAACGAGGCGAAATCGTGCTGGCCGATCAAGAATTTGGCGGCAATGTTCATCGCCTCGACATCGAGGGGATCGGGAACATGCCAGACGGCGTGGCGCCCGATCGGGTCGGCATAAGGCTCGTTCCCGATCTGATAGCGGTATTCACGCGATACGGCCGAGTGTCTGGCGTCGAAGGCGTCGGTTACGCGCTCGAGCGCGAATGGGACTATCTCGGGGTGGAGCTGCCCGACCAGCGATTTCAGCAGGCGCGGGCAATCGGCTTCCTCGACTAAGTCAAAACTCATAACTTGCTGGCGGGCGTGAACGCCGGCATCGGTCCTTCCCGCGGCCACCGTCGTCACTTCGGTTCGCAATGTTCGGGTGAGCGCTCCTTCGATCTCGCCCTGGACGGTTCGCAGACCGGGTTGGCGAGCGAGCCCTCGAAAGCCTGTGCCGTCGTAGGCAAGGTCGAGTCGGTACCGGGGCATCAGATGCGGAAAAGCGGCGCCCGGAAAATGAGCTGGATTAGCAGAATCACTGCCGCTCCGAGCACGACCGCACCCAGGGCCTCTTTCCATCCCAAGCTGAGCGCAACCCCGGCCGCTACGACGACCACCGCGAGATACCAGAGCAATCCCAGCCAGCCAAAGAGTCTGTTGTTGACAAAGCCATCGACGGCGCCGAGAAGAAGCGGCAGGGCGGCAAAGCCCGTCACTCTGAACATCGCGTCGATTGCGCTGCTGCCTTTCAGGAGCCGCGTCCCCATGAACCAAATCGCGGCAGCAAGGATTAGCCAACGAGCCACGCCGAGGATCACCGTCTCAACAAAGAAGCTCAAGTTGAAAAAGCTTGCAGCGATCATGGCAGCGACTGCCACCACCGTTTCAACGGCAGCGACCAACAGCACGGCATCACCGGTGGCAGAGCTGTCGAAGAGGAGCTGGCGAGAAGCCTGCTTGTCAAAGGAGGCCACCCGGATTGCACGGCGAAGCGCGTCATTCATTGCGGAGCGACCCTACCTGCGGCGGAGCCAGACCTCGCGGACCGAGTGGTCCAATCCCTTGTGCAGGATCAGTGTTGCCCGTTCGCGGGTGGGGAGGATGTTCTCGTGGAGGTTGAGGAGGTTGATCTCCTTCCAGATACGTCGCCCCTCCTCCTCCGCTTCAGCTTCCGACAATTGCGCGAAACGATGAAAGTAGGCACCCGGATCCTGGAAAGCCGTGTCTCGCAACCGCATGAATCGATCCACATACCAAGTCTCAATGTCCTCGGGGCTTGCGTCGACGTAGATCGAGAAGTCGAAATAGTCGGACACAAAGGTCCCGGCGCCTCCCCCTTGGAGAACATTCAGCCCTTCGACGATGAGGATGTCGGGACGGGTCACCACCCGCTCCTCCCCCGGCACAATGTCATAGGCCTGGTGGCTATAAACCGGAGCAGCCACCTCCTCGGCGCCCGACTTGAGATCGGCCACGAACCCAAGCAATCGCCGTCGATCAAAGCTCTCAGGAAAGCCCTTGCGGTGCATGAGATTGCGACGCTCGAGCACCGCATTAGGAAGGAGAAAGCCGTCGGTCGTCACGAGGTCAACCCGCGGATGGTCGGGCCATCGGCTCAGCAAACGCTGCAGGACTCGAGCGGTCGTCGACTTCCCGACCGCCACCGACCCTGCCACCCCGATCACATAGGGGACTGGCGACGTCGGCTTGCCGAGGAAGGTGTCAGTTACGTTGAACAGGCTCTGGCTGGCCCGGACATAGAGATTGAGGAGCCGGGACAATGGGAGAAACACCTCCTCGACTTCTTGTAGCGAGAGAGCGGTGTTGATCCCGCGCAACTCCAGGACGTCGTCGGCAGTCAGGGTTAGCGGTGTCGACGCGCGGAGCTGCGCCCACTCGGCGCGTGAGAAGACAAGATGGGGGATCTGGTCAACGGTCACAACCGGCGACACTAACGCCAGGTCCCTCCGACCCCCCCGTTCTCGCGCATCAAACGCAACCGACAGGTTGCGTTTGATGCGCGAAAACCCAGAAGGGGGGTCTAGACCAGTTCGATAACTGCGACCTCAGCCCCGTCGCCGCGGCGAGGACCGAGTTTGGTGATCCGGGTATACCCCCCGGGTCGCCCGACATATCGAGGCGCCACGTCGTCGAAAAGCTTGGTCACCACGGCGTTGTCGCGAATCGTTCTCAGTACCACCCGGCGAGAGTGAAGGTCGCCCTTGCGCGCCTTTGTGATCATCTTCTCGGCCAGCGGCCGGACGGCCTTGGCCTTGCCCAGGGTGGTGATCACCGAGCCCTCGTTGAAAAGAGACCGAGCCAGGTTGGCCAGGATCACCTTCTCATGGGCGCCGGAGTTTCCGAAGCGAGCACCTTTGCGCGGCCGGGGCATTAGTTCCCTTGGTCCGCCAAGGAGAGCCCGAGCTCGTCGAGCTTGGCGATGACCTCTTCGAGGCTCTTCTGACCAAAGTTGGTGATGTTGAGAAGATCATCAGCCGTCCGTTGGACCAGCTCGCCGACCGTCTTGATCTGGGCCCGTCGGAGACAGTTGCGCGGACGCTCGGTCAAATCGAGAGCCTCGATTGGAAGGTCGAGATCGGGCGACCCCGAGCTTTCGCTCTGGCGCTCGCCGAGCTCGAGCCCAACTCCCTCGCCCATGTCGGCAAAGAGGTTCATCAGCTCGCGCAGGGTCTTGCCGGCCGACGACACTGCCTCGGCTGGAGTGATCGCGCCGTTGGTTTCGACGTCGAGGACCAAGCGATCGAAGTTGGTCATCTGACCCACCTGGGTGTTCTCAACTCGATAGGCGACCTTCCGCACCGGTGAGAACATCGAATCGATCGGAATCACGCCGATCGTCCCCGAACCCATCTTGTTGCTCTCGGCCGAGCGGTAGCCAACTCCTGGGCCGACTGTTAGCTCCATCTCCAATTTGCCATCGCCGGAAAGGGTGGCAATGACCTCGTCGGGGTTCACAATCTCCACCGCGGCAGGCACCTTGAGCTGGGCAGCCGTTACAGGGCCCGCTCCCCGCGCCGACAAATAGATGGTGTGTTCCTCAGGCTCGTCGATACGGACGACGATCTGTTTGATGTTGAGGATGATGTCGACCACATCTTCGACGACGCCGCCGATCGTGGAGAATTCGTGCTGAATCCCCTCGATGCGGATGTTGATCACAGCCGCCCCCGGGATCCGCGACAACAATGTGCGCCGCATGGTGTTGCCCAGGGTGTACCCAAAGCCGGGTTCCAGCGGCTCGGCCACGAAATTTGACCGGTTCGGTCCGGACTCTCTTTCCTCGATATGAGGACGCTGCACGATCAACACGGCTCTGTCTCCTTCTACGGACTCTTATAACTACTTGGAGTAGAGCTCGACGATCATCTGCTCCTTGATGGAGGTGTCGATCTGCGCCCGCATGGGCATCGACAACACCGTCACCGAGCGACCTTCACCGTTCACCGACAGCCACTCCGGCACCGGGTGGCTGATGGTGTCCAGTGAATGCTGGACGACCAACAGCTCACGACTGCGCTCTCGGGCGGAGACAACGTCACCCGCCTTGACCTGAAACGAGGGAATATCAACCTTCTTGCCGTTCACGCGGAAGTGGCCGTGATTGACAAGCTGGCGGGCCTGGGGGCGAGTTGCGGCCAGCCCCGATCTCCAGACGACATTGTCGATGCGAGATTCGAGGATGCGCAGCAGATTCTCACCGGTGATGCCCGGCTGCCGGGTAGCGATTTCGTAGTAACGGCGGAACTGGCGCTCGAGGATTCCATACATGGCGCGCAGCTTCTGCTTTTCCCGCAGCTGGAGCTGGTAGTCGCTCTCTTTGATCCGTCCCCGCCCATGCTGGCCGGGCGGATAGGGACGCTTCTCGACCGGGCACCGCTTCGACTGGCAGAGTTGCGTGCGTGCCCGCCGGCAGGCGCGATGGCGCGGTCCAGTGTTGCGAGCCATCAGGCTCTCCGCTTCTTCGGCCGGCAGCCGTTGTGCGGCATCGGGGTCACGTCACGAATCCCCGTGACTTCCATCCCCATGTTCTGCAGTGTGCGAACCGCGGTGTCACGACCCGACCCGGTGCCGGAGACGATGACGTCGAGCTTGCGGATTCCGTGCTCGCCCGCCCGGCGCGCGGCCTCCTCTGCCGCGACTTGGGCGGCATACGGAGTGGACTTGCGCGATCCTTTGAAGCCGACCGCACCACCCGAGGTCCACACCACGACATTCCCCCCCTGATCGGTGATGGTGATGATCGTGTTGTTGAACGTCGCCTTGATGTGAGCCTGGCCGTACGCGATGTTCTTACGCTCGCGGCGACGCACTCTCTTCTGAGCGGGAGCACCGGCGGCTGCTTGCTTCTGTGCCATCTGTTACTTCTTCAACTTTTTCTTACCGGCAATGGCGACCTTGGGCCCCTTGCGGGTGCGGGCATTGGTATGAGTGCGCTGACCGCGAACCGGCAACCCCCGACGATGCCGGGTCCCTTGGTATGAACCGATCTCGATCTTGCGCTTGATGTTCTGGGCCACCTCGCGCCGCAGGTCACCTTCGACCTGATAGGTCGCTTCGATGAAACGGCGGATCTTGGCGGCTTCATCCTCGGTGAGGTCTTTGATTTTGGTGTTCGGATCGAGACCGAGCTCGCCACAAATCTGATGCGATCGGGTGAGGCCGACCCCGAAGATATAGGTGAGACCGATCTCGAGCCTTTTGTCACGAGGGAGGTCAACCCCGGCGATACGAGCCATTTAGCCCTGCCTCTGCTTGTGACGGGGATTCGGGCAGAGGACCCAGACACGACCGTGCCTCCGGATTATCCGGCACTTTTCGCACATCTTCTTGGTTGAGGGTCTGACCTTCATCGGTATCTCCAGACGATTCGCCCCCGTGTGGGGTCGTACGCCGACAGTTCAACGTCCACCCGATCACCGGGGAGGATGCGGATATACCGCATCCTCATCTTTCCCGACACATGCGCGAGAACTTCCAACCCACCGTCGATTTCGACCCGGAAGGTGGCGTTAGGGAGGTTCTGGGTGACAGTGCCGGAAACCCTGACGACATCGTCCGCTTCTTCTTCAGTCGTCACGTCAGGGTCCCAGAGACCGGTCGAGAATTGTAGCGGCTGCCTATCTTTTGGGACAAATTTCGCTCTTGCGACATATTTGCGGTGGAGGTGAGGAGCTTTTCGACCGCCGTGAGCCCGCCACTCAACGTGGTCACTAGTGGCCCTTCCTTGGTCAGGATCACGGTGTGCTCGAAGTGGGCGGCGAGGGACCCGTCCGCAGTCCGCACTGTCCAGAGGTCGTCATCGATGGTCGTCTCCCAGTCGCCAGCGGTGAACATGGGTTCGATGCAGACTGCCATGCCAGGCTTGAGCCGCAAGCCTCTGCCCCGCTCGCCGAGGTTGGAGATATGGGGCTCTTCGTGCATACGCCGGCCGATGCCGTGCCCTCCATACTCGCGGATGATCCCCAAGCCATGTTCGTCGCCCACTGCTTGCACCGCGGCGCCGATGTCGCCGAGGCGGTTGCCCACACGGACTTGGGCGATTCCGGCCCACATGCTCTGCTGGGTCGCTTCGATCAGGTCGGTCGCTTCCGGCGAGATCTGGCCGATGCCAATCGTGAAGGCGGCGTCGCCGTGGAACCCCTCGAATGTTGCCCCGGCGTCGACCGAGAGAATGTCTCCTTCACGCAACGAGTACTTGTCGGGGATGCCATGGACGATGGCGTCGTTCACAGAAAGGCAAAGGTGACCTGGATAGGGAGGCTGGTGGGGAGAAGATTGATACTTGAGGAAAGAGGGGACACAGCCGCGGCTCGTCGTCACGTCGGCCGCGATCCGATCGAGCTCGAGCAAGGTTGTGCCCGGTCGGGCGGCAGCCCTGACCGCATCGTGGATCGCCCCGACGCAGCGGCCAGCTTCGGCCATCTTCGCAAACTCTCGTTCGGACTTCAGGTGGATCATCTGTTGAGAGCTTCCAAAACCAGGTCCGTGACTTCGTCGATTTCGCCTAAGCCGTCGACTTCGACGACCAACCCCCGCGACTTGTAGATATCGAGCAGGGGTGCGGTTTCTTCCTCGTAGATTCGAAACCGGCGCCGGATCGTGTCTTCAGTGTCATCGACCCGGCCGCGGGCAAGCATCCGGTCCACCAGCGCATCCTCCTTGACGTCGAAGAGGACAACCCGGTCGAGTCCGTCGCCGAGCAGCTCGTCGAGGGCGGCGACTTGGTTGGCGGTGCGGGGGAAGCCGTCGAGGATAAAGCCCGAGGCGGTGTCGGGTTCCTGCAAACGTTCGGCGAGCATCGCCACTGTGAGCTCATCGGGAACGTAGGTCCCCGCCTCGAGGAGCGCGTCGACTTGCTGGCCGAGATCGGTCCCACTCGAGACGTGGAAACGAAACATCTCGCCGGTCGATATGTGCGGAATTTGCAATCGGGACGCGACCAAAGCCGCCTGCGTGCCCTTGCCTGCCCCTGGAGGCCCGATAAAGAGGAGCCTCCTCAACTGGCGGCCGTCAAGTCAAGAACCCTTCGTAGTTGCGCATGGTCAGTTGACTCTCGATCTGCTTCATAGTCTCGATCGCGACTCCGACGACGATCAAGATCGAAACCCCCGAGAACCCGATTGGGATTCCCCAGATCACCGAGGCGAGGGTGGGAATCACGGCGATGAGGCCGAGAAAGATCGATCCGGGCAGGGTGATCCGGTTGAGGGTGTGGCTCAGATAGCGCTGGGTAGCCGAGCCGGGCCGAACGCCAGGGATGAACCCACCCTGGCGTTGCAGCATCTCGCCCTGTCGGAGCGGGTCGAACTGGATCGCGGTGTAGAAGTAAGTGAAGCCGATGATCAAGAAGAACAGGATGAGCACATACCAGATGCTCACTTGCCCGGTGCCGCCACCTCCAAGGTTGTTGTCGATCCAGCGGCGGATGCCGCCGATGAAGCCGCTGTTCGAGGGGATGGCGGTGACCAAGAGCGAAGGGAAGAGCAACACCGACGAGGCGAAGATGACGGGGATAACTCCGGCGGTGTTGACTTTGAGGGGGATGTAGGTCGATTGCCCGCCCATGACCCGTCGCCCGCGGACCCGCTTGGCAAACGAGATCGGGATACGGCGTTGGGCCTGGTCGATGTAGATGATCGCCACGACCATCAGGAGGAACGCGACGATGATCGACCCGAAGAGGCCGTATCGGTTGACCGCGCCGGTTGTTCCCCAAATCTGACCGAAGATGAACGGGAACTGGCTGAGGATTGAGGCGAAGATCAGGAGCGACATGCCGTTACCGATCCCCCTTTGAGTGATCAGCTCACCAAGCCACATAACGAAGGCCGTTCCTGCGGTCATCGAGAGCACGATCAATGAAACCCTTCCCGGGGTGTAGTTGGGGACGAGGTCGATACCCCCCGTGAACTGGCCAGTGTGGAAGAGATAGGTGTAGCCGGCCGATTGCACCGCGGCAAGGAAAACTGTGAGATACCGGGTCCACTGGGTGATGGTCTTCCGACCGCTCTCCCCTTCTTCTTGCAATGCCTGGAGCCGAGGGATCACCACCGTGAGGAGCTGCATGATGATGGTGGCGGTGATGTAGGGGAGGATGCCGAGGCTCAGAACGGAGAACTGCTCCAAGGCGCCTCCCGAGAAGAGGTTCAGGAGCCCATAGATCCCGCCGGCCTCCTGCTGGGATTGCCAAATGCGGAGGGCGTTGAGGTCGACTCCGGGAACCGGGATCGCGGTGCCTAACCGATAGACCGCAAACATGGCGATCGTGAAGAGGATCTTCCCGCGCAGATCGGGAATCGTGAACATGTGCCGGAACATGGCGAGCATGAGCTAGGAGGCCCTATTCAATTGGCTACCTCGACGCTGCCGCCGGCCGCCTCGATTTTTTGCCGGGCGCTCTCGGAAAAAGCATCGGCCCTGACAGTCAGCGCACGGTCGATCTCGCCCATCCCGAGAACCTTGACCGGTCCGTGGTGCTTGACCAGGCCCCGCTTGCGGAGCTCATCTGGCTCCACCACCGTTCCGGGGGCGAACTGATTCAGCGAGGTCAGATTGATAATGGCGTAGGTGACCTTGTTGGGGTTGCGGAAGCCCTTGAGCTTGGGGATCCGCATCGACATCGGGGTCTGACCCCCTTCGAAGCCGGGGCGGAGAGTGTTGCGGGCCTTCAGACCCTTGGTCCCGCGACCGGCGGTCTTGTTGCCTTTGCCTCCCGGCCCGCGCCCATATCGCCGGCGCGACCGGCGCGAACCCGGATCAGGCTTCAAGTCGTGCAATTGCAGCTGATCACTCATCAGCCTCGCCCCCCTCCTCTGTCACTTCGACGAGGTGCCTCACTTTGTGAATCGCGCCTCGAGTCGAAGGATTATCGGGCATCTCCCGCGACGAGTTCAACTTCCCGAGGCCGAGCCCGGCGACGACCGAGCGGGTCTTGGGCTTCTCGCCGATCGGGGAACGGCGCAAGGTGACGATGAGCTTTTTGGCCATCTTCAGTTTCTGGCTCGCAAAGCTTCGGTGCTGCGGTAGCTGGCCAGGAGCCCCGGCGGCACAAAGTCCTCGGGCTTCTTGCCCCGCAGCGCCGCCACCTGATCGGGGCGCCGCTGGCCGGTGAGCGCGTTCATCGCTGCTTTGGCAACGTTGATATGGGTTGGGGAACCAAGTGATTTGGCCAAAGCGTCTTTGATGCCGGCCGCTTCCAGGATCTGGCGGACAGCGCCGCCGGCGATGACTCCAGTTCCGGGCGCCGCCGGCTTGATCATCACCCGCGAGGCACCGTGAATTCCCACGGCTTCATGGACGATTGTCTGGCCCGCCATAGGAATGATCACCATGGCTTTGCGGGCTGCCTCCATCCCTTTTTGGATGGCGGTCGGAACCTCGCGGGCCTTGCCGTAGCCGATGCCAACCTTGCCTTCGCCGTCGCCGACTACCACCAAGGCGGTGAAGCTGAACCGTTTCGCTCCTTTGGTCACTTTGGCGACCCGATTGATATTGATGACCTTCTCTTCGAATTGTGCGTCTGCCATGCTGCTCCTAGAAATCCAGGCCAGCCTCACGAGCGGCATCGGCCAAGGCCTTCAACCGCCCGTGGTAGGCGAAGCCACCACGATCGAACACCACCGATGCCACCCCCGCGGCGCGGGCGCGGGACCCGAGCAGTTTGCCTACCTCCGAAGCCGTGTCCACCGTGAGGGACCGGCCGCGCAGATCGGCCTCCTGCGAGGAAGCGGCCGCCAGAGTGTGACCACTCGCATCATCGATCACCTGCGCGTAGATGTAACGATTGCTCCGATAGACCGCCAAGCGAGGGCGGCCGCTCGATCCGCTCACTCCCTTTCGCAGGCGGAAGTGGCGGCGCCGGCGCGCCTCGAGTCGTCCGCCGCGGCTCATCGTTTTCCGGCCTTTCCGGCCTTGCGTCGGACTTGCTCGTCTGAGTAGCGAATGCCTTTTCCTTTGTACGGCTCCGGGGGTCGGAGCTTGCGGATATCGGCGGCTACCTGCCCGACTATCTCCTTGTCGATGCCGGTGACGATGACCTTGGTCGGCTCGGGAACCTCAAAGGTGATTCCCGCCGGCGCCGAGAACCTCACTGGGTGACTGAAACCGAGTTGCAGCTCGAGATCGGAGTCCTTGAGCACGGCCCGATAGCCCACGCCGACAATGTTGAGCTCGCGGCGAAAGCCTTCGGACACCCCGACCACCATGTTGTTGAGCAGCGCGCGGAAAAGTCCATGGAGGGCGCGGCTCTGACGTTCGTCATCGGCGCGAGTGACGCTGAGCTGGCCGTCCTCCTGGGTGATCGCGACTCGATTGTGGAACGTGCGCTCAAGGGTTCCCCGTGACCCCTTCACCGCCACTCGCGATCCGTTGACCGTGACATCAACCCCCGCGGGAACCGGAATCGGCTTTTGGCCGACGCGGCTCATGTCACCAAACCTCACACAGAATCTCGCCGCCGAGGCTGCGGCGACGAGCATCACGATCGGCCATGAGGCCTCGGCTCGTGGAAACCACCGACACTCCCAGTCCACCTTGCACGCGCGGAATCTCCGAAGCCTGGCGGTAAACCCGGTGCCCAGGACGCGAGATGCGGCGTAAACCCGCAATTGCCGGCGCCCGCTTGGGTCCATAGCGGAGGATCAGGGTGAGGTTGTGGTGAATGCCTTCGCCGCCCGTCTCGTAGCGATCGATGAAACCTTCGGAGACCAAGATGCGGGCAACTCCTTCCCGGAGCTTGGAAAGCGGCATCTCCACTTTTTCGTGCCCAACGGCGACCGCATTGCGGATGCGGGTGAGCATGTCGGCGATGGGATCGGTCATCATGATTACCACGAAGCCTTTCTGATCCCGGGCAGCTCGCCACGGCTAGCAAGCTGGCGCATACAGATCCGGCACATACCAAAGTCGCGCATGTAGGCGCGCGCCCGACCACACCGCTGGCAGCGGCTGTACCCACGAACTTTGAACTTGGGTTTGCGATTGGCCTTCAGGACCAACGACTTTCTAGCCACAACTAACTCCTCCGCCGCCCCGTCGCTTGCATGGGCGCCGCTTCTTGCTGGGTACGGAACGGAAAGCCGAAGGCTTCAAGCAAAGCCTTGGCGTGGGCATCCTCGTTAGCGGAGGTACATATGGTGATGTCCATACCCCGCACCGAAGAAACCCGATCAAAATCGATCTCGGGAAAGATGAGCTGCTCGGTGACGCCGAAGGTGTAGTTTCCCCGCCCGTCGAAAGAGCGAGGGTTGAGCCCTCGGAAGTCGCGGATCCGTGGGATCGACACCGCCAGGAGCCGATCGAAGAACTCCCACATCCGATTGCCGCGCAGTGTCACCGAGGCGCCTACCGGCATTCCTTCGCGCACTTTGAAACCGGCCACCGACCGACGGGACTTGTTAAGGCGGGGTTTCTGGCCCGTGATCAAAGAAAGCTCATCCATCGCCGACTCGATCTGGCGGCGATCGGCCACCGCTTCGCCGACCCCCATGTTCACCACGATCTTCTCGAACCGGGGAACCTGCATGACATTGGCCATGCCGAGCTTCTCCTTGAGGGCAGGGGCGACTTTCTCGTTGTAGGTTTCTTTGAGCCGAGGGGTGCTCACAGGTCACCTCCGCAGCGACGGCAGACGCGCTGCTTGCCATTGTCGTCGATCCGGAAACCAATTCGGGCCGGCTCCCCGCAGTCTTCGCACACGATCATCACATTGGAGGCATCGATCGGCATGTCCTTGTCAATGATCCCGCCCTGCATCGTGTTCCCGCGCTGCTTCTGGTGCTTGCGGGCGGTGTTCACGCCTTCGACGATCACTTGATTCTTTCGCGGGATCACGCGTTCGATGCGCGACAGTTTCCCGGTGTCTTTCCCGGAGATCACTTTCACCCTGTCACCTGCTCGTAAGCGCATCACAACACCTCGGGAGCCAGGGAAACGATTCGCATGAAACGCTGGTCGCGCAGTTCCCGGGCCACTGGGCCGAAGATGCGGGTGCCTCGCGGTTGCCGGTTGTTGTCGATGATGACGCAGGCGTTGTCGTCAAATCGGACATAAGTGCCGTCCTGGCGTCGGGAGGCCTTACGAGTGCGGACCACGACAGCCTTGACGACCTCGCCCTTCTTGACGGTGCCGCCGGGGATGGCGTCTTTCACAGCGGCGACGATCACGTCGCCGATGCCCGCGTAACGGCGCGTCGAACCTCCGAGGACGCGAATGCACAGCACTTCGCGAGCGCCGGTGTTGTCGGCCACCTTCAGACGCGACTCCTGCTGAATCATCTGGCGCGCTCGACGATCTCCACCACTCGCCAGCGCTTCTGGCTGGAGATGGGGCGGGTTTCCATGATCCGGACTGTGTCGCCCACCTTGGCGTCGTTGGCTTCGTCGTGGGCATGGAACTTGGTCGTGCGCCGCACGATCTTGTCGTAGCGAGGGTGTTTGAACGAGCTCGGGATCGCCACCGTCACGCTCTTTTCCCGCGCGTCCGAAACAACGACCCCAACCCTCGTCTTTCTTCTTCCACGTTCGTCCGTCACGATGGTTCCTTATCTGGCATCTGGGATCTGGCATCTGGCATCTGCTGACGCCATTCATCTATTTCTTGCTCGCGCAGAATCGTGTTGATCCGCGCTATCTCTCGTCTCGTAGAGCGGAGGCCGGCAGTGTTGTCGAGCTGGTTCGTGGCGAGCTGGAAGCGCAGGTTGAAGAGCTCGGCCTTGGCCTCTGTCAGCTTCTCAGTGAGCTCGTCAAAGCTGAGGTCGCGAAGTTCCGCCGCGTTCATATTTCATCCCGGGCAATGATGCGCGTCTTGATCGGGAGCTTGTGGCCGGCCTTGCCCAGCGCCTCGCGAGCAAGGTCCTCTGAGACTCCGGCCAGCTCGAACATCACCCGGCCGGGCTTGACGACTGCAACCCAGAACTCGGGGTTGCCTTTGCCTGAGCCCATCCTGGTCTCGGCCGGCTTTTGGGTCACGGGCTTGTCGGGGAAGATGGTGATCCAGACCTTGCCGCCGCGTTTGATGGTGCGGTTGATCGTGATGCGGGCAGCCTCGATCTGTCGAGCGGTAATCCAGGCCGACTCGATAGCCTGCAGCCCGAACTCGCCAAAGTTGACCTCGGTTCCACCCGTGGCCATGCCAGTGCGACGACCACGATGCACCTTGCGGTGCTTGGTGCGCTTGGGCATCAACACGGCTTATTCCTCGTCCTTCTCCACTTCGATGTTCTTGTCCGCCGCTCCGCTCTCGATCGCATCGGCGAAATCGACATCGGCGACCTCGGCCGCCTCCTCTGTCTCGATCACGGTTGCCTCGGTTTCGAGCACCGGTTCCACGGTTTCGAGAACCGTCGGCACAGCTTCATTTTCTTCGCGCGCAGTCGCATATTCGACTTCGGCTTGTTCGGCTGTGATCCGGCGACCGCCGCCCGCTTCAATCAGGCGTCGGCCGGGTTCACGCTTGCCCCCTCCGGCCTCAATGAGACGTTTGCCGCCCCCGGCCTCGATGAGACGGGGCATTTTATCACGCCCAACTGCCTGCTCAGCTCGGGCTTTGGCTGGCGCTGTGCGTCGCGCCGGCCCGCCGGTGGCGAGAGCCACCTCGGCCGCGATCTTCTCCCGGCTGGCTGACACGCCGCCGATCACGTCGCCCCGATAGACCCAGACCTTCACCCCGATCGTTCCCCCGGTGGTGTGAGCGGTGGCTTGTCCGAAATCGATGTCGGCTCGGAGGGTGTGCAATGGCACCCGGCCTTCCCGATACCACTCGCGCCGGCCCATGTCGGAACCGCCGAGACGGCCGTTGCACTCAACCCTGACCCCCTGTGCCCCGGACTTGAGGGCGGAGGCGACCGCCCGCTTCATCGCCCGCCGAAAAGCCACCCGGTTCTCGAGCTGGTCGGCAACGCCTTGGGCGAGGAGCTGGGAATCGAGGTCAGGATCCTTGATCTCGGTGATGTTGAGCTTGACCGGCTTGCTGGCGATCTTCTCCAGGCCACCGCGCAGACGCTCCGCCTCCGCTCCTTTGCGTCCGATGACGACTCCCGGGCGAGCCGTTTGGATTTCGACGACGACCCGGTCTCGAGTTCGCTCGATATCGATGCGCGACACCGCTCCCCGCTTCAGCTCGCCGCGCAGGTAATCGCGGATCTTCCAGTCCTCGTTGACCAAGGAGACGTAGTCCTTGTCGGAGTACCACTTCGACTTCCAGTCGTTCGTGGTCCCGATCCGAAATATGTAGGGATGTGTTTTCTGACCCATCAGCTCTCTTCCTGGCCATCCGTATCAAGACAACCAGTGTGATGTGGCTGATGCTCTTGCGAATTAATCATCAATTCACCTCTTCCTGGCCGTCCGTGACGACAATCGTGATGTGGCTCGTGCGTTTGCGGATCCTCGTCGCCCGGCCGCGCGCTCGAGGTCGGAAACGGCGGAGAGTCGGACCTTCGTCGGCGAAGGCCTCGGCCACCTTCAGATCTTCGGCATCGAGGGCAAAATTGTGCTCGGCGTTGGCAATTGCCGAGTTCAAGACTTTGGTGATGTGAGCCGCCGCGCCGCGCGGCGACAAGGCCAGGATCGCCTTGGCATCCTCCACTCGCATCCCTCGCACCAGGTCAAGCGTGCGCCGCACTTTGAGCGGAGGATGGCGGACGAACTTGGCCTGAGCCTTGACTTTCATACCTTGCGCACCGCCTTCTCCCTCTTCCCCGAGTGACCGCGGAAGGTCCGGGTGGGGGCGAACTCGCCGAGCTTGTGACCCACCATCGACTCGGTGATGAACACCGGGACGTGCTTACGACCGTCGTGCACAGCGATGGTGTGCCCGATCATCTCGGGCACAACCGTTGATCGACGGCTCCAGGTGCGGACAACTCGTTTGTCGCCCCGGCGGTTGAGCTCGTCGACCTTGTCCATCAAATGGTCATCGACGAAGGGACCCTTAGCAAGACTGCGTGCCATGATTACCTCCGGCCGGTGGTCGAGCGGCGACGCACGATCATCGAGTTGCTGGACTTTTTCTTCTTGCGGGTGCGGCCTTCTGGCTTGCCCCAAGGGCTGACGGGATGCCGGCCCCCCGAACTTCGACCTTCCCCTCCGCCAAGCGGGTGATCGACAGGGTTCATCACGACGCCGCGGCTCTGGGGACGGACGCCCTTCCACCGCTTGCGACCCGCCTTGCCGAGCTTGACCAGCTCCGCTTCCTGGTTTCCCACCAGGCCGACCGTGGCGCGGCAGTCGAGCGGCACCACTCTCATCTCCCCTGAGGGCAGGCGGAGCAGGGCCATCTCGTTCTCCTTGGACATGAGCTGCACACCGGCGCCCGCCGAGCGCGCGAGCTTCGCTCCCCCGCCGGGACGCATCTCGATGGCGTGAACGGTCGTGCCGGCCGGGATGTTCCTGAGCGGCAACGCGTTTCCGAGCCGGATGTCGGCGCTCGCCCCGGAGATCACCTTGTCTCCGACCTTGATTCCGAGCGGGGCCAGGATGTATGCCTTCTCGCCGTCGGCGTAGTGCAACAGGGCGATTCGGGCGTTGCGGTTGGGGTCATATTCGACGCCGGCCACCTTGGCGGGGATCCCGTCCTTGCGACGGCGAAAGTCGATGATCCGATAGCGGTTCTTGTTGCCGCCGCCCCGGTGACGCGAGGTAACGCGGCCGTGCACGTTGCGGCCCCCCGTCGAGCTCTTCGACTCGATGAGCGACTTCTCCGGCTCGCTCTTGGTTACTTCGGCGAAGTCTGAGACGGTCTGGAACCGCCGCCCAGGCGAGGTTGGTTTTCTGCTCCTAATTGCCATATCTCAAACTCCGAACAAATCGATCGAATCGCCGTCGGCCAACGTGACCAACGCCCGCTTGACGTGGTTGCGCCTGCCCAGGGTGCGCCCGGTTCGCTTGAGTTTCCCTTTCCGGTTTTGGGTTTTCACCGAGCGGACGGTGACCGCGAAGATGTTTTGGACTGCATCCCTGACCTCGCTCTTGTTGGAGCGGCGATCAACCACGAACGTGTAGGTGTTCGTTTTGTCGATTAGGTCGTAGGACTTCTCGGAAACGACCGGCGAAAGAATGATGTCGCGGGGATCCTTCACGACGCCTCCTCGTCTCTGACGAAATCGGACTTGGAGATGTCGTAGGCGCCGCCACCGTTGACCGTTTTCAAGCTCTCGGTGGTAAAGACCACTTGCGAAGCCCACAACACGTCGTACGTGGTGAGCTGGCCGGGTTCGGTGATCAAAACGTTTGGCAGGTTGCGAAACGCGGCCGTAGCGGGTTCATCCAGCCTGCGGAGAACGAGCAGCGTCTTTCCCTCCAGCGCCAATGCGCCCAAGAGCTCGACTGCATCCCTGGTGCGAGGGGTGTCCCAATCGAAGGAATCGATGACTTTGATCGCTGACTCTGCCGCCCGGGTCGAGAGTGCCGAGTAGAGGGCGAGGCGCTTCATCTTTCTCGGGGTCCGCTGGCTGTAGTCGCGCGGTGTTGGGCCATGGGCAACTCCACCGCCGCGAAAGATCGGCGAACGGAGCGAACCCGCCCGCGCCCGCCCGGTTCCCTTTTGCCGCCACGGCTTGGCGCCGCCGCCTCGCACCTCTCCCCGCTTTTTGGTCTTATGAGTGCCGGCACGAGCCCCGGCGAGCTGCGCGGTCACGACTTGGTGCATCAGACCGAGATTGGGCTCGACCCCGAATACCTCAGGGTTGAGCTCGGCCTCACCGGCGTCTTTGCCGGCTCCGGAGAAGAGCGGCGCCTTCAACGCGGTCTTCGCCTCAGTCCCGGGCTGGCTCATTGGGCCTTCACCGCCTCCCGGATCAGAACCATGCTCCCGTTGGCGCCTGGTACGGCTCCACGCAGCAACAACAAGTTGTGCTCGGTGTCGACCTCGACGATCTGCAGGTTGAGGATCGTCACCTGGTCACTCCCCATCCGACCGCCCATCCTCATCCCTTTGAACACTCGAGCCGGCGTCGCGCAGGCGCCGATCGAACCAGGCGCCCGATGCTTTTTGTGGGTGCCGTGGGCAGCGCCCTGGCCCTGAAACCCGTGCCGGCGCATGACGCCCTGGGTGCCTTTGCCTTTCGACAGCCCGCTTACATCGGCCATGCCGCCCTTCTCGAGAACATCACCAAGCAGGATCTTTTGGCCGACTTGGTAAGCGGAGGGATCGTCGACCCGAACCTCGACGAGATAGCGGGCAGGTTCTACGCCGGCCTTGACGTAATGGCCGTTCATTGGCTTGTTGACCTGCTTGGCCTTGATGTCGCCGAAGGCGAGTTGGATCGCCGAATAGCCATCGCTATCGGGCTGTTTGACCTGGACGACCTGACAGGGCCCGGCTTTGATGACGGTCACGGGGATGGCGCGCGACTGAGCATCGAAGACCTGGGTCATGCCCAGTTTCTCGCCCAGGATCGCGTTCATAGCTTTATCTCCACCTCAACTCCCGCCGGGAGGTCAAGGCGCATGAGCGAGTCGACCGTCTTGGGAGTCGGATCGAGGATGTCGATGAGGCGCTTGTGAATCCGCATTTCGAAGTGCTCGCGTGAGTCCTTGTCCACGTGCGGGCCCCGAATTACGCAGTACCGGTGGATCTCGGTGGGAAGCGGAATCGGGCCCCTGATCTTGGCCTGGGTGCGGACCACGGTTTCGGCGATTTTGCGCGCAGACTCGTCGACCACCTGGTGGTCGTAAGCCTTGAGCCTTATTCGGATTTTCTGTTCAGCCATTTCTTAGATCGCTTCGCTTTCAGATCCCAGATCGCCGGACTCCGTCCGGGTGTCAGATGTCAGATCCGAATCTGATGTCTGATGTCTGATGTCTGATGTCTTCATTTGACGATTTTGACGACGCGGCCGGCGCCGACGGTGCGGCCCCCTTCGCGGATAGCGAAACGGAGACCCTCATCCATCGCGATCGGGTTGAT
>JACCTH010000095.1 GCA_013812505.1 Acidimicrobiia bacterium | reverse complement strand
CAGCCATGTGATTCAAACGGTGCGCTGAACCTACGGCCGCTGGCCGATAGATCCCACCAATTTCCTCAACCGGGTCTGCTCGAGAACGGGCCCCGGCAACGATCAGGTCAACGAGCCCAAAGCTCAGAGGAAACACGTCACAGCCGGGACCCCTCCCGAGGCCACGCTAGGTGACCACCCCCAACATCAGGAGGGCACCCCTAGTAATACAAGGGGAAATGCAGGTCAGCGGGGACCACAAACCCAAGAATCAGACGCTGATGAAACCCCGTCTGACCGACTGCCGCAGGCGGAGCTTCGGTTGCCTCGCTCTCGACCTCCTGTGATTCAAGGGCGGCCAGTTTCGGTGGTCAGCGGAACGGGTTCTCTACCACTACGCCGGAGTAGTCGAGCCCATGGCTCAAATCCTCCGACAGCACTACGGCGCAGCCGAGGGCACGGGCCGCTTCGAGGATGGCGGCATCCCAGTAAGAGATTCTGAAGTGATCGCGGGTGGCGAATGCGGCGCGGGTCAGGGCGACGTCGATCGCCTGTACCGGGAAACGCAGGAAGGACTCCACCAGTCCGACGGCCTGCTCGTGTGTCAGCGGGTCTGGCCGGCTTTCTCGAGTGGCCTGCACGTAGAACTCCTGTAGGACCTGGACCGAGAGGGCAAGATCCCGACTTTCCAGGATCTCATTGGCGCGTTTGGCCTTTCCGATCTCGGTCTGGTCGTTGGAGATGGCGTACAGCAGAACGTTCGTGTCAATGAAGCGCACGGTCATGAAGGTTGACTCGTTCAAGACGGTCCGAGGCCCTGAACCGTTTGATCTCGCTCACGATCCGCCGCTGCTGGTCCTCGAGCCGGCCGAACTCGGCGTCACTCCCCGACAGGGTGGCCAAATATTCGGCGACAAGGGCGCTGACCGAAGTATCGCGCTCGGCGGCGCGCATCCTTGCAGCCCGGTACACGCCGTCGGGTACCGATACGGTGATGTTTCTCATGCGTACAGTGTATCACAGTATCACAGATCCACACCCGGCCGTCTACCGGCGTCGTCGAGCCTGGGCCGATCTGAGCGCGAGACGTGTGAAATATGCCTTCTTGGCCTGGTCGGCGCGTCGGCGGCGCTCCGCCTCCGGGAGTTCCCGGCCCGGGTCGACCTCGTCGTCGAAGCGCGCCATGAATGCTCGGCGTGCAGGCTCGGTGTGATCGCGGGAGTCGACCGACGCGTGCAGCGAGTGGGCAGCCAGCCGAGCCTGGAGCGAACGCTCGGTCGGCGACATCGGCCGTCTCATCGGCCCGTGGACGAATCGCGTTGATCCATCGCCGGATCGTGAAAGACGACCCTGTTATCGGAGTGTCATCGGTTGCCTATTCAGGCCCATGTCCTCAAGTGAACGTGCCCCGCCGGGCGCGAGCTCCGAAACTGTATTCGCCATACGGGATGTCGAACCGTTGGAGGGGCCTGACGGTTCTGACACTCTCTTGACAGGCGTCAGGGATTGCCGGGCATCGCGACGAGAGGCTCCTGGAGAGGGTTACTAACAGGGTGGGCGAGGGTGCGACCGTTTGTGCCCTTCAAGATCCACCAGGGCTTGGATTTGGGAGCGGATAGGCGATGAGAGTTCGATGCGGAATCGGACCATGGGCCGGGACCGCCTTCTCGGTCTGAGCCCATCGGAGTGAGGCGGGCAAAGTGTCTTCGGCTCCGGGTGGCTCCAATGGGCTCGTTCGGGTTCTATTCGCCGTTGGGCTCGTTCGGGTTCCCGAGGCTGGGACCCGCCTCTCTGAGTGTTGGGGCCCATCGGATGCGCTGGCACCGTTCGGACTGCTGGCGAGCTATCCAACCTAGGCGGAGCCGACTCGACACAACATACGGAGGCCCCAGCGGGCTCGAGCCGTCGTCTCTCTGAGAAACGAGTAGCCCTTGGAGTCCCGACTCCGGGAACACCGACGCGGCGGGCCGCGAGGTCCCCCCGATCAAGTCCGATGCTCATGGATTGACAGGGTTCGATTCCACGATCTGCCACATGAGCCAGATTGAACGGACCTCTCAACAGTGCGAGCAACTCAGGCATTGCGCGAACGATCGGAAATCCATCGGACCTGTCAGTCGCCTCGCAACCAGCCGTCCTCAGGACCACACGCCTGTGCAACTAGTTGCGTTCCGTAGTGGGGGTCGGTTTGAGAGGCCGTCTTGTTGAGTGTTGCGAAGGCGAAGAAGGACTACTACCTGAAGAAGTTGGGGGAGGTGAGTCCTGGTGAGGATTACTACTTGCGGGGCGGGACCGCTGCCGGCACATGGCGGGGTAGGGGAGCAGCAGAGATTGGTCTGGCGGGGCGGGTGTCGGCGGAGGGGCTGGTCCGCCTGTTCGACGGCAAGCATCCGGGGACTGGAGAGCAGTTGGGCCGGTCGCTGCGGAAGGACGGGGTGGCGGCTTGGGATCTGACCTTCTCAGCCGACAAGTCGGTGTCGCTGCTGTGGGCGCTGGGAGACGTCGAGGTTCAACGTCAGGTCCGGGAAGCTTTCGATGAGGCCACGGGCGTGGCTTTGGACTACATCGAGGCAGTGGCTTCCTCGACCCGCGGAGGCCGAAAGACACCAGTCCTCGATACCGAAGGTAGGCCGGTTCTGGATGAGGAGGGTCGTCCGAGGGTGCGGGTGGAAACTTGGCCAATCGAAACCAGTGGCTATTTGGCGGCGGCGTTCACCGAGTTCACAAGTCGCGCCGACGACCCCCAACTCCACACCCACGTAGTGGTCGGCAACCGAGTCAAAGGAGTCGATGGAGTGTGGCGAACGCTCGACGGTCAGCTGTTGTACCGGCACAAGATGGCGGCCGGGGCGATCCATGAGGCCGAACTGAGAAGTCGGCTCACTCAACGACTCGGTGTCCGTTGGCAGCCAGTTGATCGTGGGCTGGCCGACATCGAGGGATTCACCGAAGATCAGATCGTTGCCTTCTCGCGGCGCCGGACTCAGATCGAGGAGTGGCGGGACCAGAACGGGCTGGCCGATACCGCTGCTGTCAACGCCCAGGGAGCTCTCGCTACCAGGGCGGCCAAACATGATCGTCCCATTGCTGACCTGGTGACGGAATGGCAGGAGCGGGCCGTAGGAGTTGGTCTTACCCCGATGGTGATCGCCGGCATGCTCGATCGAAGCCGGCTGGTGACCGTTCCCGACCCGGCCCCGGTCGTAGCCGGGTTTCTCTCCGAGACCGGGCTGACTGCCGAGGTATCAACCTTCGGGCGGCCTGAAGTCATCCAGCAGGTCGCCGCCCATATGCCGGAAGGAGGAACCCGCCCACAGATCGAAGCGGTCGCCGATCAGTTCCTGACCGATGACGAAGTGGTTCTCCTGGTGCCCGATCGGAACGAATCCCGATACACCACAGCAGACCTGCTGAGCACCGAGCGACGCATCATCAACCGGGCGATAGACGGGGTCGGTGCCGGTCGGTGGACGGCGAAGGAGTCATTGGTAACTGAGGCTCTGGAGCGTCATTCCCGCCTCAATGAGGGGCAACGGGACCTCGTCTCCCAGTTCGCCACCTCGGGCAGCTCGATCGACGTCGGGGCCGGGCCGGCTGGGACCGGGAAGTCGGCGGCCCTCGCCGTGATCCGGGAGCTGGCCGAAGCCACCGGCACTCCAATCCTGGGGACAGCATTGGCGGCTCGTGCCGCGGCCGGGTTCGAAGCCGACACTGACATTCCCTCGATCACCCTCACTCGACTCTTCGGAAGGGCCCTGGAGCAAGGTTTGCTTGAGGGTGTGATCGTGGTGGTCGACGAAGCAGGGATGGTGGGAAGCCGCCAGCTCGCCCGCCTCTCCGACCTGGTTGAACAAGCCTCCGGCAAACTGATCCTGATCGGAGATCATTGTCAGCTACCCGAGATCGAAGCCGGAGGGCTCTTCCGAGCTCTCACACAGCGGCTGCCTGCCGTCATCCTGACCGAGAACGTCCGCCAGACCGAAGGTTGGGAACGGGCCGCCCTCACCGAACTCAGAAATGGAGAAGCCAGCCGAGCGGTCGGCATGTACCGAGAAAACGGACGAATTGTCACCACAGACTGTCCGATCGAAGCAGTCGAACTGGCCGTCGAAAACTGGCACCACGATGTCGAAGTAGTCGGAGACATCTCCCAGGTGCTGCTCATCGCCTACCGCAACACGACTGTCAACCAACTCAATCAGCAAGCCCGCAGCCGCATCGACCAAGCCGGACGTCTGCAAGGTCCGGCCTTGGCAGCCGGGGAACAAGTCTTCCAGGCGGGCGATAGGGTTGTCTGCCACCGAAACCGGCACAGCATCGGTGTCGTCAACGGGGACCTCGCCACTATCGAAGCCGTCGATTCAGAACGACACACGGTCACCGTTCGGCTCGACCGCAACAATCAGACCCGAACCATCCCCATCTGGTATCTCGATGATGGCTACCTCGACTATGGCTACGCCATCACTGGGCATAAAGCCCAGGGAGCCACGACCCGAATCGTCCACACCGTCGCCGAAGCAGGAGCCGACCGGGAATGGATCTACGTCACTATGAGCCGAGGCCGAGATTCCAACACCCTCTACCTAGTCGAACCCGGTACTCCCAACGACGACTGCAATCACCTCACTCACGACACCCGCCACCTCGACCCCATCACCGCCTCTCTCAATCGGCGGCGAGCCAAGACCGCCGCCATTGACATGCTGACCATGTCGCGATGACTTAACCGACGAACGAACGGGCCGGATAAGACTTCAATCGGGTTGGTAGCGGGGCGGGTGGTAGGTGACACCACGGGGCCGTACCTCGAAGACCCCGATCTGGTGTCGTTCGAGGGTCTCGACAAGCTCGGCTAGGTGCTGTCTGAGCAGGTCGGCTGCCTCGATCTGGTGAACATCTCAGGAACACGTGCCGACGTGCCAGAAAACACCCTGGAACGGTTGCCGCGAGTCCTCCCATCCACGCTGCGGCGGCAAGGAGTGTCGTTACAACACATCAGGAAGATCATCGCGCACCTGCGCGGTCAGGGGTACGAGTCCCCTCTGCGGGAGGTCCGGGTGATGAGCACTGCATCCTGATCATCGGCGTAGATAGCAACGGCGTGGAGACGACCCTGGACCCGGGTCCGGATCTCCTCAAGGTCGATCACGCTTCGCCCTATCCGGCGAGAGGGTGCTGTTCCAGCATGTCGACGGTCCCGAAGGTGAAGTTCCGTCGCCTCCGCGTGGCCTCCCACGTAGTGGAGCGGACATCGGTTGCCTAGATGCGCTTCGTCCTCGACGAGGATGTTAGACGCCCAAGCTGTCGGATCGCTACTCCGCCGCCACGGCCATGACCTGTTGGAGCGTTGTCGCCGCCGGTCTCGGTGGCGCTGACGACGACTCAGAAGCCGCCACCAGCTCGACGACACGCGGAAGCGAATACAGCCGGACGACGTTGCGGGGGCTGATCTCACGTTCCACGTCGGGAGTGACCAAACCGGTTTTCTCCCAGTAGCGGAGCCGCTGGGGGCTGATCGCCGCGACATGAGCGGCTCGCCCGTCGGAGATCGCCGTAAACATGTCGGAAGCTGTCATCTTGATCCTCTGGGGCCAGACAGGGTCAGGGTACCGGGCGCCCCTGACATAGCCCGAACAATCGTCCGATCACGACAGAACACTGCGGTTCGAGAGAGGGCCCGGAGATCTGGGAAGGTGGACAAACCTGGCGGTTCCTAGGTGAACTGAGGTTCAGGGGCGATCCAGAGACCCGAACATCGTTCACTCCTATCCATCAGGCTGACTGGGCGTAAAGCCATGAGCGATACTGGGCCTGTGCAAGCTGTCAGCCAGCGTTCGATTGAAGGTGTCTAGTGGCTGAGACGGTCATCGAGAATCCGATTCTGAACTCTCCATACGAAGAGCCGAGCCAGCACTTTCGGTTCGACGCGAATGGGATCACCAGCGAAGTGTTGGAAGAACGGCGGCCTTCCTCATATTTCGTGGCGATTCCACCGGCCAAGCGGACCAAGGCAAAGCAGGCCTTCGAGACGGAGTGGACCGCCGACCGGGTGGAGGAGAACCGTGATATCAACCGGATCCGTGAACAGGTCGGATTGTGGCGTCAGGGTGGCCGCCTTCATGTCACACCCACCACCCGTCGGCTCATCGAGTATTGGACCGATGCCGATCGGGATCGACGCCTCTTCTTCGCTCAGATCGAAGCCCTCGATACCGCCATCTATCTGGCGGAGGCGGCCGACAAGGTCGGTCAGGGCTGGATTCCCGGCATGCTGGCCGATCGAGCGTCGGCGGCCAACCCGGGCCTCCTGCGGGTTGCTCACAAGATGGCGACCGGGTCCGGCAAGACGGTGGTGATGGCGATGCTCATCGCCTGGCACACGCTCAACAAAGTCGCCAACCCTCAGGATGCCCGCTTCACCAGCCGCTTCCTGGTGGTGACGCCGGGCATCACGATCAAGGATCGGCTGCGGGTGTTGCTTTCCTCCGATCCGCACAACTACTACCGGGAGATGGACCTGGTTCCACCCGAGCTGACCGAACATCTCGGTCGAGCCTCGATCGTCGTCTCCAACTTCCACGCCTTCATCGCCCGGACCAAGGTGCCAAACGCTTCCAAGCTGCACCGTCAACTGATGGACAAGTCCGCTATCACCGAATCGCCCGACGAGATGGTCCGCCGGGTCTGCCGTGAGCTAGGGAGCTCGAAGACTCAGATCGTGGTGTTGAACGACGAGGCCCATCATTGCTACCGCCGCAAACCGGACCCCGAGGTCGAGGAGAAGCTGGCCGGGGAAGAGGCCAAGGAAGCCAAGGCCCGGGACGAGGAAGCACGGGTATGGCTGTCTGGCCTGGAGGCCGTGCAGAACAAGATCGGGATCAAGACGGTCTATGACCTCTCGGCCACTCCGTTCTTCCTCAACGGCTCCGGCTACAAGGCCGGCACTCTCTTCCCCTGGGTGGTCTCCGACTTTTCGCTGATCGATGCGATCGAGTCCGGGATCGTCAAGGTCCCCCGAGTACCGATCTCGGACGATTCCGGCGTTGCCGACGGTGTCACCTATCGCAACCTGTGGCCCCGGATAAGTGGCAGCCTTCCCAAGAAGGGCCGTAAGGCCACCGCCGACACCGTTGACCAGCCGATCCTCCCGGCCGAGCTGGAGGGAGCCCTGACCTCTCTCTACTCCAACTACGAGAAGGCCTACCGAGCCTGGGACCAATCCGACAACAAGGCAACCACCACCCCACCAGTCTTCATCGTGGTATGTGCCAACACCGCTGTCTCCAAGCTGATCTACGACTTCATATCCGGCTATGAAGCCACCGGCCCCAAAGGCAGGCGCCTGGTCAGGTCGGGAGAACTGCCACTGTTCTCCAACGCTTCGGAGGGAGGTTGGATCGACCGCCCCAACACCATCCTGATCGACTCATCCCAGCTCGAATCGGGCGAGGGGATGTCCGACGAGTACAAGCAGATCGCCTCGGTCGAGATCGCCGAGTTCAAAAAAGAACTTCGGGAGCGGTTCACGGGCCGCGACGTCGAGGAGATCACCGACGAGGAATTGCTGCGGGAGGTCATGAACACGGTCGGCAAACCGGGGCGTCTCGGGGAACACGTTCGCTGTGTGGTGTCGGTGTCGATGCTGACCGAAGGATGGGATGCCAACACCGTCACCCACATCCTCGGAGTGAGGGCATTCTCCACCCAACTTCTATGTGAACAGGTGGTCGGCCGCGGTCTGCGGCGCCGTTCCTACACCCTCAACGAGGAGGGCCGCTTCGACCCTGAATACGCCGAGGTGTACGGGGTACCGTTCTCGTTCATCCCGACCAACGGCCACCTGGGAGAACCCAAACCCCGCCCCACCCCGACCAGGGTCAGAGCTTTGGAAGAGCGGATCGCAGCCGAGATCAGCTTCCCCCGGCTGGTCGGATATCGCTACGAAGTCTCCCGCAACACTCTGAGCGCCAGCTTCAAACCGGAGCATCATCTCGCCCTCTCCACCCGAGACCTACCGACCAAGGTCGAGGTGGCCCCGATTGTCGGTGAGCACCAGTTCCACACCCTCGACTCCCTAAGAACGTGGCGAACACAACAGATCGAGTTCGAGGTCGCCCGCCGCCTCTCCGTCCGCTATTTCTCCGACAAGAACGAGGACGACCAACCCTGGCTCTTCCCACAACTTCTTTCCATCGTCCGGCGTTGGATGGCCGAATGTGTCACGCTGAAGGACAACGCCTTCATCCAGATGCTTCGGATCCACCGCTTCGAGAGCGATGCCATCGATCGGATTCTGGCCGCCGTGGTTTCCTCGACCGGGCAGGAGACCACGGTGAAGCCGGTCCTACGTCCTTACGACCCGGTCGGCTCCACCCGCTACATCGACTTCGATACCACAAAAGAAGCCCAGACCACCGATCCTGCCAAGTGCCACGTCTCCCATGTCGTGATCGACTCAGGCTGGGAAGCCAAGATGGCGTCGGTGCTCGAGGAAATGGACGAGGTGGTGCGGTATGTCAAGAACCAGAAGCTCGGGTTCGTTATCCCCTACACCATCGACGGGATCGAGAAGGGCTACTTGCCCGATTTCATCGCCGTGCTCGACGACGGAACCCACCTGATCATCGAAGTGACTGGCGAACAGAAACGAGACAAGGCCCAAAAGGTCCGGACCGCGAGAGAACTATGGCTGCCGGCCGTCAACGGGCACGGCGGTTTCGGACCCTGGGACTTCATCGAGATCCTCGATCCCTGGGACGCACAGAACACAACCCGTGCCTATCTGGCCAGCAAGAGGGTTGAACAAGATGCCGCAGTCGCGTAAGACCAGGAAGAGCCCCACCCAAGTCGAGGCGCTCAAGCACGACGACAGCCGCAAGAACATCCCCACTGTCGAACTGCGCGACTTCGCCGCCAAACATGAGAAGAACCCACCAGTGAAGAAATACCCGCGTGACCCCAGCCTCGACCCGCAACTGGTCTGGAAGGGCAAAGACGAACAAGACAACCAGGACCTCGAGGTTGTCACCGTGCCGATCTATATCCAGGAGAAGATCGAACCGAAAGCGATCATCGAAGACCTACGGCGGGATTCGGTCGGCCGGGAAGACGAGATGCGGCTCTTCGCCGACTTCAACGGTCTCGAGCCCGAACACGTCCTCGACTTTTACAACCACGGAGTCCACTGGTCCAACCGGATGATCCTCGGCGACTCGCTGCTGGTGATGAACAGCTTGGCCGAGAAGGAAAACCTCAAGGGCCAGGTCCAGATGATCTACCTCGATCCCCCCTACGGGATCAAGTTCGGCTCCAACTGGCAGGTGAGCACCCGCAAACGAGACGTCCGCGACGGCAAAGACACCGACCTCGTCAGGCAACCGGAACAGATCAGGGCCTTCCGGGACACTTGGGAGAAAGGTATCCACTCCTACTTGTCGTACTTGAGAGATCGCCTGGTTGTGGCGAGAGAGTTGCTCACTGAAAGCGGCAGTGTGTTCGTCCAGATCGGCGACGAAAACGTACACCTTGTGCGGAGCTTGTTGGACGAGGTGTTCGGAAGCGAGAACTTTGTAGCGCAAATCTCATTCGCTAAGACTGGAGGCCAGGCTGAGGCCGGCATCGGACAGGTGGCCGACTACCTCCTCTGGTATGCCAGAAACCGAGAACAGGCGAAGGTACGTCGACTAATGGCCGAGAAGGAGAAGGGCGGAACAGGTTCGGGCGAATACTCGTGGGCCGATTTCCCGTCAGGTGATCGTCGGCGCATCACAGTGTCAGAAGATGCGGAGCCGACCCTGCTCCCTGACGGTGTTCGCTATTTCATACCGGACAATCTGACCTCGGCAGACGTTACGACAACCGGCACTTTCGTCTACGAATACGACGGGAGGTCGTTCTTTCCTAAGGGCGGCCACTGGAAAACGACTCACGATGGGCTCGACCGTCTGGCAATAGCGAACCGCCTCATCGTTCAGGGTGTCACGCTTCGGTATGTCCGATACTTCGGGGACTACCCGGTCAAACCCCTCACCAACATCTGGATGGACACAGCGGCCCGCGGGTGGTTTGAACAGAAGGTCTACGTCGTGCAAACCGGACAGCGTGTAATCGAGCGCTGCATCCTCATGACCACCGATCCCGGTGATCTCGTGCTCGACCCGACCTGCGGCTCGGGCACTACTGCCTATGTCGCCGAGCAGTGGGGGCGGCGCTGGATCACCATCGATACCTCTCGGGTTGCTCTGGCGCTCGCTCGCACCCGGCTGATGGCATCTCGGTTTCCCTACTACCTGCTCAGCGACTCATCCGAGGGTCGCAACAAAGAAGCAGAGGTCACCGGAGTCGCCCCGGCTACAAGCGCAACCAGCCACGACGTCAAGCGGGGCTTTGTGTACAAGAGGGTGCCGCACGTCACTCTGAAATCAATTGCTAATAACCCCGATATCAAAGAAGGGATGAGTCGCGAGGAGATCGACGCCGCCATCGCTCGGCACGCCGATCAGGAACTGCTGGTCGATCAGCCATACGAGGACATCAAGCGGGTGCGGGTGACGGGCCGGTTCACGGTTGAGAGCCTCTCGCCGCATCGGGTGCTCGACCCAGAAGAACAGGATCAGCCAGAGTCCGAGGTTGAGGCTGAACGAGATCCGGAACGGCTGGGATATGTACCGACAATTCTTGCCAACCTTCGCAAAGCCGGGGTCCAGAACCGGATCAAGAACGAACGGTTGACGTTCGAGAGTCTTGAGCCATATGCCAGCGAGTGGATCCAGGCGAGCGGCACCTACACCGACTTGGATGGCAATTCGAGGAGAGTTGCAGTTTCGGTCGGTCCCGAGCACGGAACGGTCGGACCGCTCCAGATCAAGAACGCCGCCATCGAAGCCGTGAGAGGACTCGGTCACGATGTCTTGATCGTCTGCGGATTCGCATTCGATGCTCAGGCAGACGAAACAGCCAAGCAATTCGGGGAGCTGGTGGTGCTGCCCACCAGGATGAACCCAGATCTGATGATGGGAGAGGACCTCCTCAAGAAGACCGGAGCCGCCAACCTGTTCATGGTCTTTGGCGAACCCGACGTCAATATAAAGGAAGAGGACGGCCAGATCGTTGTTGAGCTACGCGGCCTCGATGTCTACGACCCAACCACCGGCGAGATTCGCTCCAACTCGACGGATGACATCGCCTGTTGGTTCATCGACACCAACTACAACCGGGAGAGCTTCTTCGTCCGCCACGCCTACTTCACCAGCGGCAACGAACCGCACGACCGCCTCAAGCGAGCCCTTCGAGCCGAGATCGACGAGGACGCTTGGGCAACCCTGTACTCAACAACCAGCCGACCGTTCCCCAAACCCGACACCGCCCGCATCGCCATCAAAGTAATCAATCATTACGGCGATGAGGTAATGAAGGTCTACGAGGTCGGATGATGCTGCTCGGCTTTGTTTGGTCCGAATTCAGGGAGTGGGGGAGTTTCGCTCTCACAGCTGCGACGCTCGGCTTCGTCGCCTACGACTTGTGGTGGGTGCGGCGGCCGCGATTGAGAGCCGATCTCCGAACTTACAAAGAAAGCGATCGGCTGGATATCCGGTTGTTGAACCGGGGTGCTGGGCAAACCTCGATCACGGAGGTGCTCTTCGTACATGAAGGCAGGCGTCCAACGGCCTGGGCGCCGGGCACGGACGTGTTGCCGGCCATGCTGCCTGGGTTCGGTGCGGTCGAGTGGCAAGTCGATCTAGAGCATGCCGGCGGCAGGGATGGTGCTCGCCTGATCACCCGAACCACGGCCGGCGATCGAGTATTTGAGATTCCACAACCGGGAGAACCGGTGCGAGGCGCCAGGGGAACTCGATGGGCGTGAAACCTGTCACACCCAGCCAATACGTTGACCCTCAACGCAACGGGGGAAGTTCCTAATGGCTGACCACAGCGGAATCGAGTGGACAGAGGCGACCTGGAATCCGACGACCGGCTGTGATCGGGTGTCGCCGGGCTGTGACAACTGTTACGCGTTAACTCTTGCTAAGCGGTTGAAAGCTATGGGATCCGACAAGTATCAACAGGACGGCGACCCACGGACATCTGGTCCGGGTTTCAAGCTCACGCTTCACCCTGAGGTCCTGGGCCTTCCCAGATCATGGCGTCAACCTCGCGTTGTGTTCGTCGATTCGATGAGCGACCTCTTCCACCCCGAGGTTCCTATCGAGTTCATCCAGGAGGTCTTTGGGATCATGATGGAAACCCCGCAGCACACCTACCAGATCCTGACCAAGCGTTCGCAGAGGCTCCGCAAGGTCGCCTCCGGCCTCGTATGGCCGAGCAACGTGTGGATGGGTGTGAGCGTCGAGACCGACAAATATCGGTTCAGGATCGATCACTTGCGCGATGTGCCGGCAAGCGTCAGGTTCTTGAGTCTCGAGCCTCTTCTGGGTCCGCTGCCGTTCCTCGACCTAGGCGGAATCCATTGGGTAATCGTCGGCGGTGAGAGCGGCCCGAAGGCACGACCGATGAACCCTGCCTGGGCCGAAGACATAAGAGATCAGTGTTCGCGTGCCGCAGTTCCTTTCTTCTTCAAGCAATGGGGCGGCAGGACTCCCAAGGCGGGCGGCCGCATGCTTGACGCTAGAACGTGGGACGAGATGCCAAGGCGTAGTTGGGTTCGCGTAGCCGAATCCGAACCTGTTTCGTCAGTTGCCCTCTGATGGGATCGCGGGTGGCGGTTCCGCGCCCGAGTATCACCTGCACGGCTCGTGTCACGTGCGGAGCCCGGAACCCCGTACTGAGTACGGCAAAGTCCTTCAACTCTCCGATGGTCAGCCCTCCGACTCCAGCTGACTCAAGCCTCGTTGAAAGTATCGCAACAAGTGGCGAGAGGTCAGGTTCGGGGTTACCAAAATCAAGAATGCCCTGATTCGGATCTCTCGGATCTCGGAAACTGAGGCCTTGCACGGGGTCGGTTCGCCACATCGAGTCCTTCATGCGTTCGAGTCCCCGCCGGTGGCCCGTGCCAAAGATGAGGTAGAAAGCATGTCCGCCTTCGTCAGTGAGCTTGAACGGGGAAGTGAGCATGAATCCAGCTCTTGAAAGTGTTCGCCTGTACTCCTCGACGAGAAACAGCTCCTTCTCCTCGGGGTCGCCCAGTTCGGCGACCTTCCGCCAGTCAGTCGTTCCGAATTGAACGTCGCCGGCATCTATGTCGGTAAGGGTCGCGAACCGCCGAAGCCAGTCAGACATGAAGGTCACAAGGACTTCCGACGACTTGTTCTGTCCAAGCCTTTCCACAAGCCGGTAGGGCACACCGGGTCCGAATGGATCGAGATTTGCGAAGATCGGCATTCCCCAAGACCCAGCGCTGGTGAGCGATTGCTCCCACCGTTCCTCACACCCTCCATGGCTGAATCCGACGGTGATCCCATGTGGAAGCTGAGGAAAGCGTTCAGCCACAGTGGCTTGGAGAACATCAAGACGATCCTTACGGCTCTCGATGAAGACGAACCGAACGGCTTTGTTGCCGTTCAGAAGCTCCTGACGATCCACCAGCCTCTGGAGGGCGATGAGTGGGGATCCATCCTCGCCCTTCTCGTAGGTACCTGGTCCTGCATAGCCCTCGAAGACGGTGAGACTCGGAAATGTGCTGGTCATGATCGGGAACCAGGCATCGAAGTATCCGGCGATCACGCGATGCTTCGCCTCGGTGTGCGGGTCGCGATCCCAAATCGTGGTTTCAGGAACGGCCATGCCAACCACCTTGGTAATTGGGATCAGCGGACCTTGGTTCTAATCCCGCGGGAAACAAGAGTCGCCAGCCGGGTTGGCAGCTGAAGCTTCCGCGTTCTTGAGGAAAGGCCACGCTTCTCGACCCGTCCCTATTTCTTCTTGCCGTCCTGAGGCTGAACCGGTGGGCGAGGCCGAGGGGCAGGACGTTGTCCGTGCTGTCCGTCTCCTGCCCTCGGCTTTCGAACGGGTGTCTCGACTTTCTTGTTCTGCTTGTCCATCTGTCCTCCTATACATTGAGCCACGCGAATACCGCGAGGCAGGCCAGGCCGACTGTGACGGCAACCAACGCTCCGCTATTGAGCCTGCCGACCCAAGACCGCCAACGGTTGGCTTCCGAATCCCGTTCGTTGAGTAGTAGCCAAAACGCCTGTTCGCTGGTCCAGTGAGACACAGCCAGCGCCACCAGGCACACAACCAGCGTCAACCATCCCGCGAGAAGCCATCCGTGACCGCTCGAAGGTCGCGGGTCTTGACCAACGAAGAAAGTGACCGACAGACCAAGCGCGCCGCCGGCAAGGGTTAATAGCGTGCGGTCGAAGCTCCGCGCTGCTTCGGCATGTGAAGAGCGCAGATATTGTTCAAACTCGGCATCAGACATCAACGTCGTCTCTCGATTCGTTCGAGCTTCGAGGGTGCTGGCGACACCGGCGTCGCCAGCACCCTCCACCGTTCATCGTCCGCGTCCGGAATCGTTCCGAGTGCGGTCAGCGATTCTGTACTGCTGCCGCGGCTGCGGCGTTGGCGGGAGTGGCTTGCCCTGAATAGCAGTCCGCTCCTTGCCTGTGCCTCCGCCCCGAGGCCCGACGATTTCATACTGGCCAGAGGCAGGTGCCTTCTCACCAGGTCGATAGGTCTTTGCCATAGTCGTCCACCTCCTTTGGGAGCTGGACGTCAACGAGCATGCGGCTTAGCGACTCGTTAGGTCGCCGTCTGTGTCGACCACATCCTGGTTGACGCCAAGCCCCCGTTGGTACGAGCAGCGGGGGCTCTTCTTGCTCGCAAGTTGACGATAGAGCCAACAAGCTCCGATCCCGAGCATCGTTCGAAAACGCGCGATATCACGGGTTCGCGAGCGTAGCAGGCGCGAACTACACTGGTGTAACTTGAGAGGACGGAGGGTCAGATGGCAAGAGGCGCGGCACGACCTAAAGGAACCCCTGACGAACCCGAGTTTCGGCGACTCATTTTTGGACTGACCCCGGAACTCGACGAAGCATTGCGTCTAAGGGCAGAATCTGAAGATAGGCCATTGGCTTGGTTGGTGCGCAAAGCACTTGAGGAATACCTCGAGCCAGAGCTTCGAGGCTCAATGGTCTGAGACCAGCAGGTAACTCCAGCCCAGCAGATCTCGGTTGGAGTGCTCGGCCAAAGACTACGGGTCCACGTCTGTTCCCCCTTTGCGGTAGCTCCTGGAGGCTCTAGGGGAGTACCGCCCATTGTTCTCCGGTTGAGCAATGCCAGAGGCGCACTCGCCCGAAGGTGGATGCCATCCAGACGTCTGTGACCCAGCTTGGAAACGTTGGTGGTTCGTCGGGAAGATCTGGCTCTCCGATTCCGCCCATCGCTAGTCCGGCGCCGCCTGGTTCCCAAGGATCTACCCAGACAAACAGGTGCCGCTCTCCGGTCTGACTCCGAAGGACCGCTTCCTTCCGGAGGAACATTGCCTCAGCCAATCGATTGACCAAGACCGGCCCTATCGCTGCCGAGTGCCCGCTCTCGGAGAGATGGACCGTGCTCACGGCTGAGGACTCGTTCCACGGTGCAGCAAAGTCGATCCCGAAAGTTTCGAATACCTCACTGATCTGGCGTTCGTCGCGCATCGCCTCGAGAGCGATTCGTTGCTCAAGCCTGCGATTCCCAGCTTCGAGCGCATGCCTTACCATCCCTTGTTCGCGAAGCCAGAGAGCATCTACGAGTCGCTGGCGGTCGAGTCGGAGCAAGTCAGCACTCTTCTTGAACGTCACGATCCAGCTCGACCGAAGACGATCCGAAAGGAACGAGCGGCCGTCTCGATCTAGCCGCGCCTGCAAGCGGTTAGTTTCTTCGTCGGTTGCCCTGGTCACCTCCACAGCGCCGACCACAGCACCGTCGCGACAAACCACGAAGTCGGGAGGGTCGATGTAGATCAATTCGCCGGCAATGTGTCCGCGCAAGAGCTCTCGAGCGAGCTTTTCCTCACGCCGAGGCTCCTTGGCCTCTTGCGCCGGGCACTTGGTGATGTTGCGAGTCCCCAAGGTTCAATGTTCTCACGGACGCTCGGAAAAAGCGCTAGCCAATTCCGGGACCGATCGACGAGCGTCTAGTGCGGACCGTCTTGCACGTTTAATTGCATGGGTTGGTATCGGTCCTACACGATGCATCGCGGACGCTCAGGAAGGTCGGTTGACTAGAGCAGACGTTCGACGGGAGATAGCCACTGGTGCGCATCCCTCGCCCGTTCGGCCGCGGTTGAGGCTCCGTAGCGAGCAAGCATGTCTCGGCTCTTCCAGCCGGTGAGCATCATGAGGTCCTGCTCACCCCCGCCCGCCGCCAGCCACTTGTGGGAGAAAGTGTGCCGGAACTGGTGGGGATTGACGGTGTCGATTCCGGCTTGTTCACATCGCCGGCGGAGCATCTGGGCGATCCCTGATCCGGTCAGCTTGCCCTTCTTGCCCAGCCACACCCAGCGACTCTCGGTATCAGGGTGCCGGCCCCGGACCCGGAGATAACGGTCGAGGGCCTTCGAGGTCTTCGGGCCCACTTTGAGGAGGCGGTCTCGATTGCCTTTCCCTCGCACCAGCAGGGTCGCCGACCGGTAGAGGTCAACATTGCCGAGTTGGAGGTCAGCGATCTCGGAGAGGCGTGCCCCGGTGTCGAGGAAGACGAGGATGAGGGCGGTGTCTCGTCGTGCCTCGAATCCCTGGCCCTGGCAGACCCTGACCAGCGCCTTCAGGTCATCATCAGGGATAACGGGGACGGTCTGTTCTTCGACCGAGGGTGGCCGCATCCGTGCCATGGGAGACGTTTGAACCTCCCCGTCCTCTTCCAGCCACCTGAACAGCTGGCGCAAGCTTCGGTAGCGGTTGGCGGCGGTCGAGGCGGAACGGGTCTGATGCAGGTGGACCAGGAACGCTTCCAGATGCTCGCGATGAATCGACGAGGCCTGAGTCGGCATCCCTTTGTCCTCGAGGTAACTGAGCAGCTGATTGGCCGCTTCTAGGTAGGTGGTAATGGTCTTGGGGGAGCGGTTCAAGGCCCGCAGATGGAGCTCCCAGGACGGGAGGAGGTGGTCCAGACCGCCAGCTACGATGGTCGCCGTATGGCTTTTGGAGTCAGACACCTCGAAGGGAATCATACGCTGTATCAGCGCTATGCCGCCAGGGCTGTCTGGTCCGAATCGCCGCAAACCCTTGTAGAATAAGGGAAATCAAGCGCCCGTAGCTCAATTGGATAGAGCGTCTGATTACGGATCAGGAGGTTGGGGGTTCGAGTCCCTCCGGGCGTGCTTTTTGAACCAGCCCTCGAGTCAGCCGACAGCGGGTGGCCGCGGCCGGTAGCGCCGGGGTGCGGACGCTTTCTCGAGCTCGATCGCTTCCTCGTTGGGGAGCACCTCGATCAAGTCTTTGTCCTTGACCGCCGATCGCACGATCTCTTCCATCGCAATCTCGTCCTCACCGTGGACGTACCAGTAGTCCTTCTTCCACTTGGAACTATTGGTACCCCAGTGAACCGTGCCGGGAGGATGCCGCTTAGCTAGCTCCCGAGTTACGGCACTGAACTCGGCTTTCGGGAAGTAGACCCAGGGACCCCATGGGCCGAATGGTACGGGGGCTACCGGTGGGGCCAGGATTGGAATCGCAATCCCACGAGAACGCAGGCCGATAACCACTTCGTCTGGATCGATGTCATACCACACCAGCTGCGACTCTCCACCTAAGTCACCGTAAACGATTGCCAACAGGACGTGCTCGTCGGTGAAATCGGCCGTCCCTAGTCCGATCGCAATTCCTTGCGCCCATCCAAGAATGAGATGATATGCCGGTGTCGATCCGGTGCCTTTCCAGCCCTTCTGCTTCCGATCCATCTTCGCCACCCGGTCTGACACGGTCTGATACGTGAGCCCAAGATCATTGAGAACCTCCGAAGATGGTGTCGGTTGCGGAGGGCTAAGCAAGGCCAACAAGAAGTGGTCGGTCGAACACCATTTGGTGACGTTGTTTTTTCGCCTCGGCAAAGGCTCGGCTGGAAATGTCGCCGGACCGGTCTGACTCCCACCTTTGGGAGGGTTTTCCTTCAACCTCGGTCAATAAGCCCTCCAGCTCTCGAATCCGAGTTCCCGGGCAATGGTCACCTGCGCGTCTCTCAGGCTGAGTTTCCAACCTTCGAGTCGTTCGGCGCGACGTCCGGTGAACTTGGGATGCGACTCGAGGATGCGATCGATGGCACTTTGCTCACCTTGCTCGAAGGCGCGTTTCAACTCCTTGGCTTGAATACCCAGTTGATTCAGATCGGGGCGATCCGGTAGTACGGACATAACGACCTCCTTCCCATTCTTGCTCGTGTCGACTGAATCGAGCGGGGTTGGAGATCCAATCCGACTGGAACTCGATGCAGGTGAACTCAGTTCTTGCCGCCGACGAGAGGCGCCCTGCACGCGCTACCTTTGAATCTAGTCGCCGAGGGCATCGCGTCTCAGAGGCGAGACTGGAGAAGTTGTGACGGACAAGGTGGACGACTTCATGCGAAGCCTCAAACACGATCGCAAGGACGAGGTGCAGATCGTGAGGGAGTTCGTCCTCACAGCCGACCCGCGTTTGTCCGAGCAGATCAAATGGAATGCTCCCAGCTTTGGAATCGACGGGGATGATCGGATGACCTTCCGACTGCAGCCAGAGACCGGGTGCAGCTGATCTTTCACCGCGGGGTCAAGAAGCGAGACGCCGAAAGCTTCGTGTTTGAGGACGAGT
>JACCTH010000029.1 GCA_013812505.1 Acidimicrobiia bacterium | reverse complement strand
CGAATACCTCGAGATCTTCCACAACCGGCAACGACGCCACTCCAGCCTGGGAATGCGCACCCCGATCGAATACGAGAGAATTCACCACCACAACCCACCCGTCGCACTCCCGAGTCAAGCAAGCTGATTCCACAAAACCGGGGGCACATCAGAGCCTCCATCAATCTCGGGGCGGTTCAATGGCAAGTTCGTCCTTCCGCATGGCAACGACCCGTTCATGCTTGAACATTTGACGTGTTTCCTCATTCCTGGGTTCCCCGCTACCGCATAACCCACGACCCGCGAGTTGCTCGGTTCACCGAGACAATCGGGGGTTCCTCTCATGCCCGGAGGCAGCTCTCTTCGATACAGCGATAGACCGATCCTGGAGGTGCCGATCTCGGACGCTCCACCTTGTCATTGTGGCGCTGCACCGATCTGCTGATCTGAGCGGCGTGAGATCGAAGGGAACCCATCGCACCTCGGCGGTCGTCATAAAGCTAATGAGGACTTGGAACGAGCACCTTCTCCTAGCCGTCGCGGTCGGTCTTTGCTTGCTGGTTGCTGCATGTGGAGTTGATAGCCCCCAGGGTGGGTTGGCTGGGGAGCCAACAAATGTGGGGTCTGACGACTGGGGGCCGATGGCCGTCGTAGATGAGCACGCAGGCAACGGGGAGCTGGTCGCTGGGACTCTGGAAGTGACCAGCGGCTGTGTGATTCTTGATGAGCGAGGTCATCAGCGTCTCGTGATGGCGTGGCCGTCTGATCTCAGCTCCTGGATCGAGGAATCCGGCGCCATTGGGTTTGATAGCTCCACTGGAGAGCGCCTAGTTCTTCAAGACCAATATCGGGTGAGCATCACCGGAACACGCGTCGCCGAACAGGCTTCTCTCGATTGGGTGAACGCCCCTCGGCCTGACTGTGTCAGCGGCGGAGTCTTCCTGGTGTCGGATGTGACAGACCTGGTGATCCCGCCCGAAGATCTCGCCGCGTCGGACGGCCCAATCGGAGGTGGGTTGAGTTCGGCAACGGGCACTGAGGCTCAACTCGAATGCCCCACGGATGTGGAGGCGGCGACCGAGGAGTGGTACGGGCCGGCCGGGCTCACCCTCGATGGTGCGGTAGCCGAAGCATTCGGTGATCTTCTTGTTGGATGGATCGGTGAGCCGTTCGAGATGGAATCGACAGATGAATGGTCGTCGTGGGGTTTGCAGGACGATGAGGGCAACTTGGTTGCTGTCGCCACGGTCGTGGCCAGCAATGGGGGCTGGGATCCCAGTCACGCTCGATACTGCGTCATTCCCCAACCCACGCCTCCACCGCCGCCGTTCACGCTTTATGTCAGCAACCAGAGCTTCGAAGACCCCACCGTCGGTATCACCATCACGATCGACGATCAGATCGTCGTCGACGAGGACTTCGAAGTTGAAGGGCAGCACAACTGGATCGCATTCACGCCCGACGTCGACCCCGGCGATCACACGCTCGAGGCGGTGTCGGACAAAGGCGCCGAGTTCAGGGTCGACTTCACTCTTCCGGCCGGCGAACCGCGCTGGGCCGTTGTCGACTACTGGTTCTATCCAGACGAAGGGCCTCGCCGCTTCACATTCAATATCAGCGACGAACCCCTCGCGTTCGGATGAACTTCGACCAGTCGGCCGATACTCGAGACGATAACGCATATCGCGCACCCGTCACAAGCGAGTACGCCAACTCAGTCCGTCCGATAACCGGCAATCGGTTTGCCCAGGGGCCGAGCAAGAAGTGCCGATCGGGTGCGGTGTCAGATTTGGGCGATACCGTTCGGGATCTGTCGATCTAGTGCGGTTTGTGGTTCGTCCAGAGCATTCGACGAGCTCTCAGGATTTGGCGATTTCGGCTATCGGGTTGCCGTCGGACGCGAACCCGCGGACTACGAAATGTTGCCTGCTCGGCCACCAGGCTGTGAACCATCCGTTGGAGACCGTCGCTTCTACTCACGGCTGCTTCCCGCCGGATGATCGAGCATGGATCCGTGGGGTCCGTTGTTAACAGCGCCTCGATGGCGGGGGTGGCGGGGGCGCCCAACATGTCGGCGTACAGCGCCTCCAAGGCGGCCGTGATCGGTCTGACGTTGTCGGCCGCGAAGGACCTCGCCCCGCATGGGATCCGCGTAAACGCGGTCTCGCCAGCCTTCATCGGTCCGGGCCGTATGTGGACCCGACAGGTGGAGGCGCAAGCCATCGTTGGATCCCAGTACTACGGCACCGACCCCGATGAAGTCGCCGCGCAGATGATCGGTCAAGTTCCCATGCGACGTTTCGGCACGGTCGGCGAAGTCGCATCGAGCGTCATGTTTCTTCTCTCGGATGACGCTTCCTATGTGACCGGTGTCAACCTCGAGATTGCGGGCGGTGCTCGATGAGGCGCGAGGAATATCCGGGTGCAGTCCGCGATTGGGATCGCAGGATCCCTCTCAAGTGCCGCTTGTTGACGGTGTCGAAACCTTCTGAGGGCAACAGCGGGTGCAGCCGGCTGCTGGTTGGTCGGTTTCACCCAGCGTTCGGGGACAGGTGATCAGCGCCCACCGGCTGCGCCAGTTGCCGGCGGACGTCGAGAAGGTGGTGGCGCACCTCGTGCACTGTGTGGACGGCTACCCATCGCAACGAGCGCTCGGACCGTGTCGGGTAGTTGTACATCACAGTCCGCTCCCAATCATCTGGGCCCAGGCGGGAGAGCACATTGGCGAACAAGTGCGCCGCGTCGGTCAGCTGCCGCGCCACGGCTGCGGGTTCCTGCTCGGCGTAGCCGTCATGTTCGACTCGCTCGTCTCGGCCCATTGGGTCGAACGATGGTCGATCTCGATGCCGAGCGGCGAGCACCCGCTCTCGCTGCACGAGCAGCACGTCGCGGAGGTGGCACGTGTACTCGAGGGGTGACCACGTCTGCCGCTCTCGCCTGGTCCGAAGGTCGGACGTCGCGTCGTTCAGCAGGACCGCAAGTTCACTAACCCCATCGACGATGGCCCGGCCCCCAGTAGCCGCCTCGCTCAGGTCGTACTCAAACCCGCATTCCTCGCACCGGTCCACGGCCGCACGTTAGGCAATGATCTCGCTGCGTCGTGCTGAAGTGAGTAGTGACCCCGAGCCCGGCGAGTGGGATGTCGGTGTCGGTGACCCCGACAACGTCTTCATGCCGTAGCTCGAATGTAGGCTCGCTTTGTCGAAAGGAGGGGTTTCGGCGGAGTGGCACGGCTGCGACCGCTCCGTCGAAGGTAGAGCCCTTGCGAATACCACCTCCGTCTGCTGCCCGCAAGCAGTCGGGCAGAAAAGGCACCCTCGTCCTTCAACTGCACGAGCCGATAGTGACAGGTCGGAGGCATTGGACCCACGGTCCCCGCGCGATTTCAGGGCACAAGTCCGCCGAGCAGCAACCAGACGCCGAAGCCGGTCAGGATCGCCGCCAGGCCGCGCCGGATCCACCGGCTGAACTGCGGGCCGCCGCGTCGGAGACCTTTGGCACCGAGCAGCACTACGCCCGTGTCTCCGATCGCGGCACCGACCATCAGGGCGATGGCGGCGGACACCGCGCCAGCCTGGCCACCGAGGTGTGTTGCCGTCGCGAGTAACGGCGAGGCCACTGCACCGAGGAACAGCCATGCCCCTGGATTCAGCAGAATCGCCAATGATCCGCGGGCGGCTGCGGGCATGCTGGGTCCGCGCTCAGGCGCAGGATCGCCGTCCCAGCCGGAGCGAACGGCATCAACAGCCAACCAGACGAGGAGGATCCCCCCCGTTAGTCGGAGCAGTCGGAGTACCAGACCCTGGGGCACCACGATCGACACTCCCATCGCCAGGCAGAGTAGGAGCAGGCCGAAGGTGAAACTGGCACCGGCCAGCGCACGAAGCCCGCGGCCAACGCCGCCCCGTGCCGCTTCCGCAAGCAGCATGGCCTGGACGGGCCCAGGGGCGCCGGCGAGGGCGATCCCGATTGCCAGACCGGCCACGACTGGCGAGGGCGCGTAGCCGACCACAACCCAGCCTTCTTTGGCCGACAGGCTAAACGGACGCTCGCACAGCGGGGATCACGTCGTGTGCGAGACGCGCGATCTGGCCGTCTGCGTTGGCGCCAGTTGGGATCATGTTGAAGCCACTGAACCCGAGGTTGATGAACCCGACGAGACGTTCGGCTACCGCCTCCGGCGTGCCGGAGACCACGAACTCACCCGCGTCGCCGCGCTGGTCGATGCTGACCTGCAGGTTGTAGATGCAGGCTATGTCCCGCGGATCGCGGCCCGCATCGCGGGCGCTCTGATGAATGATTTCGATCATGGCCGGCACCTGCTCCGGTGGTGCGAATGCGAGCGAGGGAATCCACCCGTCCGCCAGGCGTCCCGCCAGGGCGAGCCCGCGCTTCCCATGGGTTCCCAGCCAGATCGGGATGGAGTGGTCAGGCTTGGGCTCCAGTTGCGCGCCGTCCGTCCGATAGACGCTGCCTTCGAAGGTGTAGCTCGGCTTGGACCACAAACCGCGGGTGATGCGGATCGCCTCGTCGAGGCCCTCAATCCGCTCCCGCAGCGGTCGGACCTCGAGCCCGAGCGCCCGGAACTCATCCTCCGCCGAGCCCGCGCCGAGCCCCAGGATCAGCCGCCCTCCCGACAAGCGATCGAACGTCTCAGCCATCTTCGCCACGATCGCGGGCTGGCGATACGGCAAGCCGAGTACGCGGGTGGCGAGGCGAAGCCGTACCGTCGAGGCGGCCATCCAGGACAGCACCGTCCATGCCTCCAGCCGGGGATCTGAGCCGTGGACGTGGTCGTTGACAGAGACGAAGTCGAATCCCAGCGCCTCAGCGGTCTGCGCAACGGAGACGGGATCGGCACCTGGCACCGCGTCGCTCGGAATGTTCAGACCGAAGCTGATAGCGCTCGAACTCAGATGGTTATCTTTCATATGCAATCTTTGCAAGTCGTAATAGCGTACTCGGCGGTCCTTGCAGCTGCAAGTAGTCGCCCGATAGAGTGAAGCCCATGAAGACCAAGCTGAGCGAGCATGAGCTGCGCGCCTGGCAGGCCCTTCTCCACGCCCATCACGAGGTGACACGAAAGCTGGGCGCCGAACTCCGCGCCAAGCACGGGATCTCGTTCGAGGCCTACGACGTCCTGCTGCGACTTGCGCGTGCGCCGGACCACGCGCTCCAGATGACTGAGCTCGCGAGGCGGGTCATGGCGCCGCCCAGCACGCTTACCCGCAGGGTCGACCGGCTCGTCAGCCAGGGCCTTGTCGACCGGGATCGCCTGGGCCATGACTCGCGCGCCATGTTGGCTCGGTTGACGGAGTACGGACGCCAGGTCCTGCGGCGCGCCGCTCAGACACACCTGCGCGGCATTCGGGAGCATTACACCGGCAGGCTGACGGACAAACAGCTCCGAGACGTTGCCTCTGCGCTCGAGGTCATCACCGGACCCCACCAACCGCATTGACGACGGGTGCCGCCGGCGTGCATCGGGGGATGAACTCAGCCGACCGCCGGACAGGGGAGATGATCTCCGTTGAAGTCGTCTCGAGGGGTACCTCAATGTCGGGCTGGCGCTGCGAGCGGGCAACCAACTCAACGAGGGGCCATTTCGACTGGTACAAGTAGCCGGGAGCCGGGGCGGCAGCCTCATGGCTGGGATTAGTCATGCGCTATGCCTCGAGCCCAGCCCGGGAGTTGCCTCTGCAGTGGCCGGGATATGGCTGATCGCCTACACGCCAATCGTTACCGCGCCAACGACCGCGGAGGCGAGCTATCCCGGCTCACTGAGCCGCCGCGTGTCTCCCAGGCGGCTGGCTGTCTTGCACCGAGCGAACTCGAGCCCTCGTCGATCGTGCTCAATTCGCGTTGACTGAGTGATCCTTCGCACTCTCGCCGATCAGCCCAATGAGGACCAGGTCGAACAGGATCTACTGCTGTCCCGGCTGATCATCGAGATAGCCAACGACCCTTTATCTGGGTGATGAGCTGGTATTTCGGGGCGGTACATGTCTCCACAAGCTCCATGTAGATTCGGCTCTGCGTTATAGCGAGGATCTCGACTACGTCCGGCGTAGCTCAGGCGGCATCAAGCCTGTTACCGAAGCGCTGGGCGGGATCGGAGAGCGCCTGGGGATGGACGTCCGCACCCGGATCAGTACACACCCGAAGATGTTCCTATTGGCGCCGTTCGAGTCCGGTAGCGGCCGGATGCGCATCAAGGTGGAGGTCAACACCTTCGAACGGTCACCCGCTCGGGATCTGATCCGACTCGGCTACGACGTCGATTCGGACTGGTTCTCGGGACAGGCACAAGTTCAGACCTACCAGATAGCGGAGCTCGTTGCGTCGAAGCTGAGGGCGCTGTACCAGCGGTCGAAAGGGCGAGATCTATTCGATTTGTGGTTGGCCGTCACCAGGCTCGGTGTGCCGCCTCAGGAACTAATCGACTGCTTCGCCGGCTACCGGCCCTACGGGTACACGCCAGGCCTTGCGATCCAGAACCTCCGAGCGAAGGTGGAGAACGCCGACTTCACAGGAGATCTCAACGGGCTCCTTAGAGAACGGCCGGACGACTACGACGTGAGACAGGCCGCTGACCTGATTATCGCCGAGGTGCTGTCCCGGTTATAGCCGGAACGCGCGGCCGCAATCAGTCCAAATCGTCAGACGAGTGTTCGTCAAGTGTCCGTCAGGCGACCGAAAACGAGTTGATATGACGAGAAACAATGAGTGCCAGAAACCCTTATGCAATGAGGGTTCCGCCGAATCTAGCGCTCGCTAGACAGGCCCATTCTTCCCTTACAAGGAAGAGGCCGGCGGTCCGAGCCGGTCAACTCCACCGAAAATCCCTGTCGATATTGAGTTTTGATCGTTGAGCTTGGAGGTCGCTCATCCTTCGGTCCGCAGTGGGTCCGCGCCAGAGGTTCATTGCGCGGGTTGTCTCCCGATTGATGTTGACCGTTCCTCGTCAAGGAAGAGGTCGGCGGTTCGAGCGCATGAACCGCGCTTCTTGATTGAAACCTCCAGGCCCTTTCGGTTGCATCAGTCACCGGCCCGTGAGGTTTGCGTTCACTTCGTGCTCAGTGAGAATCCTTCGTGGTGCGCTTGGGGGTCGCCTCGAAGACTTCCTTGTCGGCCAAGACGACTCCAGCGACCCTCATGGCTGCCGGGACCACTCGGTCGGAACGCTGGTATTAATCGTCGCGCTCCGTGATGCGATGGCAAGACCCACCAGGCCAAGTACCAAGCCAAAGATCGCGTGCTCTACTGAGAAGGTTCCCCATCCGACCATCGATGGCATATCCCGGATCGCTGGCCCTGAGTCAAACATCCCGGCGACTGCGGGCAGGACGCCAAAGCTCATGACGAGCATCGCCAGAATCCCGAACACGACACCAACGGGCACCACCGCGGAGCGGGTGATACGCATCGCCCGGACCAGGAGGCCGAAGAGCAATCCCCAACCGGCGCCGGTGACGAAATGAATACCTGCTCCCAATGCGGCGGGCACCGTCGTGAAATAAAACGGGTCGCCCGCCATCGCCTGGTTCATCGACGTGCTCATCGCGTCGGCCGATTCGCCGGAGCTAAACGCCGAGCCTATGTGGTAGAGGGGAGTAAAGAAACCGGTGTCTTGATAAGTCGCCGCGGCGGTCATCGCAAAGATGGCCATCACCATGGCACCAATGAGCCCGGCGACCAACCCCATCACGGCCGCTCGCCTCCACGATGAGATATGTGACGACGTCGCTCCCGTCACTGTTGACTGTTGCATCGCAATCTCCTTTGGCTCTGGGAAGGTACAGTACCCATGCCGGTGCCACGGACGATCAGACTGTCGTAGATCCGACACTGAATCGAGCCATGGGCGCGTGTGCCCGATCGTTAGAAAGGTGGAGGCGAGTCGGGCGCTCCGGTGATCCACAGTGATCGCCTGCCCCACGGTCGGTTGAAACGACGATGGGTAGTGGGTCAGTTTGAATTCAGCCAAGCTCCAACTGCTCGCCCTGACCTTTGGTCGCTTTAGGCGCTTCGGCGTAGGTGCCGTGGATCGGTGGCAGGTTGGCGATCATGCCCCGAAGTAGGTCTTCAACACTCAGTATCTGAATCCGCGGATACTCCTGGCCAGTCCCGGGCCATCTGTAAAAGCCGTCCTTGGTGGCAGTCTCATACATGCCCTTCGTCGGCTTGGTCCGAGTGATCAGAATGCCCATATCTGCCCGATCTTTCTTCACGGTCCCCACCAGATCGCGCACCATCGAAGGATTCAGCGAATCGCCACCTTTAACCGACACGAGGACGGTTCCCCAATCGCGACCGTCGATATAAAAGCGGATCACGCCGTCGATGCCTTCGTCGCCGCCCATCTTCGGTTGTGGCCGGCCACCAACTTGACGGACTGCCCACATCTCGAAGTTCTTGGTTGACTTGGCGAACAGGGCCCTGGCTCCGTCCACGTCCTTCGGGACTCCGTGAACCTCGAATTGGATGCCCGGGTGGGCGTCGTTGAGACGTTGCTCGATCAAAGCTATGGCTAGGTATGTGATGTCAATTCCGATCCAGGATCGACCTAGCGCTTCTGCCGCGGCGACCGCTGTCCCGCAGCCACAGAACGGATCGAGGATCAGGTCGCCAGGATTTGAGCTTGCCTCGATGATGCGATCGAGTAAGTCCTGGGGTTTTTGGGTCGGATAGCCGAGTCTTTCGTTGCCAACGGGATTGATGCGATCAATGTCAGTCCAAATGTCGCTCAGCGACACGCCCTTTAACTCGTCCCGGTAGCGCTTAATTTGCGGGAAGCCCATTCCACCTGGTGGCCAGTAGATATGACCATCACGGTCAAGCTGTTCAAGGTTGTCGATCGTGAACTTCCAGTGCTGGCCAGTGGACGCGATATCGATACCCCGCCAGGGTTGTCCAGAGGAGCCTTTGCGGGTGCCAGCGGCGGTCAGACTGTTACGCCAATAAAGCCGACCATCTCCGTCGTCGTACTTGTAGTAGCGGTCTAGATAATCCTGTTCGTATTCGATACGAGGCTCGCGCCAGGTTGGGCGTCTGGCCTTGCCGTAGTAGAGGATGACGTCATGCACGGGCGCGTACTTCTTTGCGCTGCTGTGGGCAGTGGTCCGTTTCCAGATGACCTCGTTCCGGAAGTGTTCCGGCCCGAAGACTTGGTCGCATATCACTTTTAAGTAGTGACTGGCCGTGGGATCACAGTGGAGATACATCGAACCCGTCGCTTTAAGCACGCGATGAAGCTCAAGCAGTCGAGGCGTCATCATCACCAGGTATGCCATCACGTCGTTCTCTCCGAGCATGATTCGGAAAGCGTCGAGGCCTTTGGCGACTTCTCGCGGCACGTTGGAGTCGGTCATGAGTAGCTCGAACTGGTGCTGCGTGTCCGGGGTCCAATGCCAAGTGTCCTCGAAGGCTTCGATTTGAGCCTGTGAAGGTCGAGTGTCCCGTTCTTTGAACAGGACGTTGTAGGACTGGTTCGAGTTGAACGGCGGGTCCAGATAGACGAGATCGACCGACTCATCGGCGACATGCTCCCGCATGATTTCGAGGTTGTCCCCGAAGTAGAGCTTTCGGGTGGTCACCCGATTCAGGCTACCCCTTGGCCTTCAATCGAGTAGGCCCGCGATGTCCCAAACCGTCCACGGGTGCTCGGCCTTGCCCGCGGCCATCGCCGGGGTGACACCCTTCCCGAGGCTCTGGTGGGGCCTGGCGAAGTTGTAGTGCATGTAGTGGAGGCCGACCGCGTGGGTCAGGTTCTCGATCTTCTTTGAGAAGCCATTGGTTAGACGGGTGAATCGGCGCATGCCCATCCTCATGGTGAGATTCTGACGCTCGACATACGACGTGCTGATCTTGTCGGGATCGGGGTTGCCCATGACAACGCGGCCTTCGACGCCTGTGCATACGGCCGGGGAGTACCGGCGTTGATCTTCGGTGCCGCCGTAGAGCTTGTGCAAGACGGCGTAGTCAGCATGATCACGCATCAGGGCATCTACAACCGTCAAATAGAGCTTGAGGCCGTCGGTTGTCAGTTGGATGCGCCCACGCAGCCGTGAACGCAGGTCGGCCATGAAGGTGTAGGCGTCAGTCAGGTTCCGCTCACCTACTAACCATGAGGGGACGAGCTTGGTTTCGGCGTCGATAGCGACCCAAGTCCAAACGTCGCCATATCCGAAGGTGCCTTGATGCTCGGTGGGAACGTTCTTTTGCTTCGAGTAGCAGAAGCTCCAAATCTCATCGCATTCGATCCGCTTGGAGTTGAGGTTGATAAGGGTCTGGTCCTGATACTCGGCGGAGGCTTGGCCCAGATCGACGAGAAGCTTGACAATTGTGTTCTTGGCCGCGCCGGTGACTCTGACCGTTCCGCGGATCGACATGCCTTCGGTCAGGCATGCAACGATCTGCCCTCTGCGTTCGGTGCTAAGCCTGTTTGCCATACTGACCATTATACATGACCGCTCACGGATTGCAACATTCCTTGTGCAATTTCTACAACGAATGTAGTATTTTTGGAAATGGATGTAACCCAACTCACGCCGCTGGCCGAGATACTCATCGCCTCCTACTTAGAAACGGCTGTCTACAGCCGGGTGTTTTTCGATGAGCGTGGATCGCGCCCAACGACGATGGCGAAAGTGCACCACTTTCGATCTGTTGTCCAAGATGAGATCCGAAAAGACAGCCGATTCAGTCTCTCTGTCGAGTACTTGGAGTTCGGTCGTGTTGAGGCTACGGATCGATCAACCAACACGCGCTACTTGCTGCGGAGCGACGTATCCGCCGAAATCGATCAACTCAACCGGCGAAGCTCACTTTTCGACGCGAGTGGATACATCCAATGGCTTCCGACAGAAGTCATCCTTCTCGTTCACCGATTCGCCGACGACGGGCTTGAGCTATCCGTTGCTGGAACGAAGCGTCGAATCGATCGCACGCATCTCGAAGCCACCGGCACCCCATCGCTTCTGGCGATCTGGCCATACAACGTCGTACCGCCTAGGCCGCCTTTTGATCAACAGGAGAACGATCCTTTTAATGAGCTTGGTGATCTAGGCGATGAAGACGAGGCGGGCGAGGGATGAACCGACTCCGGGCTTATCGATTCCTAGAGGACATCAGTCAACAAGAACTTGGGGCGCTCCTTGGACTCTCGACCGCGATGGTATCGGCGGTCGAGAGTGGGCGGAGGTCGTTTACTGGAGACCTCCGCAGAATCGGGTATTCACCGGAACGCTTCTCGATTCCCGATATGTCGATGCCGCTACATCGTCACAAAGCATCGACACGAGTGTCAGCAAAGAATCGGGCGCAAGAGCTACTACGACTCGGCGGAGAAGTTTTTAGCGAGCTACGTGATCGCACTGAACGGGCTCCAACCCTGAGCCTCGAAAGGCTTCCGTCCCCCTCGTCACTAGTAGATCTTGAGGATCTCGCCTTGGAAACCAGGTATCTACTTGGTCACGAGGAGCTAGGCCCTATTCGCAACCTCACCGCCGCCGTTGAGCGCGCCGGGGTCTGCATCATCCCAATCCGAGGTCTCGATGGGATTGACGGCTTATCGGCATGGGTCGGCAATACTCCCGTGATCGGCGTCTCTCCGATTGTTCCAGGCGATCGCTTGAGATATACGATCGGACACGAACTCTGTCATCTGATTTTTCATCGTCGCCGAAGTGACGGCATTGAGAACGAAGCAAATAGGTTTGCGGGAGCAATCCTCTTTCCGAGGGCTGAATTCGATGCAGCCATGCCCGAACGACCGCAGTTGCGCGACTTCAGCAATCTCAAGTCGGCTTGGGGAGTGTCGGTGGCGGCGCTGGTCTATCGGGCTCACGAACTCGGCTACTTAGATGACAGTCGCTATCGCGCTTTGCAAATTCAAATGTCGAAGTGGCACAAGGTCGAGCCAGCGCACTTTGAGCCAGCCCTCGGCAACCTCCTACCGAAGCTTGTTGAAGTCAACGGCGGTCTCCAGGCCGTTGCGTCGGCGCTAGGCGTCAACGACAAGCACTTAGCGGCCGTGACAAACTGGAGCCACCTAAGACTCGCGTGACCACCGCGCTTTAGCTGCTCGCCTGGCGATGGCAGACCGCTCCTTGGCCGTCAGGCTTGCGGCCCGAGCCTTCCCACCCTTCTGACCACCAAGACGGCCCAACTCCACAGCGGCCGGGTTCTTCCCTTCGTAAGGATCGGTACCTTTGTCGGCGGGGTCCGTTCCCTGATCGACCAGGGCCTTGGCCATCTGGTTCAGGTCTCGAGGTTTGCTTGAGCGTTTAGGCATGCCCTCACGGTACGGGAAGCCGGGACCTAGATCAAGGGATGCGGTGATTCAAACTGACCCACTACCCGACGATGAGGTGCCTTTGACGTCTGCTAGAACCCCAACGTCGCTGTCGTCAGCCACTATGTTGACACGCTTTTCCTCGGTCGCTGAAAGCCAAACCGCTATGTCTTCCATCGCCTTTTGGATAAACCACACACCAGTCCACGTTTCGTCGTTGTAAACCTGCGCCAAGAGAAAGCCTCGGTCGAGGACCTGTCGGTGCTCGTCGAGGATTTGAACCGAGCCTGACGCCTCCCTCGCCAATTTCATGCACGGCGGTCTCGTGTGGTTGCTGAATTGCTCGATGTAAAGGACGCGGCCGTTTTTGCTGACGATCCGAAACGGCAATTCCTCGCCATCATCGCCCCGGAGGATCGCCATATCGGGCAGTCGGGTATTCGGATCCCAAGGTTCGAGCCGCCCTGACCAATCGAGGCCCTGACGAATGGGGACAGGCACTCGTCGGCCGCCTCGCATAGTCCCCGAAAGCAATCAGGGCAGGAATAGGGTGAGGCCGCTGACCTCCTGGTTGAAGTTGCTGCCACCCAACGCACTGTGAGCGGTGAGACGGACGCCTTCCACCGCAGAGGGAGGAAAGTCCCCGATCAGGCAGTCGACTTGCAGCACGCCGGCACCCACGACGGTGCCGCCCACACTCAGCTCGACTTGGATGATCGCCTTCCCGCCGCATCCGATGAAGCCCCGAGGTCCTCGCAGCCGTAGCCGTTGAAGCTGATCAGCTGGGTCGCCTCCCAGGTGCCACTCAACGAGCCTCCTCCGGCGAAGTTATGGGTAAAAGTTCCACCCCCGGTGACCGTCTTGGGATGGGTGGTGAGCGTCCCGCTCCCGGTCAACGCCAGGGTGTCGCCATTGGATGCCTCGGCGACGTCCGGCAGGGCGCCGGGACGGGGACGCCGCGCAATGGGCCGGTCCCTATTAAATAGTCGAAATCCACTGCCTCCGAGGCCGCCGCAACCGGCAAAGGCATGACGATCACCAAGGCCAAAACGAAAACGGCGGCCCACGAGAATCTACGCACGTCGCACCTCCTCCACCTACAAGCCCCGCACGAACGCGCGGTAGGCGAACTGTCCACTGGCCGACACGGGCTGGCCCGGTCGAGATATGGCGATTCACCCGCCGATTCGACGAGTATCTGTCCATAAACCGCCCATGTCAACGGCCACTTGCCGACACGCTGTCAGCGCGGGAAGGTCGCGGGTTCAATCCCGCCCCCGCTACGAATGGCCACTGGTCAGAGGCTCTTCTGATCAAGCCATGACCGCGTTTGCGGCTCCCTCCGCTGCCATCCCCGTCGGCGCTGATGATCGGACAGTCAGGCTTCCAGCCAATGGGAAGTCAAGCCCGACTCTGCGTTCGACCAGTTTGATGCTCTCTAGCCGGGCACGTTGATGGCTTGACTCGGGTGTCGGGCTCTCGTCAGGTGGTGGCGGCCCATCGGCCCGGGCAGCCGTCACAGTCTCGCCAGATCTGTTGAGGCGATTCCCCAGCGAGGAGTCGTTTCGCTTCGTCACGGAACAGGACTCCGATGAGGGTTCCTTGGGGCGTGGTGACAAGAACGTCGGGTGTGTCCCGGTGGTCCATCCGGTCGACTAGCGGTTGGAGGAGACCGTCTGGTCGCACTGTGGTGGGCCCAGGTTCCATCACCTGTTCTGCAGTGAGTTCGCCATCGGTTTCCATGGCAATTTGGTGCAGACGGCCGATGACGACCCCGTCGCAGTCGACCACCACGCACACCTCCCAACCGGCAGCGCTGAGACGGGTGCGGACCTCATCGATGGGTTCATCGGGTGGGCAGGTGGGGATGTCGGGCCGGGTAGCGTTTGCGACTCTTTGCTCCTGGTCTGTGGTGCCTTCGGTGGGGAGACCGGAGGCCTTCCAGTCTGCGATCCCGTCCACGTAGTCGTAGACCGAAGTGAACCCGAGTTGTTCGAGCCGGCACGCGGCTCGTGGGGACATGTCTCACAACCCGTCGTGGCAGTAGACCACCACTGGCTTCTCTCGTGACAGAATTGACACCGACTCGGCGGTGAACTCCCTGAGGGGAATGCTGATGGCATCAGGAAGGTGCGCCTTCTCGTATTCGCGTCCGGGGAGCACGTCGACCACTTGGGCATCCTCGAATTCCATGAGCCGGAGCAGCTGGCTGCGGTCGATAGCGGTCACCATGAGATCAATGCCTCCTCGGTTAGGCGGTGAAGACCGCTCGTAGTTGCTCGATGGTGGGCGATCCGGCGGGTCCGTTCTGGGTGAGGTACAACCGGCAGGCCAACCCGACCATGGCCTTCCGGTCAGCGAAAGGGTCGACACCATCGATCAGCACGGTGGGAGATCCACAAAAGCCTCGTTCCACCGCGACCTCGTAGGTGCCGATCAGCTCGTAGCGGACGGTGGCATCCAAGCCCTCGGTGATGAGGGTTCGCAGATGACCATCCGTTGTCTTCCAGTTGGGACAATCTTCGAAATACTGCAGTGTGATCTCCACGAGCGATCCGTTCATCTGCGTCCAGGCCGGTTCGAGCTCATAGGCATCATCCGGAGCTGGTTGGTGCGTCGACCAAGTTCGAACCCTTCCTCCACGGTGAGGAGGAAGGTCCCGGGATGATCCGCAATCCATTGCTGGCCCGACTCGGGTGAAGAGAAGAAATGCACGAAGTGGCAAAAGCTCTGCACGACGTCCGCTCCGACGGGGCCAACTGGGAGTAGGAATGAGACCATGGTCTCCCGAGGGTGGACTTCCTTCACCTCGTCGGGCGTCACGGTGAGCTGGACCTTCTCGCCATTCTGGGGATCGGTTGACTCGACGTGGATCTCGGTGTTCAGGATCTCAGGGATGAACAAGGTGTCCCAAGCGCACCAGCCGTAGACGGTCCGCCCGTCCAATTCCATGCTGTGGGTCGGTTTGAGCGGGCGGATCGCCAGACCCCAGAAACCTATGATGCAGTCCTGGTCGTCCCAGAATACGAGCGGCCACGAACGGAGGCTTTCCTCTGCTCTCTGCGGAGCCACGCCGGCCGCCCGTGCAATCTCGGCCGGCAATACCGGTTCTCCCCGGGCCAGCAATCGAAGAGTCTGCACGAAGATCCAGGCACCCAACGGCGTCAAGCTCCGGGGCCGCGGCGGTCACGGCCTGGGCCACCTCCTCTAGGTTCAGTCGACTCGGCATCATGCTGTCTCTCCGTTTCTGTCGATGCCGTCAACGTACACCCTCAAGTCCACTTGAATGTCAAGTGGTAGGGTCCACCTATGCGGATCGGTGAGGTTGCACGCAAAGTCGGGGTTGCCACTTCGGCCATCCGCTTCTATGAGGAGTCGGGGCTGCTGCCAAAGCCAGAGCGGACTCGCTCCGGTTATCGGGACTACGACCCGTCGGTGATCGACAGGCTTGCTTTTGTCAGAGCCGGCCAGGCCGTGGGTCTCACCCTGGGGGAGCTGCGTGAGGTGCTTTTTATCCGAGATCGCGGCGATGCGCCGTGTCGGCATGTGACCGAGCTGATCGACACCCGCATCGACGAGATCGACCAGCGGATCGAGGATCTACGCCGCCTGCGGCGCGACCTCATGACTGTGGCAGGAAAAGCCGCGGTGGTCGATCCCGCCGAATGTCCCCCCGAGAGCATCTGCAGGATCCTCATCGCGCCCATCGACGACCCTGCTTGAGCCATGCGAAACGCCTGGACCACTACCAGCGCTCGTTGACGCCCGACCCTTTCCCCGGTGCTGGCGTATAAGCAGGAGGCGGGCGGGCAGCTCCAATCCACAGGCTTCATGTTGCCTCCGGACTCGCCAATGACAGAGTGTGATTTCTTCCTCGACTCTGCCCGATCTCGGGGCCACGGTTCTCAGGTGGCGTCGCACCCTCTATGGCTTTTCCGTTGCCGGCATGCTGGTCTTCGCTTTGGTGGGCGCCGACCCGAAAGCGATCGCCGCGATAATCCTGTTTGCGCTGGCGTGGGCAACGGGCGCCGAGACCGATGGTGATCGAACCTGGGGCGTCCTGCTCGCCGACCTGGGAGTGTCGGTCGGGGTCTGGTGGCTTTACGGGCCTATCACGGGGGCCGCGTTCGTGGCGTTTGGTGTGGTTGCGCTCGGCCCCTTCCTACTCACGCGGGCTGGCATCGCGCTTGATACTTGTCGCCGCCCTGGTCACCGTGCCGCTCCGAATCGTCCTGCACTTCGCGGCCGGCGAGGTGGAATTGCCGCTGTTTCATCCAGACGACCCCGTGCCCACCTCCGAGTTCCTCACCGGGGAGACCATCCAAGCCGTTTTTCTTCTCGGGATCGGCATGCTCATGATCCGCATCGCGGAGATGTTGCGCCGAGGGCAAGCAGCTCTGTCCCTGGTCCTAGACCGGCAGCGGGAGATCAACGCTCTCAAGGACAGGTTCGTGGCCACGGTCAGCCACGAGCTGAGGACCCCTCTCACTTCCCTCAAGGGATTCACCAGAACTCTACTGGAGGATGACCGGAGGAGCGGCAAGAGTTCCTCGTCATCATGACCGACCAGACCGAGGAGCTCCATGCACTCATTGAGGACCTCATCACCTTCAGTCGGATCGAGGCGGGAGGGATCACCATCAAGCCCCTAAACATCAAACTTCGAGGGCTAGTGCAGGATGTCGTCTCCGAATTGGGCCAACGGGCAGCCAGCGTCTCCAACCAAGTGCCCCATGGTTTGGACGTGCCCGTAGACCCGCCCCGACTTCGGCAGGTGATGCGCAACCTCATCGACAACGCACTCAAGTATGGGAAACCGCCGATCGTGGTCTCCGCCAAGTCCGACGGGCCCGTAGTCCGCTGCTCCGTCCTCGACGGCGGCGACGGCATTGACCCGGAAAAGGTCCACCTCGTTTTCGAGCCCTATGCCCGGCTCGTCGATGACGCGAACATGTCTCAACCCGGCGTCGGGCTCGGGCTCCCAATCGTTCGACAGCTGGTGGAGGCTCACGGTGGGACCATTCGTGTCGTGATGGAAGGCGAGATGGCGGGTTTCGAATTCGCCCTCCCATCATCTACAGCACCCCATCAACCTAAACCGGTCTTGAACAGCGCTCAGGTATAGCCACCCTCCCCCAGGATGGCGCTCAACAACTCCTGGCCGCCTCAGTCGGATCCCACCGCGGGACAGGCGTATTCCGAGGGGGCGGCATCGATATCGGGACCGATGTCCTGCCGTTAAGGATGTCCGTAAGGTGGTCAGAACAACATCGTCGCCGCGAACAAGTCGGCAAGCTCCCCAAGGTGGGAGACAACTATTTCGGGTGGCGGGTCCGGCAACCCCCAAACAGATCCTGGTCGCTCGATGAAGGCGCCGGGCATACCTACCGCGCGGGCACCAATTATGTCCCAGTCGTGCGCCGCAATCATTAAAGCCTCATCGGCCTCCACTTTCAGCTCTGCGAGCGCGTACCGATAGACCTCGGCCGCGGGCTTGAAACGGCCAATCGCCTCCACCGATAGCGCTCGCTCGAAATACCTATCCAGGGCAGCGCTTGCCAACTGCTCGGCAACGGTCTCGTTGGAGCCGTTGGTTAGTGTGACCAGACGGAATCCCGTCTCGCGCAAACGTTGCAAGGCTCCGGCTACTTCGGGATATGGAGGAAGTTGGCGCATGGTCGATACGATCGTGGCGGCCCTCTGCGGGCTGATCGCGATCCCCCGTCTCTTCGCCAGCGAAATCAAGGCTTCGGCCCCTATTTGTCCGAACGGCCTGTAACGGTTGGTGTGGTTAGCCACCAAAGAGCCGTGGAGCAGGCGTGCGAACCACTCTCCGATAGGGTCTGCCGACCCGAATACGTCAGCAAACTGTGGTTGGAGTGGGGTCAGGTCAAGCAGGGTCTCATTGACATCGAAGATCAGGACCAGAGGACGCTCGACCATCCAGAGAAGCTAATACTCGCCGAAGCGATAGATGTTTAGCGTGGATCGTGTCTATTTTCGTCCCGGGTCACCTGACACGGGTGGGTACCCGAGCCGACGCGGAGATCCAGAAAGAGTATTTCCAGGACCTGCTCGACACGGCGATGAAGTACCTGGACGAGACTTCACCTGCGAGACCGGCTCACGAAGCTGAGCCCAACTTCATGTCCGCGGCTCACCTGGCCGGTGGGTTTGAGCAAGCGTGGCTCGTGTTCGACTCCTATCTCAATGGGGTGGCGGAGAAGGTGACCGAGGAGGTGCTGCCGCTCTGGACCGGTCGCCTCGCAGCCGCCGACGTGTTCACCAGGTCGCATGCCTGGAAAGTAGTGGAACGACTGCGAATCGACGCCTGAAGCAAGCCCCGGTCGTGGATGGTGATCGCTGCCGCGAGACCGCATGTGTCGAATCCAGCTCTATGAGTTCGGATATGTATATACCTTGAGCGCGGAAAATTTTCCGCTGAGACAGGAGTCGATAATGGGCCAGTACTTGCTTTCCACGTATCGGGCTCAAAGTGTGCCAGGTTCCCCACGGGGACCCGAGGAGATGCAGTCCTTCATGGACCGCGTCATAGCCCTCGAAGAACAATTGCAGACCAACGGATCCTTTGTGTTCGGGGGAGCTCTCCGGGACTCCGACGCAGCGTCGGTGGTCTACGCCGGCGACGTCCTCGTGACGGACGGGCCGTTTGCCGAGTCGAAGGAACAGATCGCCGGTTTCTACATCATCAACGCTGAAGACGATGACGAGGCTCGCGCCTGGGCCCGTCGGGGGGCCGAGGCAACCAATCACCCCATCGAGGTTCGCCCGTTCGCCGCGACCGGCCTGGTCAAGGACATGGCGATGTAGGACACCCTCAGCCGTCTCACCGGATCGACGGTTGACCCTATGCCTCGGAATGGAACCGGCGGGCATCCGGTTCAGCGGAATATGAAGAGAGGACTCCTCTATGCCGTGCTCGCTCTAGGCCTCGCGGCATGCGCCGGAGCCGCCGACGGTCAGGATGTGGAGGTGCGACCATTCGAGGAGGTGCAGGCCTCGGAGTTCGTCTTCGAGCTCGATCCCACAAACCCGAGCAGAGGTATCTTCCGCGTCGACACGACCGAACCGATGATCTGCGCCATCGTCTGGGGCGAGGACGAAAGACTGGGGAACTTCAACAACTCTCTGAACATGGCCGGAACCGGGATCATCGAACATGACGTTTTCCTCCCCGGGGCCGAACCTGGTGTCGATTACAGGTACGTGGTGCAAGGGACGACCGCCGACGGCACCCTGTATCGATCGGAGATGGGAACCTTCGTCCTGCCCGAGCCCGAGACGTCGAAAACGAACACGGACGATCGGGAGAACCTGGCGTTGAATGCCACCGTGACCTCGGTCAGCTCCGAGTTCAGTGATGCCTTCGCCGCCGAGAACACGGCAGATGGGGATCTCGCCACGGAATGGTCCTCCGCAGGGGAAGGCGATGACGCATCCATAACGTTGGACCTCGGTGCCCCACAGGAGGTCTCCGGGTTTCAGTTCCTGACCAGATCGATGACCGATGGGACCGCGGTGACCGAGACCTACACCGTGACGGTGGACGGATCCGAGACTCTCGGGCCATTTCCCGCCGGGAACTCTGCCGAGCCTCAGACCACTGACGTGACAGTCATCGGGCAGATGTTCACCTTCGATGTCGAGACTTCCACCGGGGGGAACACAGGCGCAGTCGAGATCCGCATACTGTCTGGCTGAGAGTTCAGTGCAGGGCGCGCAGACCGAAGAACCCAAGTACGAGGAGAGTGGCTCCAATGGCCACGAGGCGCCACTCCTTGCGCCGCCACGTCACGAAAACGGCACCCGAGCCCAGAATGAGGGCCGCCGCGACCTGGACGGCGACCCCAGCGTCGGTCTCGGGCAGGAGCAGGTCGATCACCCTCCGTGCGTTGCAACGGGAAAGGCCTCCACCCCGATGAGGCTTCGGCTCATGGTCTCCAGCTCTGTGTTGACCCCGAGGACCGTTACCTCCGGTATCTCC
>JACCTH010000089.1 GCA_013812505.1 Acidimicrobiia bacterium | reverse complement strand
AGCGGCGGAACTCTTGAAGTCGTTGCGGTGGAATCGCTTCCGTGTGCGGAAGCGTTCTTCCCGGAGCAGTTAATCCGTGGTCCTGCCCCGGGTTAGGTCAGCGTCTCGGTCCGAATCCGGGGGCCGGTACCAACCGGGGCGACGGGCCCGGATTCGCTCAGTATCCGCATGCGGATACACGGAACGACATCCCTCCTCAGCGTCGTGAAGAGTTCCGCCGCTACCTGGGCCACCGGGAACTGCTCATCTCCGCGGTCCGAGAGGGCAAACGGTCAAGTTTCTCGCCCTCTCCCGGCGTCGATACTCCGCGCCTCGGGTCTGCTTCGTCCTCCTGGTGGCGGCGTAATGACACACCCGGCACCACGAGGAGAGCCCGTCTCGGGTGCGGGGGTTGCGAGGAAAGTCGACGATCGGTTTGGCCTCGCCACACTTTCGGCAAGCTTTCACGGTTTCGGGAACTGCGTCATTTGCGCAGGTGAGAGCCAGGTCGTCCGGTTTTCTTCCCGGACCCCGATGAGAGGTCTCTTTGACCAACGCGCTCACAACTTTCGACCCCCCCTACCCCCGAGCGCTGGGGCATCGCTCGAGATCAAGAATTTCATAGCTCAGGTTCGTAGTCGTCGAAGCGCTTCTCGAGTGCGGCGCATGCGTGGCGGTGACGGTGGGTGACGACCATGACCGGGCCGGGCACGACGACGATCGGACAGTCGCACTCTTCGACACGCACCATGGCTTCGCCCCAAGTGAGGAAGCTGACGCCTCGAAGCCGGGGTTGTTTTGACCGACGTGTCGCTGGTAATGGGCGTGGGTGCGGCTCACTAGAACACCTCCAGATCGTCGGCGGGGCATAGCGGGAGGTGCGGCCGAAACGGGTAGGCGGCGCAGCTTTCCGGGGTTTCACAGGGCAACTCCTCGAAGAGCAGCTCCTCAAGGGCGAGCGGCGATTCCGCGTCCAACGTGTCGTTTGTAACCCTTGTAACCTTTTCCCCCTGGGGGGCAGAGTCGGGGGGGATGGGCTCGTAGTCGGGGTCGAAATCGTCTTCCTCTCCCGTACCTGAAATAAGGTTCACATCGTTCACATCGTTCACAATTCCTGTCAACACTGGCGCTGTTTGTGAACCTTGTGAACCTTGTGAACCATTTTTAGGGGGTGGGAGGTAGCGGGTGAAAGCATCGGCCAACTGGTCCCGCTCGTAACCCTTGGCGGACCGTTCTCCAACCCGGACCATCTTGCTCGTGACCTTGAATGGCTGTAGCAACTTCGCCAGGTCGCGTGCCGTCAGCTCACGGCGGTAATAATCCTTCCAAGGTGCCTCATCGAGGGCGTGGAGGTCTTTGAGGATCGTCTCGGTGTGTAGGTGATGGTGCCCGTCGAACAGGTCTCGAAGGTGTGCAAGCACCAACACGTTTAGGGACTCGTCCTCGACATCGATATGCGCCAGCGCGGTGGCTGCTTGGCGGGCTCGCGCCGGCCACTCCCCACCGGCGGCCTCAGCAATGCAGAACAGGGGCTCCCACATGTCGAGGGCACGGTCACCTAACCCGGTAGGTGTCGTCTTCGGTTCGAGAGGCAGGTGAACGTCAGATGACCATTCCTCTAAACGGAGGGTGAGCCGTTCGACCTGCTCTTTCACCTTGCGGATTCGGAACGGCCGCACGGTCTCGCCGGGTTTCTTGCGGTCTAGGCGGATCTCGATGCACCGGGAGCTGAGCGTGCGCGGCAGCGTCTTGAGGCCGGCTATGGCCTTTGGTGAGAAAGTCGAGAAGGTTTCGACCTTCATGTTTTTGCCCTGGCCGCTCACCCGAATGGCCGGATTTCCTCGCCGATATCCCGCGTTAAGAATCTGCCTGAGGGCTTCGGCCGTCTCGGTCGAGGCCTTGGTCGAGAACACGGCGTCAGCCTCATCCAAAAGTAGCGTCGGCTCCCGGTCCTCTATGACTCGGAATAGGGCGGCGGCCGAGATCGAGGAAGCCATCAGGGGTTCTCGTGCCACCTCTTTGGCCACCTCCAGCAGTCGAGTCTTTCCGGACTCGTACTCGGCCGACGTGACCCAAAGGTAAGGGGTGCATTCGGCCTGGCTGATCACATAGGTGTGCGCTACCCACAGCGTCAGCGCCACCGGCTCGTGCTCGGTGGGAAAGATCACATAGTCAGTCCACACCTGGTGAATGGCGGCGAGCAGGTCGGCCAGGGTGTCGAGCTTGTCGATCTCCAGCTCGGCGTTGAACCGCTCCCGCTCCTCGGGAGTGCTCGGCGCCGGGCGTGGTCCATTGGCGTCGAGCGGGCGTGGTCCATTGGCGTCGAGCCAACGTTCCTTGTACTTAGGGTCGGCCGGATCCCAAACGGGGGCCTTGTCGGGAGCCATCAGGTACGATGTCCGGAGTCGATGGTGCCAACCGAAGACTTCTGATCCGGTCCCGCGATGAGCGGGGCCGGGTCTTTTGTGGGCCAGGTCATGCGGCGCCCGCCTTCTTGGCGCGGCGAGCCTTCGCCGACTTCAGCGACAAGCCGACGAAATAGCTCTTTCGGGCTTGCTCAGCACGTCGAGCTCGTTCCTCCGGATTGAGCTTGCCTTCCGGATCGACCTGTTTCTCGAAACGGGCCATGAAGGCCTCGCGGGCGGGCTGCAGGTGCTGGCGAGAATCAGTTCCAGCGTGAAGAGCGTGAGCAGCAGCTCGGGCTCGCAAGCTCCGCTCTGAGGGGGTCAGGGACATTTGAACTCGTCACCTCATCGCCCTCCTGCGCTGACAGGGGGAGGTGAGGGGTTCTTAGGAGAGCCCTCGATCCTGACTTTCGAGCGCAATGCTACCTCAAAGGTCGACCCCGGCGGTGATTCTGTTTCGGCCGTGCTCGAGCGCCTCGAGGTATGCAACTGTCAGCCTTTCAGTTCTGAATGAGTAGGAGGCTCCGCAGCGCTTGTGACAGTCATACTTCTGACGGAGCCCAGCCCGCCATCCTCTTGCATCAGGCGGGCCAGCGGCACTACGTCGGCCAATCGAGGGCTTCTGGCGCGTCACGCGACCGTCGATGCCGCGCTGCGCCGGGCCCGTAGGTGAACTGGCCCACTCTCCAGTCGCTATCGGCAGCCGATCATCCCGTCTCCACAAGTTGCTGATTTTGTCGAGGACTCGACCGCACATGCCGCACACGAGGCGGAGGGTGGAATCATTTTCAATGATCGCCGGGGGGATTGCGTCGAATCGTTCGGCGAGGGCCAGCAGCGGCTCCCCCCTCCAACCTTCACGTCTCAAGGCGTCGTCCTTGCCTCCCCACTCGTCCTCCCACTCCACCTCTTCCCAATCACTCATTGCAGCCGCTCGACCGGGGATAGCTTCTTGTGTGCCTCCCGAGCTCGTCCGTCAGCCGCGGAGGCGGCATAGCGACCAACCATTGTCCTAGATCGCCACCCGGCCAGACGCATCAGGTCGGTCTCCTGCCCACCGGCGGCGAGAAACGAATGGGCAAACGTGTGGCGTAGCTGGTGTGGGTGTATCAGTTCGATCCCGGCCTGTTTGGACCGGCGCTTAAGCATCTGTTGTATCCCCGAATTGGTGAACCGGCCCTTCCCGCCGAGCCACAGCCAGGGGCTATCCGAACCCGGACGGCGAGCCCGGATCCGCAGATAACGGTCAACGGCTTTGAGAGTGGTCGGCCCCATCGGGAGTGTGCGCTCGCGGCGCCCCTTGCCGAGCACCAAGGCGACTCCCAGCTCGCGCAGGTCGAGATTGTCGACCTTGAGGTTCGCTGCCTCGGCCAGCCTGGCGCCGGTGTCGAGAAGGAACAGGATCAGAGCGTGGTCGCGGCGATCCTCGAAGGTGGACCCCTGGCACGCTTTGAGAAGTTTGCGCAGGTCGTCCTCGGAGACGACCGGGACCTCTACCTCGTCGAGCTTGGGCGGCTTCATCCTGACCATCGGCGACGCGGGAATCTCGCCTTCCGCTTCCAACCATTTGAAAAGTTGTTGCAGCGCCCGGTAACGGTTGTTGGCGGTGGCCGGCGAGCGGACTTCGAGCAGGTGAGTAATGAAAGCTTCGACGTGTTCCCGGTGGATGGCTGCCGCGTCGATGGGCATGCCCCGCTCGAGGAGGAAGGCGGCGAGCTGGTTGGCCCCTTCCAGGTAGGCCTCTACAGTTTTCGGTGACTTGCGGGCCGCGCGGAGGTGAAGCTCCCACGAGGAGGTGAGCTTTCGGAGGTCGGTGAGGTCGGAAATGGTCTTGATCGGTTGCAAAAGTTATGCGCTGTGCTAGCGTTATGCAGGTTAGCAGATAGGGATTTAGCCAGTAAACACGGGGACGTAGCTCAGCCCGGCAGAGCGCCTGCTTTGCAAGCAGGAAGTCGTGGGTTCAAGTCCCATCGTCTCCACGTGGTCGTTCGTCTATCCCTTAGGAGGTATCGGTGAACAATGCAGTGATCGTCGACGCAGTCCGGACCCCCACCGCCCGGCGCAACGGCAAGTACAAGGACATCCATTCCGTCGACCTGGCTTCGATCCCGCTCAAGGCGCTGCTCGAACGCAACAGCCTCGACCCATCGCTGGTTGAAGACGTGATCATGGGTTGTGTCTCCCAGGTCGGAGAGCAGGCCTACAACATCGGGCGCAATGCCGCATTGGCCGCCGGCTACCCCGAAGAAGTGGTGGGCACCACGATCGACCGCCAATGCGGGTCCTCCCAACAGTCGGCTCACTTCGCCGCTCAGGGGGTGATGGCCGGCGCCTATGACGTGGTCGTCGCCGCCGGGATTGAGTCGATGACGCGGATCCCGATGGGCGTCACCGCCCAGCAGGGGCCGGGGATGCCATTCGGGCCCCTCATGCTCGAGCGCTACAGCCATGGCCTCATTCCCCAAGGACTCTCCGCCGAGATGATCAATGAGAAATGGGGGATTAACCGAGCGACCCTCGACCAGATCGGAATGGATTCGCATCAGCGCGCCGCCCGGGCGACCGAGGAAGGGCGCTTTGAGAGCCAGATCGTTGGAGTTTCGGTGTCGGGCGAGGCCGGAACCGAGGTGGTGACCCGCGACGAGGGCATCCGTTGGGACACCACCCTGGAGAAACTCGCCTCCCTTCAGCCGGCGTTCAAGATCGACGGTCTCGTCACGGCCGGCAACTCGTCGCAAATCTCCGATGGCGCCGCCGCGGTCCTGATCATGAGCGAGGAGAAAGCCCGCGCTCTCGGCCTCAAGCCCAAGGTTCGGTTCGTGGCCTTTGCGTTGGCCGGTGTCGACCCGGTCATCATGCTCACCGGCCCCATCCCGGCGACAAGCAAAGTGCTCGGTCGCGCCAATCTCGCCATCGACGACATCGGGTTGTTCGAGGTGAACGAAGCGTTCGCCTCCGTTATCGCTGCTTGGCGGATGGAACATGGCGGCACTGATCCGGATGCTCTGTGGGCGCGCACCAATGTCAACGGGGGAGCGATCGCCCTGGGACATCCGTTGGGGGCGTCGGGCGCTCGCCTGACCACGACCCTCGTCCATGAGATGGAACGGACCGGCACTCGCTACGGACTGCAGGCGATGTGCGAAGGTGGCGGCATGGCCAACGGCATGATTCTCGAGCTGATCGACTGAATGGGCGGATTGCTTCGTGTGGTCCTGGCCATCGGCTTGGGAGTAGTGATTTGGCGAGTTTCGATGTACATGATCCGGATGCTGGCCACACCACCACCCGAAGTCGACCCGGGTGATGTGGTTCCGGCCGATCAGGACTACCGATGTTCGGTGTGCGGCACCGAGCTCACCGTTCGCATAGCCAACAACACTCAACCAGCCCCTCCCAAGCACTGCCGGGAGGAGATGGTGGCGGTCTGGCGCCCATATTGAAACGACCGCTAGCGTCTCGCCGGCATGCCTGAGTCCAAGCGGCGCAAGCCCAACCGCACCACGCGCACACTGCCCAAGACCGCGGGCGCCGAGGCCAAAGCAAAGGGACCGAGCCCTACCTGGTATGTCTGGTTGATGGCGGGCCTTCTCGGCCTGGGGCTGTTGGCGGTCCTAGCCCGATTTATCTTCCAATGGCCGCAGTATTTCCTGTTCGGCGGATTTCTCATGATCGCGGCCGGTTTCATCATGGCCACCAATTACCGGTGAGCGGACCATCGGCTGGGCGAGTCTTGATTCTCGACAACTACGACTCCTTCACCTACAACCTGGTCCAGTACCTAGGCGAGCTCGGAGCCGATCCGGTCGTGATCCGCAACGATGTCCTGAAGCCATCAGAGGTCGTAGACGAGATTTCTTTCGATCGGCTGGTCATCTCCCCGGGCCCGGGCGTCCCGGAGGCGGCCGGTTTCTCCGTCGAATACGTGCGGACCTTCGGACCGACCATCCCCACTCTCGGCGTTTGTCTTGGGCACCAAGCGATCGCGGTCGCCTACGGCGGCCGGGTGGATCTCGCCCCCGAGCCCCGCCACGGGAAAACGAGTTCCGTCCACCACGACGGCGCGGGGATCTTCGACGGCCTTGACAATCCCTTCACCGCCACCCGCTACCACTCGCTGGCCGCAGTTGAGCTTCCCGACGAGCTCCAGCCCTGTGCGTGGAGCGAGGACGGCGTCATCCAGGGGATGCATCATGTGACCCACCCGGTCGCGGGGGTTCAGTTCCATCCCGAATCAATCATGACGACTGACGGCAAGAAGCTGCTGGGCAACTTTTTGCGTTCTGTGGGCCCGTAGGGATACACAGTATCTCTACGAACCCTGGGTTCGCGAGTTAGAAACCGATTGTGGTCGGGGGGGAGGTGGGGGTGGTCGTGGTCGGGGGTGGTGGTTCTTGGAAGTCGCCCAACGTGACTTCGACAGTTGAGCCTTCGTCGACCTCTGCCCCGGCGTCGGGGCTTTGGTTGATAACCCGCCCGTCCAGGCTCGGGTCGTTGGTGGGAGCGATGGGCGCATTGTCTGAGATCCCGACGCCGGCGTTCTCCAACTCCCGGCGGGCTTCGTCATAGGTCATCCCGAACAGGTCGGGGACGATCACCGTCGAGCGACCTGCTGAGATGACGATGGTGATGACGTCGCCCGCCTTCACCAAGGCACCGGCCTCCGGCTGGGTGCGGATGACGATCCCTACTGGCTCCGATGACTCCTCGCGGATGGTGTCCCAATCGAGGTCGAGACTGTTCAGCTCAGCGAACGCCTCCCCGTCTTCCATGCCTACGAGGTTGGGAAGCTCGAATTCCTCAGGCCCTTCGGAGACGACGATGTTGACCGGGTCCCCGGGCGGGATCTCGAGGCCGGCCACCGGGCTCTGCTCGATCACCATCCCGGCCTCGGCTTCGGCGTCGGGACGCATCGTCACGCTGCCCAAGGTGAGGCCGGCGTCAGTGAGCAACTGCTCCGCCTCGGGCTGGGTGCGACCGATCAGCGCCGGCACCGTCACCGGGTCCTCACCCGCCGACACATAGACGAACACCGAGCTCCCCAGCGGCACCGAGACACCTTCCCCGGGCTCGGTGCGGATCACGATCCCGCTCTCGACATCGCTCGATGCCTCCGGGCGGATTTGGTCGTCTAGGCCGAGGCGGGTGAGCTCAGCCGATGCCTGCTGCTCGGTCATCCCGGCAAAGTTGGGGAGGACGATCAGCGGGACGGTGGTTGTCGTCGTGACCGGGGTGTCCCCCGAGGCGGCACGGAAAACAAGAAAGACCATCGTCCCCAAAAGCGCCAAAAGGGCAAAGGCCGTGAGAATGAAGGGAACCTGACTGCCGCGCCGATCCTCCAAAACGGGAATCGTTTGGGTGGCTGGCCCAGTGGGGCGAGGCGGGGCCTGGATCACCCGAGTACGGGTGGGATCGGCGACGACGGTCCCAGTTTGCGTTGTCACCGGAACCGGGACGGCCGCCGGGGCCACCGGGCTTTGGCCGGCGAGGACCCGGAGCAGATCGGCCCGCATCTCGTCGGCGGTCTGATAGCGAAATGCCGGGTCCTTTTCCAGAGCGCGGGTCACGATGACGTCGAGCTCATGGGGAACGTCGGCGTTGACAGCCGACGGTGGTGGAGCGCTGGCGGAAACGTGCTGATAGGCGACCGCCACCGGGCTCTCCCCCGCAAACGGCGGGCGTCCGCTCAGCATTTCGTAGAGCACAACTCCAAGCGAGTAGACATCGGAGCGTTCGTCAGCGGGAGCGCCCTGCGCCTGTTCGGGGCTGAAGTAGGAGGCGGTCCCGATCACCGCGCCGGTGCGCGTCAACTCTTGGGAGTCATCCCAGGCCCGAGCGATGCCGAAGTCGGTGACCTTCACCGTGCCGTCGATGGCAAGGAGGATGTTGCCGGGCTTGACATCGCGGTGGACCAACCCGCCTCGATGCGCCGCGGACAGCGCCGAGGCGGCTTCGGCCGCGATCTCTGCCGCTCGGCGGGAGAGCAACGCACCGTCGGAACGGAGCACGTCGCGCAGGCTTCGGCCTTCGACCAGCTCCATCACGATGAAGTAGGTGTCGTTGGCTTGACCCCAGTCGTAGATGCCGACGATGTTGGGATGGGTGAGGTTGGCGGCGGCCTGCGCCTCCCGGCGGAACCGCTTGACGAACGCCTCGTCATTCGAGAACTGGGCGTGGAGAATCTTGATCGCCACTTTGCGGCCGAGCAGGGTGTCGGTGCCCAGATAAACGTCGGCCATCCCTCCCCGAGCCAGGTGCGACGCGAGGTGATAACGATCAGTGAGGGGGTGAGGAAAGTTCATCGAGAACGATGGCTAATTCTAGAGATCAACGGTTTAACCAACCGCTGATCACCTGACTGGCGATGGGCGCCGCCACTGCTCCACCGCTGGCACTTTCGCCGGCGCTGCCCCCAGCCTCGACAAAAACCGCGACGGCGATCGTCGGCTTCTCGACGGGGGCGAAGCCAATGAACCAAGCGTGCGGACGGCCTTCGACCCCGGTTGCGGTCCCGGTCTTTCCTGCCACCCTCACCCCTGGAACCGCCGCCTGCCGGCCAGTGCCTTCGGTGACGACTCGCTCCATCATCTGGGTCAGCAACGCCGCGGTCTCGGGGGTGAAGGCCGTGCCGAAGATCGCCAACTCGGAGGTGTCGACCTCAGCGCCATCGGCATCGAAAGTTCGTCCCACCAGGTAGGGGGACATCACGACCCCTTGGTTGGCGACCGCTCCTGCCACCAGCGCCATCTGCAACGGCGTGGCCCGCACGTCCCGCTCACCGATGCCGCTCTGACCGAGCGCGGCGAGGTCGGCCGACAGCTCGTCGGTGAGAAACGCGCTTTCGGCCACGGTCCAGGTGAACGGCAGCTCTTGGTTGAATCCGAGCCCCTCGGCGACCTGTCCGATCGGCTCGGCCCCGACCGCGATCGCCAGCCGGGCGAAGGTCGCATTGCAGGAGCGGACGAAGGCGTTGAGCAGGCTGGTGGTCACCCCGTTGCTGCAGTTGGTTCCGCCGGCGTTGTCGACGGTGGCCGTCGACCCTGGAAGCTGAAACGAGGCTTCGTCGGGAAAGGTCGACTCGGGATTGGCAAGGCCGGTTTCGAAAGCGGCGGCCGATACCACCGTCTTGAAGGTCGAACCCGGCGGATAGAGCTCGCGGGTTGCGCGGTCGGCGAGCGGCCGGCTCGGGTCGGCCAAGAGTGTCTGCCAGTGGGCGGCTGCGTCGACCCCAACCAGCAGGTTGGGGTCATAGCTCGGAGTGGAAACCATCGCCAGGATCGCGCCGGTGGTGGGGTCAAGGGCGACGACCGACCCGGCCTGGCCGCCGAGCGCCTCGAAGGCGATTCGCTGGAGCGAGTCGGTGAGCGTCAGTTGCAGGTTGAGCGGGCGGAGGTCGCGTCCCAGGATCACTGAGAGCAAGTCGGAGATGGTGAGGTCCCGGCGCGAGCGGAGGTCGTCGGAGTAGGCGCGTTCCAGGCCCTGCTCGCCAAACAACAACGACGAATAGCCAACCACGTTGGCAAAGACAGGCCCGGTCGGATAGGAGCGGATGAACGACCCGGTGGTGGCGGGATCGGGGTCGCTTTGAGCCAGCACCACGCCGTCGGCGGAGACGATCAGGCCGCGTTCCTTGCCGATCTGGGTGAGGTTGAACCGGGCATTACGGGGATCGAGGCGGTAGGTGTCGGCCGCGACGACCTGCACCCAGGTGGTCATCAGGCCGAGCAGCGCAAATCCGATCAGGACCGCGGCGGCCAAGCGACGGGTCGGTCGATTCACGCCGGCTCCTCGTGGCTGATCCGAGCCAAAAGCCCAAGCAGAAGGAAGTTGCCGACAAGCGACGAGCCGCCGTACGACATGAAGGGGAGGGTGATACCAGTGAGCGGGACAAGGCGCAGCACCCCTCCAATAATGAGAAAAGCCTGCAGCCCGAGCACCCAGGTAAGCCCGGCGGCGGTGAGCTTGCGGAAGCGATCCCGGCAACGCAAGGCAATTCCGAAACCAACCCCGATCAGCAACGCAAATCCGGCCAGGATCGCGAGCGAGCCGGCGAAGCCGAGTTCTTCGGCCACCGCGGCATAGATGAAGTCGGTGGCTGCATTGGGGATGAGGTCGGGCCGGCCGAGACCGATCCCCGACCCCGCCAAGCTTCCGGTACCCATCCCGAACCAGGCCTGGGCAACCTGATAGCCGGCGTCCTCGAAGTTCTGGAAGGGTTGGATCCAGGCGAGGAATCGGCGCTCGACGTGATCAAAAAGGCGATAGGCCCCGTAACCGGCCGAGGCGGTGAGCACCGCTCCGATCAGCAGATAGGTGGGCCGCCCGGTGGCGGTGTAGATCATCCCGATGAACGCTCCGAAGAGAAGGACGGAGGCGCCGAGGTCGCGTTGGACCACAAGCACGACCAGGCTGACGGCCCAAACGGCGACCACCGGAAAGAGCTGGCGAGGCTCGGGAAACTTGAAGGGGCCGAGTTGGCGAGGTCGTTCAGCGAGGGCCGACTGGCGTTCGGCCAGGTAGCCGGCCAGGAAGAGGACCATCAACAGCTTGACGATCTCGCCGGGTTGGAAGCGGATCTCGGTGATACCGAGATCGACCACAAGCCACAGACGGGAGCCATTGACTTCGAGCCCGCGCACCGGGAGAGGACCGGTGCTGGGGAGCAGCGGGAGCAGAAGGAGGATCAGCCCGGTTAGTAGATAGAGGTAGCGGTAGCGACGAATGGTCGCGGTCCCCCGACGATGGAGGAAGAAGAGCAACGCCACCGTCATGCTGGCGGCAATCAGCAGCCACCATTGTTGGAGCCCTGCCCGGACGGGGTCGAGGCGGTGGATCTCGGCCAGACTGATCGCGGTGAGCAGAGCGGCGGGCGGGAGAATCACAGTCGAGGCCGAAGGCGCCCACCGCCTGATTGCCATGTGCACAGTGCCGAACGCGGCGACCATTACGGCAAAGGTCAGGCCGATGCGGGAGTCGATGGTTTGACCGCCGGCGAGGATCACCAGGGTCACACCGAAGGCGGCCACTCCGGCGGCCGCGACCAGCATGCCGCTTTCGGCGGTCCTGGTCATGGTTCGACTGCTATTACCAGCACGGTGATGTTGTCGTGGCCGCCGGCGCGGTTGGCGGCCTCCACCAAGTTCCAAGCCACCTCCTCGGGAGGGCCGTGGCTGAGGAGATGGGCGATGGCCGGATCGTCGAGCATGTTGGTGAGACCGTCCGAGCAAACCAGCAGCCGGTCGCCAGCCTCCAAATGGAGGTCGCTCCGGTCAACATCGATCTCCGGGGTGAGGCCGAGGACTCGGGTCAGCATGCTCCGTTGGGGATGGTTGGCGATGTCGGCTTCGGTGATGTGTCCGGCAGCGAGCTGTTCGGCGACCACCGTGTGGTCCTCAGTCAGCTGGGCGAGCCTGCCGGAATGCCAGAGGTAGGCGCGACTGTCGCCGACATGAGCGAGGTGAGCGGCGCCTTCGCTCAAGAGCTCAACCATGGTCAGGGTCGTGCCCATGCCGGCCAGCGACGGTTCTGCAAGCGAGCGCTCATAGATCCCGGAATTCGCCCGGTCGAACCTTTCCGCCACACTGCCCTCGCCGCTGCTGGCGGTATCGATCGCGACATTCGAGGCGACCTCTCCGCCCACGGCGCCGCCCATCCCGTCGGCGACCATCACCACGAGCGGCCCGCTGCTGCGGCCCGAGGTAGTGGGCCAGTGCGAGTCTTCGTTGTTGTTGCGCATGCGGCCGCGATGGGTGGCGGCGGCATATAGATAGTTCACCTGACCTCCATGACCGTCTTGCCCACCTGGAGGGCATCGCCTCGCCGCAGATTGGTCGGGGTGGTGATGCGCCGGCCGTTGACATAGGTGCCGTTGGTGCTGCCGAGGTCGGACACCGTCAGGCTGCCGTCCTGGTTGACCAAACGAAAATGGAACTCAGAAGCGTAAGGATCGTCGATTTGGACGTCCGATTGATCGCTGCGCCCAACCACCGTTGCCCCGTTGACGGCGAAGGTCATGCCCGCCTGGGAATCGGAGCGAACCACCGCGATCTGCTTTCCGGTCTTGCGGCTGCCCCGGTTCTGGCCGAAGCCGAGGTGCCGGCTGATTGCTCGTGCCACCTGCCAGATGAAGAGATAGATGAGCGCCAAGAAGATCAGGCGAAGAATGGTGAGGATCAGTTCCGGCATGGAGTCAAACGCAGTGAGTGGCTGCCCAGATTCAGAGTGGCAAGAGTGTTTAACGGCACCGGGGTCGTCCCCACCCGCTGGCCGTCGATCCAGGTGCCGTTTGAGGACCCGAGGTCGGCCACGTATGTCTGGCCGTCCTGGCGAAAGACCAGGGCATGGGTCCGGCTCACCTCCGGATAGTCGATCACCACGTCCGCCTCGAGCGAGCGTCCGATGATGGCGCGGTTGTGGTTGATCAGCGCTACCCGCCCCTCTTCATCAGTTAGTTGAGCCCAACATGGAATAGGTCCAACCTCGACGGTTGCGGCGCTGCTCACCGCCCCGATCGTCACAGCTCCGTCGGTGCGAAGCTCGATGATCACTGGTCCCTGCAGTCGCCAACCCCGTTCAGCGGCTAGCTCGGCAAACGCCAGTTGGAGCCGGCGGGCGAGGGGCTCGGGGTCGCCATCGAGGTTTTCGGGGTTGATGAGCAGGCTGTAACGGTTGGCCGTGGCCGGCCCGGCCGGGGTGTTGAACTCGGCGAGCTCGGCTTCGCGGGCGACGCGGGCGGCCAGCTCAGAGACATGGAGCCCACCGCGAAAGATCTTGCCGGCGAGATGGTCGAGGGCGTCCTCCAACCGCCGCTCCAACTGGCGGGCGAGCTTCATAGCCAACAAACGCTACATGCGAACCCTGGGTTCGCAGCGTTGTACGACAGCGGTACCAGCCCACAGAACGAAAGAATGTGGCTCCGGTTAGCCTTCGGTGCCCACTCGGGCGAGTGGCGGAATTGGCAGACGCGCAGGATTCAGGTTCCTGTGTCCGCAAGGACGTGGGGGTTCAAGTCCCCCTTCGCCCACCCCCCATGACTCGTTTTTATCACCGAATCGGCCCCTCTAGGGGCCGATTCGGTAGCGAAAACGGAATCCGTAGCATCCGAAGGTGACCGTAAGACCAGCCGGACTGATGCTCGAGCGTCCCACCGACCGGCGCCGGTGGCGTTGGTGGGCATTGGGATTGACCGTCGTGATCCTCGCCGCCCTTGTTCTGGCCCGAATCAACGCCCAGGCCTCGGCAGCGGTCAACTACCTCGATGGCATGCGCCGATCGGCCGAGGGCCTGGTCACCGCTTCCTCAACGTTCTCCGGCCTCGACCAAAACCTCGTCGACTTAGACCGGATCGAGTTCGAGACCGCCACCACGGCTGTGCTCGAAGCATTGGCCGAAGGCTCCGAGGCGGTCGACGAGCCACCGGAAACGAGCTCGCTCATCGGGGCCGCGTCCCTTTTGCGTCTGGCCCTAGCGACTTGGGAGAGCGGAGTGGCGACCTTCCGCGAGGGACTGCTTGGCCTTGCCGACCAGGCGGAGTCGGGGGAGGAGCAGATCTACGCCGGTTTGCAGTTGGTCTCGGCCGGCGACGAGATCTATGCCGAGGTTCTCAAGGAACTCGACCGCGAGGACGTCCCCGATCCCGTAACCTCGATGCCGGCCTTGAGTTTTCAGTCGTCGACTCGAACCCCGGTCGCCGCCGCTCGCATCTTCGCCTCAGCGGCGAGTGCTGACAATTCCCTCTTCGTGCTTCGGGCCGATTTGGCGGTGAGCCAGGTGAGCTCGCAGCCGGTTTGGGTCACGGACCCCGATGGCGATTTGGTCATCGCGGCGGTGGAATCGATTGTGATTGATGTAGTGGTCGCCAACCTCGGCAACACCCAAGCTCCCGCGCAAATGCTCTTTCTGAACATGGCGCCCGCCGAAGGCGAGGAGATTGCCCAAACGATCGAAGTGCCCCCCCTCGAGGCTGGCGGCGAAACCACCGTTTCGTTCCCCGCGTTGGCCGTCGCCCCGGGCTTCTCCTACAACCTTTCGGTTGCTCTTCAGCTGATCAGCCCCGACGGGAATGCCGACAACGACGGTGTGGCGGTGTCCTTCTTCGTAAACGAGCCGACTGGTTAGCCGACCGGCTTTACCATTTCGAATCGATGATCGACCACAGCATTCTGCGCGCCGACCCCGACCGGCTCCGAACCTCGCTGCGCCGCCGTGGCGTCGAGGTGGACGTCGACCATCTGATCGGTCTCGACCAGGGCCTGCGCCGGGTCCGACAGCACGCTGAGGAGACCCGAGCCGCCCAAAAGGAAGCGGGGCGAGAGATTGCCCGCCTCACCGGCCCCGAGAAAGAAGCCGCCATCGCCCGCACCGGCGACCTGGCAGATCAGTACAAGAAGCTCGAAGCTGAAGCGGAAGACCTCCGCCAGAGCTTCGACGAGCTTTGGGCGACCGTGCCTAACCTGGTTGCCGAAAGCGCCGCTGACGGTTTCACCGACGCCGACAACTTCGAAATGAAGCGGGTTGGCGAGCCCCCCGTCGTCGGCTTCTCCCAACTCGACTTCACCACCCTCGGGCGCAAGCTCGACATCATTGACATGGACCGGGGGGCGAAGGTCTCGGGGAGCCGCTTCGGCTACCTCAAAGGTCGAGGAGTGTTGCTCGAGTTTGCGTTAGTCCGCTATGTCATGGAGAAACTGGTGGCCGCCGGCCTCACGCCGATGGTGCCGCCAGTCCTCGTGCGCGAGCAAGCCCTCTACGGAACCGGGTTTTTCCCAGGCGATCGCGAGCAGGTCTATTCGATCCCCGAGGACGAGCTCTTCCTGGTGGGCACGTCCGAGGTTTCACTGGCGGCCTACCACCTCGATGAGATCTTCGAAGCCGACGATCTTCCCGCCCGCTACGCCGGCTTCTCGACCTGCTTTCGGCGGGAGGCTGGCACCTACGGCAAGGACACCCAGGGGCTTTTCCGAGTCCACCAATTCGACAAAGTAGAGATGTTCGTCTTCTGTCTTCCGGAGGATTCCCCCGCCGAGCACGAGCGCCTGCTCGCGATTGAAGAGGACATCGTCGGTGGACTGGGGATTCCCTATCGGGTGGTCAATGTCGCCGCCGGCGATCTTGGCTCGTCGGCCGCCAAGAAGTACGACATCGAAGCCTGGTTCCCCTCTCAACAGACCTACCGAGAGGTGACGTCCTGTTCGAACACCACCGACTACCAGGCCAGACGGCTGAAGGTCCGCGTGCGGACCGATGAGGGGAACCAGATCGTTCACACCCTGAACGGCACGGCCGTAGCAATTGGCCGGATGATCCTCGCCATCCTGGAGAACTTTCAAGACGCCGAGGCGACGGTCGCCATGCCGGAGCCGCTTGTGCCCCTGCTCGGCTTCTCTGCGATCGGCTAGGGCTTGAGCAAGAAAAGCGACGCCATCTTCGGGCGAATTGCCCGTCGCTACGACCTGCTCAACACCTTGCTGTCGGCGGGCCGTGATCAGTCTTGGCGCCGTCAAGCGGTCGCCCACCTCCCGATGGGGAGAATGCTCGACCTCGGGAGCGGCACCGGAGCCGCGGCTCCGATTTTCGGGAGCCGGGAAGTGGTTGCGCTCGACCCCGTGCGTCAAATGCTGGGCCTGAGTTCCCATACTCTGCGAGTGGCGGCGGTGGGGGAGGCGTTGCCTTTTCCCGACCAGTCCTTCGATGGCGTGTTTTCGGCCTACGTCTTTCGCAACCTGACCTCTGTCGACCAAACCCTGGCCGAGGTTCGCCGTGTCCTTCGTCCCGGTGGGGTCGCCGCCATCGTCGACCTGGGCCGTCCCCGGCATCGGCTTGCCCGCTTGCTTCATCGTGTCGGGACCGCCATCACCCTTCCGTTGACCGGGCTCATCGCCTTCGCTCCGACCGAGTATTGGTATCTGCATCGCTCCCTCGACAAGCTCCCCCCACCGGAGCTTCTTCTGGCCGGGTCCGGGATGCGGCTGGGCCCGATCTGGCGGATGGGAATTTTCGGCTTTGTCTACGGTGCTGTCCTTTGCAAGGACTAATGCTCGATTCTCGTTCCCTTCGTACTTGCCTCGGCCTTGCTGGTCCTGATTCCGGGCCCAGCAGTGATGTACATCGTCTCGACTGGGATCGGCCGCGGCTGCCGGGCGGCATTGGCGTCGGTGTTGGGGATCGAAACCGGAGCGATGGTCCACGTCGGTGCGGCCGCGTTGGGGGCGTCGGCTGTCGTTGCGTCCTCGGCTATCGCGTTTTCCATCCTGAAATACGCCGGCGCCATATATCTCTTCTACCTTGGTTGGAAAACACTTCGCTCGCCCGAGTCTCCACTCCGGGCCGAGGCCGTCGACGAGCCCTCGGCCTGGCGGTCATTCGCCCGCGGAGTTCTGGTCAACGCCCTGAACCCGAAAGTGGCGCTGTTCTTCCTGGCTTTCATCCCCCAATTCGTGCGACCCGCTGAGGGCAGTGTCGGGCTCCAGTTCCTGGCGCTGGGAGCGATCTTCATCAGCGTCGCCTTCGTCATCGACCTCGCTTACGCGTTCGCGTCAGGCGCACTTGGAAGACTCGTCAGCAGGAGCCAACGGTTTGCGACCTTGCAGAAACGGTTTGCTGGATTCGCCTATATCGCCTTGGGGGCGAGCGCCGCGCTCACCGGCAACGAAGGCGATTGAGCGAGGGGGCGCCGGGACATCAGGCGGGACTGCGGCGCCCAGGAAGGCCCGCTTAGAGCTGCTTCCTTCCGGACCTGACTCGGTTCGCGGTTTCCCGCCGCGCAGGGCCCGATGAACAAACGCCCCCTCGCTCCGAAGGGTAATTCAGCGCTGGGAGGCGAAGAACTCGGTTAGCAGTTGAGCGGCCTCGGCGGCCCTGACCCCGTGGCGAAGCTCACAGCGATGGTTGAGGCGGGCGTCCTGGGGAATGTTGTACAGAGTGAAGGCGGCTCCAGCTTTGGGATCGTCGGCGCCGTAAACGATTGCTCCCAACCGGGCGTTGACCGCTGCGCCGGCACACATCGGACATGGCTCCAACGTCACATACATCGTGAGGTCGTTTAGACGCCAACTGTGCCGGAGACGGCTCGCTGAGGCGATCGCAAGCATCTCAGCGTGCGCGGTGGCGTCCGCGTTCTGTTCCCGGCGATTGTGATCGCGAGCGACGACGACACCTCGAGGGTCCACAAGTACGGCACCGATGGGCACTTCACCTTCGCTCGCCGCCTGACGGGCTTCGTCGAGGGCGAGCTCCATGAACTCTTCGTCAGTCAGTTCGTTCCGCCCATGCTGCCCGCCACTCGGGAGCCTCGAACGGCTGGGTCCAGTACGCAGTTTCCTTGGCGATCTTCCCGTCGCGGAACTCGAAGATGAACACCGCTCGCCAATCGACCTCGTCGCCGTAGTCGAGGCGGGCTTCGAGTACACCAAGGTCGCCGCTTACCCTCAACTGCTGCGGAGACACCTTGGGGAGGGATGGAAACGCGGCGTAGAGCGAGCGACGGTTGCTCTCGCCGACGATTCGCTCACCGGATTGTGCATAATCCATGACCGAATCGGCTTGAAACTGCTCATGGAAAAGCTCCAGGTTCCCCTCGCTCAGGGCCTGCCCGAGTCGCTCGATTGTCCTGCGGTTCTCTTGTTCGCTCATTTGTAGGAACCTACTGCGGTCGGGCTCGACCCGCCCATCTAGACTCATGATTGTTCCCCGCCGCCGCCCCCCTGGCTGCATCTCGGGAGCAATCCGGAGGGATCGCATCAGATGACTGGTCGGTCTAGTGCGCTCTACGACCTCAACAACCGAATAGCTCCGGAGGGATCGCATAGCCCGGTCTAGTGCGCGGCACTGGAAATGCCGTTGGGGGCAACCCCTCGGGGGTTCAAATCCCCCTCCCTCCGCGAAACAACCGAATAATCGGAGGGATCGCCCAAAGGGCTTGTCCGGTCTAGTGCGTTCCCTCAAGGTCACAACTGAATAGCTCTGGAGGGATCGCATAGGCTGGTCTAGTGCGCGGCACTCGAAATGCCGTAGGGGGAAACTCCTCGAGGGTTCGAATCCCTCTCCCTCCGCTTTTCTACTGCAAACACCTAATGTTTAAGGCGACGCATTCTCAGGTACAAAGAGGGGATCCATGGCGTACAACGAAGATTTCGAGCTAGTCGAGGCCCTTGAGCCGACCGTCCGCAAGCTTATGGCAGAGCATCGAGATCGCCGTAAGCATTGGTATTTCCACGACTTGATTCCCTGGGAAGAAGGTCGCAGCTTTGTCAAGGAGCCGTGGGAGGAGTCACAGGCCACGATCAATGAGCGAGCCCGAACGTCGCTCGTCTTGAATCTTCTCACCGAGGACAACCTCCCCTACTACCACGCTCTGCTGAACCGTTACATGCCGGAGGGATCGGCGTGGGACGAGTGGACCCGGCTGTGGACCGCCGAGGAGGGTCAGCACGCGATTGCTATTCGCTCGTACTTGTTGACGAGCCGCAACTGCGATCCGGTCGAGCTCGAGGACGACCGGATGGCGACCATGACCACCGGCTATTTCCCCGACTATTCCCGACCGGCGGAGTTGTTCGCGTACACCTCCGCGCAAGAGTTGGCCACCAGGGTTTCGCACCGCAATGCTGGCAAGATCACGGAGGATGAAACCGCTTTCGAGCTGATGCGCAACATCGCCGCCGACGAGAACCACCACTTCATGTTCTACAAGGGAGTCATGCAGGCGATGATCGACCTGCATCCCGCGATGGCGCTCGAGGGAATCCTCAACACCATGCGCAACTTCCAAATGCCGGGCGTCGGCATACCTGGATTCGTCCGCCGATCGATCGAGATTGCCAAGGCAGGGGTTTACAACTTGCGGGTACATCACGACAACGTGTTGATGCCGTTGTTGAAGCAGTGGGGCATCGGCGAGCTTAAGGGCCTTGACGCCAAAGCCTCAGAGTTGCAAGCAGCCTTGATGGCGTTGCCCGCCGAGATCATGGGCAAAGCCGAGCGCTTCGAAGCACGGTTCGGGACCGCGGCCACCGCGTCCGTTTAGCCTTCCTGGCTCGGAGGGATGGCCGAGCGGTCGAAGGCGGCAGTCTTGAAAATTGCTAGACCTCGCAAGGGGTCTCATGGGTTCGAATCCCATTCCCTCCGCTGCGACCTGCATCTCGAGCAGCGCAGCGCTGGCTTCATGTCAGCTCAGCAGCTGGCATGGGCAACGATCAAGCCACCAGGGAACGACGAATCTTCGTTACAACCGAGCCAGAGACGTCGACTGACGGGTCAGGCCGAATCTGCTAACCAGCGCTCCGTACTTTCGATGTCTGTGAGTTGTGAGTTCCAGAGTGGTGCCCGCTCGGCATGGAACCGCGACCCGATGGGAATCGAGAACTCACCGCTTTCGTCGTAGACGCGATCCCGCCTTAGGAGCTTCGCGAAAGCGGCAAGCGCGCGGTCGCGGTCGAGGACCGGCATCCCGTCGTAGATCCGTCCGGCGAACATGTCGAGCACCGCGTGGCGAAACTTGTCGTGCACCATCACTGCAAAGGCAAGCGGGTTCTCCCAGAAGGTGTCGATCACATCTTCGAGCATGTCGATCGCCCGTTCGGTATGAAGCATGTAGGCATGGAATGGGTTGTCAGCGTCGCGCCCCTCACCATTCAGCCACCGCTCCACCTCAGGCACCACAAGTCCGGCCTCCTTCACGGCTACGTAGAGACCGAACGAGAAGATCGGATCGACGAAGCGGTGGGAATCACCGACGCAGATGTATCCGGGGCCGGCGAACTTGCGGACCTGGAATGAGTAGTTGGGAACGACGTGGGGCTTTTCAACCAGCTCGGGCACCGGAATCCGATCCGCGAGCCCTGGGTTGAGTTCTCGCAGCTCTTGGCATATGAAGTCGTGCTGGCTGAGTCCAGAGTCTCTGAAGGTCTTGGCTGGGACGACGATGCCCACGCTGGTGATCTCGTCGTCGAGGGGGATGGCCCAAGCCCAGTGATACTTCTTCTTGTAGAAGATGTGGGTGTTGCCAGGCGCGAATTCGCGATCCGGACCTTCGTCACGTCGGTAGTTCGTTACCTGGGAGAAGAGGGCGATCTGCTTGTCGTACGACCCGAGATACTTGGGACCGGTGGCCTTCTTGTTGGCGAGGAACGTGGCCTGGCCCGAACAATCAAGTGTGATCTCGGCAGCGATATCGATCTCGCGGTCCTCAGCCACTTGGACTCTGGCGCCGGCGACGGTCTTGCCGTCGTCAGCCAAGAGTGGCTCGATCGCTCGCCCATGGATGAGCTCCGCTCCCCGGCGGACGGCTTCGTTGAGCATGATCTGATCAAACACGCTCCGTCGGACCGAGTAGGTAAAGACCTCGTGAAGTTCCTTGTCGGGGGTGCGCTGCATTACCGGCACCCACCAGTCGGGGTTTCCCCGTGAGCCGAAGACTCGGACTCCGTGCTTGATTGTGTGGTGATCGTGAGGGAGCTGATCGGCGATTCCCAGCTCGCGGACAATTGCTCCCAGCTCGCCTGTCATCGCCTCTCCGATGTGGAAGCGGGGGAACTCCTCCCGCTCGACGATCACCGGCTTGATGCCGCGTTCCAGCAGCCTCATGGCCGAGGTTGCTCCGGCCGGACCCCCACCCACGATCAAGACATCGCGCTTCATGTCCGCCACGCCCACGCTCCTTCGTGCCCAAAACGCCAATTGTCCTCCGCACCAAGCTATCGAAGGACACTGGGTCGTGGAATGGGCGTCTCGACCTAGAAGACGGACTCGCGGCTTACGCCGTCTATCCATTCAAAGGGAGAGGTGATGGAATCCCCTCGACTCGAACCAGATGATTGCGTTCGTGCTGTTGGACGTTGCCTTGATTCTTGGGGTCGCGCGTCTGGTCGGCGGCCTCTTTCTCCGGCTTGGCCAGCCTCGGGTCGTCGGAGAAATAGTGGCGGGAATTCTGCTCGGCCCGACCCTGCTGGGTCTCCTCGTCGTGGCCAGATTTCGTTGCAGCCGACCTGGCCCACACAGGCAACCAGGTCGGGCCCAACCGATCGTCGGTGCGGCGGAATCACGGGCGGCGTATTGCGAGTCAGGGCCGTCTCATATGGAATACATGCCGGGACTGATTCACGCATCTTGGTTCGAACATAGTCCCATTAGGGCCTCTCGTGCCTGACGAAGCCGCACTTGGAATTCGGGCCAATCGGGACGATCCGCTACTAGTTCATACCTCGACCTCTACCGTCCTCGTTCGTGGCACATATCGACAAGGAACGCTGGTTAACGCCTGGTGTTCGAGGGATAGGCGTGGCCAGCCTGTTTAGCGGATCTGGGTCATGAGATGCCTCGTCGTTGTTGCCATCGTTCTTGACGTCAACCTTGGGTGCGCCGGTTGCGGCTTTGGGATTGATCGAAGGGGTAGCGGACGGCGTGGCTGGGGCTGCCCGGTTCGGTGGTGGGGTGTTGGCCGATGATCCTCAACGTCGGAGATCGGTTGCGGTAGGAGGTTATGCGGCGACTGCAATCCTGGCGTCGGTCATCGGATTCGCAACGGCGGTGTGGCAGGTGGCCCTGTTGCGCGTGGGGGCCTGGCTGGCTCGAGGTATCAGAGTTCCGGCCCGAAATGCCTGTTGGCTGATCTGACGCGTCCGGGGACTTACGGGCGGGCATACGGATTCGAACGAATGTTGGACAATCTTGGCGCGGTAGGAGGACCGCTCCTCGCCCTGGGCCTTGTGACATGGGTTGGAATTCGCGGAGCTTTTCTCATTTCAGGAGTGTTCGGGCTAGGTGCGGCCGGGTCCATCTTCTACGCGATCCGCCGCATCGAACGTCCAACAGTCACCGAGCGGCGGCCCTTGACGATCAGAATCCGTCCTCTCCTCCAAGGGCAACTTGGACGATTGTGGATTCCAATCGGAGCGTTTGAAGCAGGCAATCTTGCGACAACCCTGCTCATCTTGAGGGCTACCGAGTTGCTCACACCGAGTTCCGGGATCGATACAAGCCACGCGTACCGCTCTGCTCCTCTATGCCGGTCACTCCCGGTAGGTTCGGTATCCGTTAGCGCGGCGGTCGGGTAATGGCAGCAGACCGACCCGCTCGTAATGGCGAATCGTGTCTGCCCAAACCCCGGCTTCCGACGCCACCTGGGAGTAGTTGCGACCATGTGCGGATCGTAAACCATGGACCATGGTCCAATGTCAAGCCCCAATTCAGTCCATCAGGGTGGCTGGCGACAACCGCTCACCGAATTAGAGCTCGGCCACGGAGCGGAAGCGGCCTCCATTGCTCATTCCGACCGGTTTCGTGTTGGAATACGTATTTGGGCTTAATTCATGGATCTTTGTTCGAACATAGTCCAGTAGGGCCCCCAAAAGATCCTCGCCGCAGCCCGCGGCCGCCATTCGGTCAGAGACGTTGGGTAAGTCCTCGACGAGGAGAACGATGAGCTGCTCGACAGCTTCCATGGGTGGCCTCTGAGGCCAGGCGGCTGATCCTCGAGCAGAGTTGTCCCAACGGGCATTTGCTATCTTCCCAATCGAGCCGGGATTGGTTGACGAGTCGAGAGGGGCCAATTATCCACGTCCCAAAGCATGAAATGGACGACTTAGATCGCCTCATTGGGCCAGATCGTCGGTGGCTTGCCAATTGGCTGGAAGTTGCGGTCTGCTCGATAGGCATCCTCACCGCCGTCGGGCTCGCGGTCCTTTGGCCACGGTCGCGACCCGACTTCGAGCTCGCCGCGATCGGATTCGCCGACGCAGTCGTTCCAGCAGAAGTGACTTCAGCCAGTGACAGCGCCTGCAGCTATGCGCCGGAATTACGTTGCCGCACTGTGATCTTCGGGCTGACCGATGGCAGCAATGACGTCGCTTCCCAAGAATTCGACGAGTCTCCGACCGCGCCGCGGCTGGAGGTCGGCGATCGAGTGGTGCTGAACGTGATCAACAATGCCGACCCGCTCTTTCGCTATCACTACGCCGATCGCGATCGCCGGCCCTTGTTGGCAGTGGTCGCCGTCGGCTTTGCAATTGCAGTGATAGGCCTTGGCCGGCTGCGAGGACTGGCGGCCTTGTTCGGTTTGCTCGCCTCAGTTGCAATCCTCCTATGGTTCGTCGCTCCGGCGATTCTGGCCGGCCGCGACCCTGTCGCTGTTGCCGCGGTCGGGGGGAGCGCGATTGCACTCCTCGCCTTGTATTTGACCCATGGGTGGCGGACCACCACCCATGTCGCCGCGATCGGGACATTCGCTGCCTTGGCGTTGACAATGGTTCTCTCGTGGCTGGTCACGCCTGCGGCGGCTTTCTCTGGCTTCGCCTCCGAGGAATCCCTGTTTCTCGCCTTGCTCGAGGGGGTGCAAATCCCCGGCTTGGTCTTAGCGGGCGCAATCCTCGGCGCGATAGGAGCTCTTGACGACGTCACCGTGACCCAGGTCTCCACCGTTTTCGAGTTGAGAAGGGCCGATCCTGGTCAAAGCTCACATCAGCTCTATTACGCCGGCTTGCGGGTGGGCCGCGACCACATCGCCTCAACCATCAACACACTCTTGCTGGCCTACGCCGGAGCCTCGATGCCATTGCTCTTGCTGCTCACGCTTTCCAATCTGAGCTTGTCGATGGTCGTAAATTCTGAAGTTGTGGCTGTCGAAATCGTACGGACCATCGTGGGATCGATCGGATTGGTGGCTGCGGTGCCGATCACAACATTCCTCGCCGCTCGAGCGGCCACGCTTCGTCCGTTGCGTCCCTCCCTGTAACGGCCTGATTCGACCGTCCTCCTCGCGCTGGTTGACGTACTTGCTCGATAGCGCCGTTTTGTGTTGGAATACGTCTGGCCCTGGTTTACGAGTCTTGGTTCGAACGTAGTCCCATTAGGGCCGCTCCATCTGGCAGCTCTCCAATCCGAACTGCACTGGTCGTTTCGTTCTGCCACCAAACGCTGTGCATACCGGCTCAGGCAACCCCCCAGTTCAACACGGCTCGGAGGACGAATGCGCCAAAGGAGTAGGACGACGAGAGCCAAGCATTCCACCGCCCACCAGCCAGCCAGCCGGCGCTTGTTCCAGTACCTGCGATGCTCCTCTAGCTGAGTAGGTGGTGATCCTTGCCAAGGTCGCTAAAGCACAGCGGCGAAGTTCGCGAGGGTGGCCCCAATATGCGCCGAGCGAGATGATGGCACCGTTAGTCACTTAGACCGGAACTGCGGCAATCAATGGATACTCTGCCACGAAGTGCCAAATGGCGTAGCCTCCAACAAGAAGTCCGACGACATATCCACCGAATGTGTAGCCGTTGTCCTGCCTGCCCATCCCGTAGCCCAACGAGGCTCCCGAAAGGACCAACTAACCAAAAGGTAGTCATTCGTGCTCCGCCGCAAACACACCACGGAGCATCTATGAAACCCGGGGGGGTCAGCTCGGGCGACGTGAGCTACAACGACCGAGGTCGAGGTGGTCGAGGGAGCGAGGAGGACGGGCTTCTACGGGACTCAGCTTCGACTCATGAATTCGCTGAGCAGGCGAGCGAACCGTGATGGCTCGGTCAAGTGTGGAAAATGGCCGGCGCCCTCAAACAGCTCAACCCGGCTTCCCGGGATCGCCTGTTGGGCGGTGGTGGCATGCCAGGTTGGAATCACTCGATCACGAGTGCCCCAGACGATCAGGGTCGGGATCTCGACGGCCAAGGGCAGGTGATCGTGGGCGGTGACCGTCTGTCCGCCCGGATCAATGACTGACCTGGCCGTGGCAAGGAAGGCGCGGCGGCTGTCGGCGTCGGCGAGGGATGCAAATCCGTTCCAGGCTTCGGAAACGTCGGCGCTTGCCCGCCATCCCAGCCGATTAAGGCCTCGACCCAAAGCCTCCGCGCGTTCGCGCACCCAGGTGGATGCGATCAATGGCAGGACCCACTCGGCACCGGGGAGGGTCGCCGACCGGAGGAGCGGACTCACCGACCGTCCGAGCCCGCCGCTAGATACGAGCACCAGACGTTCGACACGTTGCGGGAACAGGTAACAGAACTGCAACGCTATGCCACCCCCGAGGGAGTGGCCCACCAACGTGGCCTTTTCGATGCCGAGCCGATCGAGCAGGTCCCGCAACGTGGCGGCGTGGGCGCCCAACGAGTAGTCGCCCATCGGTTTGGCCGATGCGCCGTGGCCGAATAGGTCGGGCGCCAAGACGCGGAAGTCCGTCCTCAGCGTTTCAACCAGCTTGCCCCAATTTCGGCGCGATCCCAACAACCCGTGAATGAACAGGACGACGGGACCGGCGCCGGTGTCGAGATACGAGAACTCGTGTCCATGCAATACCTCGGTGCGGGCGCTGGTTTCTGTCAATCTGCCTCCTGATTGCTCGTTGCCAAGGTAGCTCGGCAAGACCGAGGCCAAGTAAATCGCGAACACCGAGCCACGGCCAACGGTCGTCATCGCTCAACGGATTGCCGGCCGCCATCTTGGCGACATTGCTCGCCGGGTGCAGTGAGTCGCCGTCGATGAACGGAACCTCGAGGTGGGAGGCAATCATCTCGCCGATCGTCGATTTCCCCGACCCGGCCACGCCCATGACGACGATGAGGCTTCATCAGACAAGTTGGTCAAACGTGCACTCAGCCGGAGCCTTGTCTTCGCGAAACCCTTTGAAGGAGGGAACCCGGAGCCGACCGGCCGCGGTTACCTGCCGGTACTCGATAGCGGCGACGAGCTGCGGCTCCACCCAATGTGCCTTCCGCAGCTCGGGGCGCTCGCGCAAGAGCGCTGCGTCAAACGGTGATTCGGCTTCTTGCAGGTCCTGCAAGAGCGTCATCGCGTTCTGCAAGCTGGCCTTGTTGAAGCCGGTGCCAACGTTGCCGACATAGCGCAACTGGCCCTCGTCGTACATCGCCAAGAGCACCGAACCCAAAGTTCCTTCTCGGTTCCCACCGCCCTCGGTCCATCCCACGACGACCGTATCGGCGTCGAAGACCGTTTTGATCTTCAACCAAGCTGGCGACCGAGCCCCTGGTAGGTAGAGCGAATCCGCCTTCTTGGCGAGGATCCCTTCGAGTTTCTGCTCCGCCGCCGCCTCGAACAAAGCCTGACCTGCGCCGGCAATCGCCGGGGAGAACTGCAGGCGATCAGAGGCAACCACCGTCTCTTCGAGCAATCGGCGGCGCTCGGTCAGGGGCAGGTCGACGAGCGATCGGCCGTCGAGATAGAGCAGGTCGAAAACCATGTAAGTCACTGGCACCGTCCGCGCTGCCTTCTCCACCTTCGCGGGATCGCGCAGATGCATTCGCCCTTGCAGTTTCTGAAAGGAAGGGATTCCGTTGTCGAGAGCCACAATCTCGCCATCGACCATTGCGTCGATTGCGACGAGGCGGTTGTTGATCGTGGCCAGCTCGGGATAGGCGATCGTGACGTCATGTTGATTGCGCGAAACCAGCTTCGTGGCCTCGTCACATATCGCGATCGCCCGAATGCCATCCCATTTGGGTTCGAACACCCAAGTGGGGTCGTCGAAGGGTTCGGCACCGCTGGTGGCCAGCATCGGAGTCGCTGGCGGACGAGCTTCGATCGCGGTGCGAAGATCTTCGCCTTGGAGGGCGAGCCATTCCTGTTTGCCGTTCTTCTCGCGTGTGCGAATAAGGTGGTAGAGGCCGTGGATGCGGTTGCCGATAAGCTCGATACTGATCTTCTTCCCGTCACGCTCAACCGCTCGATATTCGCCGGTGTCGAAAATCCTTACTTGTCCTCCCCCGTACTCGCCTTTCGGAATCGAACCCGTGAAGGTGGCGTACCCGTAAGGATGGTCCTCCGTGCGTACCGCGAGGTGACGCTGGCCGTGACGCCGCGGGAGCAGCTTCGGAATCGCCCATGACACGAGGACCGGGGTTGACCCGTTGAACATTTCCAGGCGAAGGTCGTGATGGAGCCTGGTCGCGTAGTGCTGATGGATGACGAAAAGCTCACCGGTCCGCGCGGTCATTGGGTCGACGTCGGCGTCGGTCCATTCCCCGACGGGCTCGGCGGTTTCGGTGAAGTCCCGTTTGCGGTTGTAGGTCGACTCGGCCGTCGCTAGCCCTCCCTGCCCCAGAAAGTTACCCTTTGGCATTCTGGAGAGGTGGCCGAGTGGTCGAAGGCGCTCGCCTGCTAAGCGAGTGGAGGGTGAATTAGCTCTCCCGAGGGTTCAAATCCCTCCCTCTCCGCAAATCGCTCGTTCTGTGGGCTGGTATCCGTGCTGTACACGGACCCGAACCCTGGGTTCGCAAAAAGAAGGAGGGCCGGGGGCAAGCTCCGGCCCTCCTTTTGTTGTTGTTGTTACGCGGGGGTAAGGACCGTGTCGATGATGTGGACCACGGCGTTGGCAGTCTGGACGTTTCCGCACAGAACGTTGGCGCCGTTGACGGTCACGAGATCGCCCGCGGGCTCAACGGTGACGGTGCCACCCTGAACCGTGGTGATCTCCATGTCCTCAGCCAGGGCAGCCAGATCGAGTCGCTCGCCTGCCACAACGTGGTAGGTGAGGATCGAGGTGAGCTGCTCTTTGTCGGCCATGATCTCTGACATTTGATCGGCAGGGATCGCGGCGAAGGCGTCGTTGTAGGGCGCGAAGATGGTGAA
>JACCTH010000072.1 GCA_013812505.1 Acidimicrobiia bacterium | reverse complement strand
ACCGACACCAGCGACATCACGCCATTGCTGAAGTTGATCGTCACGCTGCCGGCGGCGCCCATCGAGTAGGTGACATTGCCGTTGGGAACATTGGCGTTGCCAGCCGTCGTCGAGGTGGAGCCGGTGGTCGAGGTGGAGCCGGTGCTCGACGTGGAACCCGTGCTCGACGTGGAGCCGGTGCTCGACGTAGAACCCGTGCTCGACGTGGAGCCGGTGGAACCAGTGTTGTCGTCGTTCTCGATCTCGATTCTCACTCGAACCACTCCGTCTTCGAGCTCGGCGTTGAACTCGACCCTTCGGCCTTCGCCTCGGAAGTCAGCTTCGACTTCGCGACCGGCTGCAACCTCAATCTCGGGGGTGTAGCCGTCGTTGGGGATGACCGACAGGATCTGGAGCTGGGTGTCGGTGCGGAGCAGGACAACGCTCCCCGCCGTGTCGACCGGGATTGTCTGCTGCTGGCCGACGGCGATAGAAATGTTGGTCTCGGACTCCGAGGTAGTGCTGTCGGCAGCGGCCCAGGCCAGCCCGGTGACTAACAGGGCCATGACTGTGGCGGCGGCGACGATTGCGGTGCGGTTGCGCACGGGGGCATCTCCTTTTGATGTTGGAGAAATCATGCGTCCTGGCCCGTCAGGACTGCCTCACCCCAATGTCAACAAAACCTCAAGCCGAAAGAGCTTCGTCCAACGTGGTCCAGGGAAGCAAAGCGCACTTCACCCGCACCGGATAGCGCCGCACCCCCTGCAAAGCAGCCAGCTCGCCAAACTCGGACTCCGAGTTCGAGTCTTCACTTGTCAGCGACTCCTGAAAACGGCGGCTAAGCACGGAGATGGCCTCTCGATCGAGGCCTTTGATTGCCTCACCCATCATCGAGCCAGACGATTGACTGATTGAACAACCGTGCCCTCTGACTGAGACCCCCGCGACGACGTCGCCGCCAAAGGTCAATTCGACGGTCACCTCGTCCCCGCAGAGAGGATTAACCCCTTCAGCAGCGGCGTGGGGTTCTTCGAGGGCCGTGCGGTTGCGCGGGTTGCGATAGTGATCGAGGATCACCTCTCGATAGAGCTCTTCCAGTGCCATCTCAGATACCGAACAAACCGGAAGCTTCTTCTAGTCCCGAGATCAGGGCGTCGATGTCCTCATTGTTGGTGTAGACCGAGATCGATGCTCGAGCAGTGGCTGGCATGCCGAGAACTCTCATCAGGGGTTTGGCGCAGTGATGACCGGCCCGCACCGATACCTGACGTTGATCGAGGATCGTGGCCAGGTCGTGGGGGTGCACGTCGCCGAGGGTGAAGCTGATGGCGCCGCCCCGATCCTCCCCGGTCAATGGTCCCTGGATTCGCAGCTGCTCGACCTCGGACAGCCGCTTGAGGGCATAGTTCGTCAGCTCCGCATCGTGCGCGGCCACCGATTCCATGCCGATCTCGTCTAGGTAGTCGAAAGCTGCGGTGAGACCCACGGCCTCGATGATGGGTGGTGTTCCCGCCTCGAAGCGATGGGGAATGCGGGCCCAAGTCGAATGGTCGAGCTCGACATTGGCGATCATCTCGCCTCCACCTTCGGTCGGCTCCATCTCCTCGAGACGTTCAGGTCGACCCCAAAGAACGCCGATCCCGGTCGGTCCCAAGAGCTTGTGCCCGGAGAAAGCGAGAAAGTCCGCTCCTATTGATTGCACGTCGACCGGACGATGGGGGACGAGCTGGGCACCGTCAACAACGACTAATGCTCCGGTCGCACGTGCCGCTTCGGCCAAAGCCGCCGCGGGGGGAATGGAACCGAGCACGTTCGACATTCCCGTAAAAGCCACTACCCGAGGCTGCAGGTCCAATTTGCGGACGAAGCCATCCCGGTCGAGGTGGCCATCCTCAGTGATCCCCACATAGTCGAGGACCGCCCCGGTGCGGCGCGCGACCATCTGCCAGGGGACGATGTTGGCATGGTGCTCCATCACGGTGAGGAGAATCCGGTCGCCGGGACGCAGGTGCTCGCCGCCCCAGCCCGCGGCGACCATGTTCAGGCCGGTGGTGGTCCCCCGACAAAGGACAACCTCGTCCGGATTGCTCGCGCCGATGAATTCGGCGGCTCGAGATCGAGCTTTCTCGTAGAGCTCGGTTGAGGTGGTTGAGAGTCGATACGCACCTCGGTGAACGTTGGCGTAGACCGTGCCGGCAAACTGGTTCATCGCTTCGAGCACTGCCCTCGGTTTCAAGGCCGAGGCGGCGGAATCGAGGAAGTGGCCGGCACCGGCGGCAATGGCCGGGAAATCCTGTCTGACGTCAAGCATGATTCAGGTGGTCGCCGGTCGGGACCGAATTCCTTCGTAGCCCTCGGTCTCAAGGCGCGCCGCTAGCTCGGGTCCGCCCGTCTCGACAAGACGGCCGTCCCAAAGGATGTGAATGACGTCGGCCGGGAGATAGTCGAGCAGGCGCTGATAGTGGGTGATGATCAAGAATCCGCGTTCGGGCCCGGTGAGCTTTCCCACCCCTTCGGCAACGGTGCGGAGGGCATCAATGTCGAGGCCCGAATCGGTCTCGTCCATGATTGCCAACTCGGGCTCCAAGATCGCCATCTGCAGCACTTCGTTTCGTTTCCGCTCCCCTCCCGAAAAGCCTTCGTTGAGGAATCGATCGGCGAACCCGGTGGCCATCCCTAACGACTTCATCGCCTCCATCACTTTGAGCCGGAGCTCGAGGATCGTGAGGTCGACGCCGGTCCGGTTGGTCAGCGCCTGTCGCAGGAACTGCACAACCGAGACTCCGGGGACCGCCTCGGGGTTTTGAAAGGCGAGGAACATCCCTCGCCGGCCACGCTCGTCGGGGGGCATGCCGGCAACGTCTTCCCCTTGAAAGAGGATCCTGCCTTCGGTGATTCGATAGTGGGGATGGCCCATCAGGACATTGGCGAGCGTGCTCTTCCCGGAGCCATTGGGGCCCATGATTGCCTGAATCTCGCCTTTCTCGAGGACGAGGTCGATCCCCTTGAGAATTCCAACTTCGCCCGCGCTGGCGTGCAGATTCTCAATCTGCAGAAGGGGTGCGGTCACCGGATAAGGCTAGGGAGCCGGGGGCCTATCGAAAACTCTCGCTTGCGAGCGAGACCAATTCGCTGATGCCTTCATGGTCGGTTACTTGGAGCCACTGCAGGTAGTACTTTTCAACGCCGGCCTCGGCCAGGCGGCCGAAAGCATCGGTGACTTGGTCCACCAGGCCATAAGGAATCCCCGCTTGGTCCCATCGTTCGACCAGCGTGTCCACCGAGATGTCTCGGAAAGACCCCGCCTCTTCGAGCAGGTTGTCGAGCGAAGCCTGATCGTCGGCCATCACGGCCGGACCCATCACCGAAATCGTGATCTGGTCGGGATCACGCCCGGCGGCGCGGGCGGCGTCCCGCATCACCTCGAAACGCGGCCGCAGTTCGTCGAGGGGGCGGACCGACAGGTTGTACTCGTCGGCGAAGCGCCCGGCCAGGTTGGGGGTCTTCTCAGGCCCGCTACCCCCAACGATCAGACGCAACCCAACGGGCCGGGGCAGGGCAGTAGCAGTGATCTGATAAATCTCGCCCTCGAAGGACTCCCCGCTGAAAGCCGCGCGCAGGTAAGACAGTGCTTCTTCGAGACATGAGAATCGCTGCGCCCAAGGTGGAAACTCGATCCCGTAGGCCTCGTGCTCGGCCTCCATCCACCCCGTGCCAATCCCCAGGTCGAAGCGGCCGGCACTCATTTGGTCAAGTGTGGCCGCAGCTTTGGCGATGAAGGAGGGGTGACGGAACGTGATCGGGGAGACGAGGATGGTCAGCCTGATGCGACTCGTCTCCCGAGCTATTCCGCCGAGAGTGGAGAACGCTTCGGTTGCGGGCATCGGCTCGGGCCCGGTCCAGTAGTAGTGGTCGGAGCGGGCAAACGCGTCAAGGCCTGCTGCCTCAGCGGTACGCGCCGCCCAGGAGAGGTCGTCGTAGCCACCTCCCAGTTGTGGCTCCGTCATCAAGGCAAGCCGCATCTCGTCACCGTAGCCGGGAACCGCTAGGCGCCTTTGCTCGTCACAACCGGGACCAAGGAGTAGCAATGCGCCCCCAGTTCGTGTCCCGCCTCATCGTCGCCGTGTTGGTCTCACTCGTGGCGTGCTCGGCCGCGCCGACGACCGCTGCCGCGGGCGCCGACCGGCCGTCGCTTCTTCAACAAGTGGCGACTGAATTTGGGCTGGCCGGGTTTGGGAGCTGCGACGAGGTGCTCGACTTCCTCCAAACCAACGCCCTTGACCAGGTCACGGCATGGGGTCTCAACGGCGGCGTATTTCCGATGCTTGCTCGGGGCGACGTGGTCATGGCCGCCGAAGGAGATGCGTCCGGGGCCGGCACTAACTACTCGACCACCAACCTCCAGGAGATCGGCGTCGACGAGGCAGACATCGTCAAGACCAACGGAAGCTTGTTGCTCGCACTCTCAGGCAGCAGGCTGCACATAGTCGACGTTTCCGGCGAGCCTGAGCGCTTGGCAACTTTCGAGCTTGGAGAGTTCTCCGCGACGGGGCTGTTCCTCGGCGAGTCGAACGCACTGGTGGTGGGCTCGACCTGGTCAGGCGGGATCCCAGTGGAGGGTATGGCCATCGATCGGATGATCGCTCCCGACTTTTGGCCAGTTTCAACCACGGTCGACATCGTCGAGATCGACCTCACTGATCCCCGCAATCCGCAAAAGGCGGCGTCGGTCACGATGACTGGGTCGCTCTTGGCCTCGCGAATGGTGGACGACTCCTTGCGGGTGGTAGTGAGCTCGCTCCCCGCCAACCTCCCCTTCATCACTCCCGATCAGATCATGGCCCAGTGGGCGCCGAACCAACAGCAGCACCCCACGGCCTGGCAGCGGGCAGAGCAGCAAGCGCTCTCGCACAACCAGTCGGTGATCACCGCCAGCTCGATCGACGACTGGCTCAATCCGGTCTTAATCGAAAACGCGAATGGCGTCGTACGAACCAGCCAGGCCGACTGTGAGTCACTGGCTCGGCCCACCGAGTTCTCCGGCTTGAGCCTGACCTCGGTGTTGGCCTTTGATAACGACCTGGATCTCACCGACCAGTTCGGTCTGGTGAGCGATTCACAGACCGTCTACGCCACCGCCGACAACGTCTATGTCGCCACCCAGCAGTGGCGCGATTGGGCCGGAGTGCCGGCGGACCAATGGGGGCAGGTGGCGGGCATCACGACTACCGAGATCCATAGGTTCGACCTCTCCGATCCCACGACAATCGAATACCGGGGATCGGGCGACGTCGCCGGGTGGTTGTATTCGCAGTGGGCGTTGTCGGAGAACGATGGCTTTCTCCGGGTCGCCTCGACCAACCAGTCACCGTTCTGGGGCCAGGTCGGCCAGACCACTCAGAGCATGGTCACTGTCCTCGAAGTTGGTGACGAGGCCATGGAACAGGTCGGTTTTGTGGCCGGGCTCGGCCGCGACGAGAACATCTACGCCGTGCGCTTCGTGGGCGACCAGGGATATGTCGTCACTTATCGCCAGGTCGATCCGCTCTATGTGATCGATCTCAGCGATCCGACTGAGCCCCACGTGGCGGGGGAGCTCAAAATCCCTGGCTACTCGGCATATCTCCATCCGGTGAGCGAGGGCATGCTGTTGGGCGTTGGCCAGGACGGCGACCTCGACGGTCGCATCCTTGGCACCCAGGTAGCACTATTTGATGTGACCGATCCCGAGAATCCTCGCCAGATCGACAAGATCACCTTTCCCGGGGCCTACTCGGGAGCGGAGTGGGACCATCACGCTTTCCTCTACTGGCCCGAAACCGACGACCAAGGGCTCATGGTGATCCCGCTGCAGGGCCAGACAGGCGACCAGTGGTGGAACGGATCAGTGGCGATCGAGGTTGATGGTTCCCGGCTCGGCTCGACCAGCGAGCTCACCCAAAACGGTTACGTCCTCCGCAACCTGATTGTCGACGGCCAGTTGCTGACTGTCTCCGACCTCGGCATCCAGGCGTACGACCTCTCGACTTTCGACCCCACCGACTGGGTCCCCTTCTCCTAAAAGTTTTCTGTCCCGAGAAAACGCCCCCTCCCGGCTACGCCGTTTCTCCCCCCTCCGGGGGAGAAACGGGAGAAAAGGGCGGATCTTTGCTTCCAACTCGGAAGGGTCGGTGGTGCCGGCTTGCAGGTAGAGGCGGGTGATCCCGAGGGCCGCGAGCTCGGCCAGTCGCGTTTGGATCCGATCCGGTATACCAAAGGGAACTCCGCGGGCCGTCAGCCGTTCTTCGAGAACCTCGGGGGTGCGGTCGGATTCCTCTGCAGCTGCGGCCAACGCCGTTTGATAGGTGGCGTTGTCGATCCCAGCGATGGGAACGGCCGTAAAGCTCAAACGAATCTCCGCCGGGTCACGGCCTGCGGAGCGAGCCGCCCCGCGGCAGACCTCGATTCGCTGAGCGAGGTCGTCGGGCGCGCGCGGGAAGAGGTTGAGCTCGTCGCAGTACCGGCCGGCGAGCGCCGGGGTGCGATCGGGGCCGGTCCCGCCGGTGAGGAGTGGAACCTCGAAACGCGGTGCGGAAGTGAACTCTTCCAACTGATAGTGCTTCCCGACAAAGCCTTCGCCGCGACTGAGAGCGCGCAGATAGCCGAATTGCTCCTCGAGGAGCTCGAAGCGCTCTCTCTGCGAAGGAAAGGCGAAACCGAACAGCGAGTGTTCCTCGGCCATCCAACCGGTCCCAAGGCCGAAGGTGAAGCGACCCCCGGCCATATCGTGGATGGTCGCCGCCATCTTGGCGTGAACTGCCGGGTGCCTAAATGTGACCGGCGAAACCAGGTCTACCAAATGAATAGTCGAGGTCTCGCGGGCCAAGCCGGCGAGATGCACCAGGTGATCCCAGGCCGGCGCTTTGACGTCGGACGATGAACCTAGGTAGTGATCGGGCACGGCGAACGCAGTCAAGCCTCGCTCCTCGGCCCAACGCGCCGCCCGCAAGACGGACGCGTAGTCGCCGCGGGTCTGAAGCGCGATCTCCATCAGTGGTCGACCAAGAGCTTGGCTTGCTTGGCCATGTCGAAGTCGGGATCGAACATGGCGTGGATGGCGTAACCGGTGAGGGCCGCCACCAGGGCCTCAGCTCGTTCCTGGATCTCGCTCGCACTCAACCCCGATTGCTCACGCTTCAGGGCGCGAGCCAGGCGATCGACTCTGGTTTGGTGGTGGCGGACGTAGCGCCGGCGAAGATTGGGATCGGTCAGCCCGCCGGAGACGGCCATGATCAGATAGACGCGAGCAATCACCGAGTCGGTCGTCACGAAGCGGACGAAGGCACCGATGAGATCTGTCACCGTTTCGTCCGGGCCCTGTTCGGGCTCGACGGCGGCGATCGCTTCCCGGACCACGGTCAGCACTGCTTCTTCTTTCGCTTCGAAGATGTTGTAAAAGCTGCCGGGCAAAATCCCGGCGGCGTTACAGATGGCTTTGACTGTGGTTGCTTCAAGGCCACCTTCAGCCAAGAGTTCTCGGACTGCTTCGAGGATCCGCTCCCTCGTCGCAATTCCCGACCGATAGGTCATGTGTTGACGCTAGCGATGGCGGCCATGCTCCTCGATCGCCTGGGTGTACGCGTTTTCCAGATTGTCGACGGCTCGCTCCGGACCGAAACGTCGTTCCCACAACTTTCGCGCCGCGATCGAAGCCTCGCGGATCGAAGGATCGGACCGCAGAGTGGCCACCGCCGTGGACCAATCGCCGTGCGGGTCGAAGGTCCAGCTGCCGGGTTGGGCCCGAAGAAGTTCGCCGATCGCCCCGAGCGAGGAACCGGCGACCGGCAGCCCACCGGCGAATGCCTCGAGCGCGGTCCGAGGCTGACCCTCGTACCAGATCGAAGGCATCACCAGAGCGCGAGCTCCCAACATCTCGGCGCCGAGTTGCTCGGAAGTCAGTCGCCCGAGATAGTTTGCCCCGAGCAACGGCGCTACTAGCCCTTGCAGGGGCCCATCCCCGGCCACCCGCAGAGTGAGTCCCGCATCGGCGAGCAACGCTCGGTTGTCCAACAGTTGGCGGACGCCTTTCTCGGGGCTCAACCTCCCCACGAACAGCACCACCTGCGAACTTTCGGCCGGCTGACGACGCGGACCGGGGTCGGGAACGAAGTTGTCTTTGACCGCGATCCGCTCGCGCCCGATCCCGATCTCAATCAAAAGCTCGCTCGCGAGGTCGCTCAAAGCCAGATAGCGATCGACCTCCGATCGCCAGACACGTTTGCGACCCGTGGCGATGGTCAGCGCCGCCAGGCTCGACGAGACCGGATCGCGATAGCAGGAGTGAATGACGCCGTTCCAAAGGCTGCCGTCGAGGCAAAGCCGGCAGGGGCGGTCGTCACGGAGCAGTTGAGCGTTCGAACACATCAGCCGGTAGTTGTGGACGGTCATCACCACCGGGGCCAATTGGTGAGCCACCGCCACCACCGCGGGCGAGAGTTGGAACCAGGTGTTGTGGACGTGGACGACGTCCGGTTGGTAGGCCTGGATTGTCTCGCCGACCTCTGTCGAAGATTTGCGATTCCACGGGGCTTGAGCCAGGGCGGCGGCCGTGGCTAGCGGGGACTCGGGGTTGTCGACCGAGAACTGCTCCACCTCATGCCCGTTGCTTCTCAGCAGCGTTGCTTCGGCCGCCACCACCTGGTCCTCGCCTCCGTGCTGGCGGTAGCGGTTGTGAATCTGCAGGACGCGCATTCGGGCAAAAACGCTAGTTGCAGGCTGGCTCCGGCCTTGATCTGAGCGATCGCTCAAATTAGAGTGATAGCTCAAGATTGGACGATTGATGAGTCACTTCCTGAGCAACTTGGCGGATCTGGAGTTCAACCTCTTCGAGGTGCACGGGCTTGACGGCTATTTGGGCCGCAGCTCGGATCTAGACGCCGAGACCGCCCGAGACTTGCTGCGCGAGGTCGATCGATTAGCGCACGGAACCTGGGCGGAGAGCCTGATCGAGAGCGACCGCCAGCCGCCCCGGCTGGAAGGCGGCGAGGTGAAGTTGCCGCCTGGTCTGCGAGCAGCCCTCCGCGAGGTAATCGATGGCGGGTGGGACCGATTCGGTCTGCCTGCCGAGATGGGCGGGATGCCGGTGCCGCATCTCTTGTCCTGGGCGGCCCAGGAGCTGTTGTTGGGAGCTAACACCCCGGCCACCTTCTACGCGGGCGGGCCCTTGTTTGCGCGGGTGATGTTTGAAGAAGGAACACCGGAGCAGCGGGATCTGGCGCGTTTGATGATCGAACGAGCCTGGGCTGGGACCATGCAGCTCACCGAACCCGACGCCGGCTCCGATGTGGGCGCCGGCACCACCAAAGCCATTCACGTCGAGGGCGACACCTATCACCTGGAGGGAGTCAAGAGGTTCATCACTGGTGGGGACCACGACGGTGCCGAAAACATCGTTCACCTCGTCCTGGCCCGGCCCGAGGGAGCAGTTGCCGGGACCAAAGGTTTGTCGTTGTTCATCGTCCCCAAATGGCTGGTCGACAGCGACGGCCAGCTTGGTCAGCGCAATGGGATCTTTGCCACGCGCCTCGAGCACAAGATGGGGCTCAAGGGCTCGGTGACCTGCGAGATGACGTTGGGCGGCGCGCAACCCTGTGTCGGCTATCTCGTTGGCGGAAAACACGACGGGATCCGGCAGATGTTCCGCGTCATCGAGCACGCCCGGATGACCATTGGAACGAAGGCGGCGGCAACGCTTTCCACTGGCTTTCTCAACACGCTGCGCTACGCCCGCGAACGATCGCAGGGGGCGGACCTCACCCGAGCCGCTGACAAGAATGCACCGCGGGTGAAGATCATCGATCACCCCGATGTCCGGCGAATGCTCATGTTGCAGAAATCGCACGCCGAAGGGATGCGCGCCCTCTGGACCTACACCGCCTGGGTGCGCGACCAAGCCGAGTTCGACCCGGCCTGGTCGTCAAGGGCGGATTTTCTGCTGCCCTTGGTCAAGGGCTACTGCGCCGAGAAGGCCTACGAGCTTTTGTCCACCTCGCTCCAGGTGCTCGGCGGTTCCGGATACACGGAGGACTTTCCAATCGAGCAGTATCTGCGCGACGCCAAGATCGACAGCATCTACGAAGGAACAACCGGGATTCAAGCGCTGGACCTCTTCTTTCGAAAGATCGTCAGGGATCAAGGGCAAACGGTTGCGCAGCTCGCATCTGAGGTCCTCGATTTCGTCAAAGCTGGGGGAGGTGAGGACCAGCTCGCCGAGGAACGCGAGCTCTTGGGCAGGATCTTGGACGACACCCAGGCGCACTTGGGCGCCGCCGTTGGCTTTCTTTTTGCTTCCAAGTCGGACCCGCCCGCGGTATACAAGGCAGGCCTCCACTTGAACCCGTTGCTGGAGTCGATCGCCGAGACGGTGATCGCCTGGCAACTGCTGCGTCACGCCGAGATCGCTTTGCCGGCCAGCGACCACGATTCGTTCCGCGCCGGAAAGGTGGCATCGGCCCGGTTCTTTGTCCGGCACGTGGCCCCCAAGGTGGCGGCGCGACGAGCCGCTATTGAGTCAGAAGACGGCTCGCTGATGCAACTCTCCAACGACGCCTGGTAAGGAGTCGCTCGCCTGTATGCCACCAACTGAACCTAAGGTTTCTGTGGTGGCTATGCCACCACCCGAACCTAAGGTTTGTGTGGTGGCTATACAGTCCCGAGCATGAATTTCGCCTTCAGCGAAGAGCAGGAGGAGTTCCGCCGACTGGCGAAGAAGTGGCTGGCCGAGAACTCGACTTCGAGCCAGGTCCGCGCCTTGATGGACACGGAGCTCGGCTTCGATCAGTCACAGTGGAAGGAGATGGCCCAGCTCGGTTGGCAGGGAATGGCCATCCCCGAGGAGTTTGGTGGGGCCGGTTTCGGCTACCTCGAGCTCGCCATCCTGTTCGAGGAGATGGGGCGGACCTTGTTCCCGTCGCCCTTCCTCTCGACGGTGGGGATCGCGGCTCCGCTCATCTTGGCGCTCGGGAGCGACGGTCAGAAACAAGACCTCTTGGGAGGAATCGCCGCTGGCGAAGACGTGGTAACGGTCGCGATCACCGAACCCGACGGCTCTTGGGATCTCGCGCAAATCTCGGCGTCGGCTACCAAGGAAAACGGCGGCTTCACTCTCGAAGGCACCAAGAGTTATGTGCTCGATGGCCTCGCGGCCGACGTGCTTCTGGTTGCAGCCCGCACCGAGGACGGGCTCGGACTGTTTGCGGTGCGCGGCGACAAACTGGAGCGTCGCGGCCTGCAGACCATGGATCAGACCCGCAAGTTGGCAAAGGTCAAGCTCGACGGGGTCAAGGTCCCGCTCGAGGACCGGCTCGGTGCTGAGAATGCGGAGAGCGCTCTGGCGTTGGTGCTGGAGAAGGCAATCGTCCTCATCGCCAACGAGTCGGTAGGTGGCGCCGAGGTGTGCCTCGAGATGTCGGTTGAGTACGCCAAAACTCGTCACCAGTTCGGCCGGCCGATCGGGAGCTTCCAAGCGATCAAGCACAAGTGCGCCGACATGCTGGTCCAGGTCGAATCCGCCAAGTCGGCCGCTTACTACGCGGCTTGGGCAGCGCAAGAGGACGAGAACGAGCTACGCACGGTGGCGCCGCTGGCGAAGTCGTATTGCACGGAGGCCTACTTCCATTGCGCTTCCGAGAACATCCAGATCCATGGGGGCATCGGGTTCACCTGGGAGCATGACGCCCATCTCTATTTCAAGCGGGCCAAGAGCTCGCAACTGCTTTTCGGTGACCCCGCCCATCACCGGGCGGTCCTCGCGAGTCGTCTAGGGATTTAGCGAAATGGGCCTGGCGGCCTTTCTCATCGGCGTTCTGCTAATCATCGCCGCCCTAGTGATCTGGCAGCACGCGCCACGGGCCACGACCACGCCGGTCTACGGGGTGGAAGACGCGGTGGCCTTCGTGCTCGAGCGTTTGCCAGCCCCGGTCAGCGTACGGCTGGGAGAAGCGGGCGTCAGGCGTATCCTCGAATGGGAAGTCTTCTACCTGCAAGGTCTCGCCCAAGATCACCGCTCGCAGGCGGTGGAGACGGTGGCCGGCCCTTACCTCCCAGCGGTGGAATACATCGGCCAGCAGATCGAAGCTTTTTTGGGAAAGGTCTATTCTCCGCGCGACATTGAAGAGGTCCTCGAACTCGAGGTTGTCTACCTGAAAGCGATCGGCGCCATAGGGGACCCAGCAGAAGAATCCTGAGATCGCTCGCCCACTCTCGATCGCGTTTGTTCTCGCGGCCAGCCCTGCCAAGGACGCGGCTGATGGAACTTCGTCCCAGCTCTATCGATTGGCAGAAACGCTGTCGAATATGGACCGGCGGGTGCTTGTCGTCTGCTTTGTCGATGAGCCACCGACCCCGATACCGGGGGCAGAGGTCTGGGCATATGCCCCCGGCCGGAACCCGTTCCGTCACAATGCTGTGTTGGAGGAAAGGCTCAAGTCCTGGCAGCCGGACGTCGTCGTGTTCCCGTCGGTTTACACCCCAGCCGTCATTCCCCTCCTTTCGTTCTTGAGCGCCGAAGGCATCCGCTATGTGATGCGACCGGGTGGCGGTTACGGCTACCACAACGAGCAACGGAACCGTGTTCCCAAGCGCGTCTACAAACGCCTCTTCGAGCTCCCGGCGCTCAATCGGGCGGAGTTCATCTGGTCGATCGGTGACACCAAAGACATCGTTGCTTACGGTGCCTCGAGGCCGATCGTCGAGACCAGAAAGGGAAGGGACATTCCCACGGAAACTTCCGTCCCCCGCCAGGATTCGTCGCTTTATCAGGGCCTGGAGGATCGATTCATCTTCGGCTTCGTCGGCAGGTTGGATCCGGTGCACAAAGGGCTAGATCTAACGTTGCGCGGCTTCGAACTCGCAGACCTCTCGGACGCGTCGATGTTGTTGGCTGGACCGCACGTTGCGCGCAGCGAGCTGCGGCTTCGCCGGGAGATCAACCGCCTTGGGTTGCAGAGCCAAGTGCGAACCCTATCCCCAATTTTCGGCCCCGAGAAAGACTCCTTTGTCGGAAACCTTGACGTGTTCTTCCACCTATCTCGATGGGAAGGAGGCGTGCCCTACGCAGTGATCGAGGCGGCCTCCTTGGGCCGGCCCTTGCTATTGACGAGCGCCGCCGACCCTGGTGGTCTGTTCGCCGGGTTGATGCCGCGGTCATCGTCGAACCCAATCCGGCGTCGGTCGCGGCGGGAATGCAGGTGCTCCATAACCTGAGTAGCGCCGATCGCGCGGCGCTCGGTCGGCGGGCGCGTGACGCGGTCAACACGTCCTTTGGCTGGGACCTCATGGCCGCCGACTTCCTGGCGGCTCTTTCAGCCTACGGTATTAGCAATTGAGCAGTTGATAGCACGCCAGTTTTAAGGAGGTAGTTAGCGATGATGGTGAGATGCGGCTCATGCCGGAATCAGTTCGACGTGCCCGGTCCGGGCCGTTTCACCTGCCCCGTCTGCGGTTCGGTGAACTCGGTTCGAGCCGCCCCAGGAGCGGCGCCACCGCCGGCGGCCCAGCCTCCGAGCACCCCGGTCCCGCGCCCTCCCGATCCCCCCTCGCCGCGAGTGACCTGTGCTGAGTGCGACTTCACCTTCATCGTCGGACCGGTCGCCGAGGCGAAATGCCCCAACTGCGGCGCCGCGGTCCCCACCGGCAGTGTGGAGGAGAGCCCTGAACCGTCTTAGACGGTTTCCGGACAATCGCTTCGTCGGGCGGCGCGACGAGATGAAGGTTTACGACTGTGATGATCCCGCGCAGTTCGAGTCGCTGTCGGGAGCGGTGAGCGAGATGAATTTGGAAGGCAAGAACCTTTTGCAGGCGTTTGCCCCCGATGAAATCCTCGAGGCGGCCAATCGGGGTTTCAAGCCGGTCGAGCCGACGCCTCCTCGCGATACCAGTCATAGGTCTGACTGATGCCCGCTCGCAATGGGGTGGTCGCGGACCATCCATAGAAGGCCAACCGGCTGACGTCCAACAGCTTTTGGGGCGTGCCGTCGGGCTTGGTCGCATCGAAGACCAACTCACCCTCGAAGCCGACGATCTCTTTGATCAGCAGTGCGAGGTCGCGGACGCTGATGTCCTTTCCGGTGCCGACGTTGATTGGTCCCGGCTCGGAGACATCGCGCAAGAGGAAGAGGCATGCATCGGCGAGGTCGTCGACGTAAAGGAACTCTCGTCGCGGGGTGCCGCTGCCCCACACCGTCACTGTCGGTTCGTCTGACTGTCGCGCTTGGTCCATCTTCCGCAGCAGAGCGGGAAGCACATGAGACGTGGCCAGATCGAAGTTGTCGTGGGGCCCATAGAGATTGGTCGGCATCGCCGAGATGAAGTCGCAGCCATATTGGGCGCGGTAGCTGTCGCAGATCTCGATCGCGGCGATCTTGGCAACCGCGTAGGCGCGGTTGGTCGGTTCGAGGGGGCCGGTGAGCAGAAACTCCTCTTTGAGGGGCTGGGGCGCCAGCCGCGGGTAGATGCAACTGCTGCCCAGGTTGAGGAGCTTTCGCACGCCTCCGACCCGTGCCGCCTCGATGATGTTGGCGGCGATCATCAGGTTGTCGTAGAGGAATTGGCCGGGGTAGGTCGAGTTGGCCAGGATTCCTCCCACCCGCGCGGCCGCCAGGACAACGACCTCCGGCTGCTCATA
>JACCTH010000067.1 GCA_013812505.1 Acidimicrobiia bacterium | reverse complement strand
CGGTGACGGTCACGCTTCGGCGTCCTCCTCGGCGGGCTCCTCCTCGTCGGCCTGTCCCGGCATGCCTTCGACGTCGACCATGCCCGGCCACGGCTTCACCTCACGGCTCAGAAGCGGAAAACTCTTACGGAGCGGGTTCCCCAAAAAGCCCTCGGGAAGGTAGAGCTTTTCCAGTTGGGGATGGCCGCGGAAGTCGATGCCAAACATCTCCGCCGCCTCTCGCTCGTGCCAGTTGGCGCCGGGATAGATGGCAGTGAGACTGGCGATGGTCGGCTTATCGCGGTCGAGGTTGGTCGAGTAGATGATCAGGCGACCCTCAGCAAGGTCGCTCACCGCGGCGAGAAGCTCGTAACGCTCCTCGACTTCGGAGGTGAGCTTGTCGCCCACGGCCACCTCGTTCCTCCAATCGACGGCCGAGAGCCAGGAGAAAAACAAAAGGCCGTGCTCATCGCGCGCCGCCGTGAGCGCCTCGACCCACCGATCCGGGTCGACTCGAACCTTGGCGGTTTCGAAGTTGACCTCGGCGGTACCTGCAATCGAACCGGCGATCTCGTTGGCCAGGTCCGCGAGCGGAGAGGCTGCTTCGGCTGTGTCCTCCTCGGCTGGCGCCTCGGCGGGAGCCTCAGACGGGCTGGTGGTCACGCCGGTTCCACTTTTCCTTGATGTCTTCGCCCCGGATCTGCTTCTGCAACAGGACGATCCCTTCCATGAGCGCTTCGGGGCGAGGGGGACAGCCGGGAACATAGACATCGACTGGAATCACCTGGTCGACGCCCTTGGTGACGGAGTAAGAGTCCCAATAGGGACCGCCGCAGTTCGAACACGAGCCCATTGAGATGACGTATTTCGGCTCGGGCATCTGGTCGTAGAGACGCCGGATCGCCGGAGCCATCTTGTCCGTGACCGTCCCGGCCACCACCATCAGGTCTGCCTGACGGGGCGAAGCCGGCAGGGGGATGATGCCAAACCGCATGAAGTCATAGCGCGGCCCCGACGCCGCCATCAACTCGATTGCGCAACAGGCCAACCCGAACTGAAACAGCCATAAGGAATAGGAGCGGGACCAGTTCAGGAGCCAGGTCACCGGCTTGGGAACACCGAATTTCTGTGCTACTCCCACCGCAAGACGCCTTTCCGAATGGCATAGACCAGACCGAGGACCAAGATCAGGATGAAGGCCGCGATCTCGATCAAGCCGAACCAGCCGAGAGCATCCACCTGGATCGCCCACGGAAAGACAAACACGGCCTCCACGTCGAAAATCAGGAACAGCAAACCGAAGACGTAGTAGCGAACATAGGTCTGGCTCCAGCCGGAGCCCACCGGGTCGACGCCGCACTCGTAGGTCGAAGCTTTGGCGGCGGAGGGCTTGTTGGGCCGTAGCACCGACGCCACCCCCAACATGATCATCACCAGCAGGGCGCCCAGTCCGGCGAAGAATCCGACGGTGAGATAGTCCTGGAAATAGGAGGTCATAGGCCTTTTTGCGAGTATAGGGAGGTGGACTTTTCGCTCCGAACTGGGCTCGTCGGGCTGATCGCCGAGATCGAGGGGACGCTGATCAGCAACCGAACCAGCGTGGTTTTGGTGCTCTTCGACGGGCTCGGAACTCAGTTTCTAGACGAACGCACCCCCGCGCTTGTTTCTCATTGGGCCTCGACCCTGCGGGCTCCGTTCCCCTCGACAACGACGGTCAGCCTGGCCACCGTCGCTACGGGTCTGGCGCCAGCCGCGCATGGGATCATCGGGCACCTGCTGTGGTGGCCCGAGGTGGGACGAGTCGTCAACATGCTGAAGTTTGTCGATCTGAGCGGATCGGCGGTGTTGATCGACAACGAGTCGGTCCTTCCTTCGCCCAATCTCTGGGAGCGGCTGCGAGCCGGCGGATGCCAATCGGTGACGGTGCAGCCGGCCGACTTTGCCGGCACCCCGCTAACCCGGACGTTGTACCGCGGCTGTCGCTTCGTCGGGGCTGGCACCATCGACGAGTTCGTAGAGCAAACCGTGACGGCGGCGGGCGTCCCCGGCACCTTCGTCTTCACCTACCTACCCCCAGTCGATTACGCCGCTCACGTGTTTGGCCCGGGCTCTGCTGAAGTGGCCGGTGCGCTCACCTGGGTTTCCTCGGTGTGGGGAGCAATCGTCAACCGGCTGCCTGCGGAGGTCGTGTTGATGGGAACCGCTGACCATGGAGTCATGCCGATCCCTGAGGAGGGCAAGATCCTCATCCGTGATGAGCGCTACCGCCCGCTTGAGTTCTGGGGCGACCCGCGGGCGGTCATGGTCAAAGGCTCGGCCCGTTTAACCCGCGAGCTGTGTGATCTCACCGGCGCCCGCCTGGTCGAACCAGCCGAGTTCGTGCCCTGGCTCGGCGATGGTCACGCTCATCACCACCTCGCCTCGCGGCTCCCAGATGCTGTTCTCCTGGCCCAACCGGGGCAGGTGATCCTCCCCTGGGGATTCGACAAACGGCTCGTCGGCTATCACGGCGGCCTGGAGAAAATCGAGGTCGACATTCCGTTATTGGTGAGAGGGTAAGGTCGAGCTCGTGACCAGGATCGACACCAAAACCGGCGATGACGGCACCACCGGGCTGCTCTTTGGGGGCCGGGTGTCCAAGTCCGATCCGCGTACCCGAGCCTTCGGGGCGGTCGACGAGGCTCAGGCCGCCTTGGGCCTCGTGCGCGCGCTCGGGAACCTGGCACCGCGGGAAGACCAACTTGTCACGGATCTCGAAAGCGAGCTTTATGTCGCCATGGCCGAGCTCGCGACGGCGGTTGTCAATCGACAGAAGCTTCACGAAGGCAGAACCAAGGTCACCATCGAGATGGTTGCGGCCCTGGAAGAACAGATCGGCGTCTACTACGACGGATTTGAAATGCCGACAGAGTTCGTCATCCCCGGCTCGGGTCCCGCCGCCGCGCTCTTTGACTTCGCCCGCACCGTTGTGCGGAGGGCAGAAAGGGAGGCGGTCGCTCTGGGTGATCCTGAAACCGAAGTGGTCCGTTATCTCAACCGGCTTTCTGACCTACTTTGGACCCTGGCCCGCTGGAGCGAAGAGGAATCAATCCGGGCGAAAGCCCACCTACAGATGAAGGAGCAACGCAGTGAAGGTGAGTGACGCGATGGAGAGCGCCTATAGCGATCAGGTGACTCTGGAGCTTTGGGCCTCGATTTCATATCTGCAGATCTCGGCGTGGTTCGAGTCGAAGGACCTGCCGGGTATGGCCTCGTGGATGCGAATCCAGTCGGGCGAAGAAATCGGCCACGCGCTGCGATTCATGGACTTTCTCCTTGCCCGAGGAAACTCTCTCACTATCGGCACCGTCGAAAGCCCCAAGCCCACATACGGTTCGGCGAAGGCAGCTTTCGAGGCGGCGTTGGAGCAGGAGCGCACCGTTACCAAGGCGATCCGTGAGCTCTACGCGATGGCCTCCAAGGAGAAGGACGCCGAGAGCTTTCCACTCCTCGATTGGTTCCTGACCGAGCAGGTCGAGGAAGAGGACTCCGTGCAGAAAATCGTCGGCCAGCTAAGGCTTGCCGGCCAGAACGGCTCCGCTTTGTTGATGCTTGATCGCGAATTGGGTGCCCGCAAACCGGTCGCGCAATAGCGACTCGCTGTCGGCCGACGTTTACCTTTAGCGTTCGGTGGCTTTGGAAGCCACAGTTGCGATCGTCGCCGGGCTGGTCGCCAGCGGTTTCGCGTTCGACCTTTGGCTCGATTTCCGTCGCAAGCCTCGCCCTCACACCGGAGCGTATGCCGCGGGTATCGCCATGTTCGCCGTGGCCACCTGGGCCCTGGCGGCGGGTCTGACCTTCGGCTGGCAGGGTTGGTCATACCGGCTCTTCTTTCTCCTTGGGGCGATCATCAACATCCCGGTGCTGGCCGTCGGCTCGTGGTTTCTGGTAGTCGGTCGGCGGGCCGGCCACCTCTCTTTGATCCTCACCGGCGCCTTCGCCGCGATCTCGACGACGTTGACGACCACGGTCCCCTTTGCACGCCCCCTGCCAGCCGGTGGCATTCCCCACGACATCTTCCCACCGATCTCGGAGGGCTTTGGCCCGCGCCTCCTGGCGGCGATCGGGGGCGGAATGGGGGCCACTTTCTTGATCGTTCTAGGGGTGGTCAGCATCTTCCGGTTCTGGAAACGCAACCGGCTTCTCGTGTGGGGGAACGCGTTGATTGTCCTCGGGGCCCTCGCCGCCTCGACTGGAGGGGGTGGCCTTGCCATCGGTGAAGGAGCCGCGTTTGCGTTGTCCTTACTAGCCGCAGCCGGCTTGATCTGGGCCGGATATCGCGTAGCTTCCGGGGCCCGGAGTCATGCGGACAAAAAGCTGAGTCGAACTTGACGGTTGAGGTTGTCGCGATTCAGATCGACGACAACGATCGACTGCCACCTCCCCAGGGCTGGCCGGCCGTCAACCACCGGGATCGTCAACGTCGGTGAGAGCAACGCAGGGAGGACATGGTCAGCTCCATGGCCAGGCGATCCATGCTGATGGAGCCACGGCTCGGATTCGGTCAGCAGACGCCGCAGGGTGGCCAACAGGTCTTTCTCCGTGCCCGATCCGATCTCGATCAAAGCCAGACCGGCGGTCGCATGCGGCACGAAGATGTTCACCAACCCTTGGCCTAGCTTTTCGCAGAACCGATCCACATTGGCAGTGATATCGATGACTGCCGGCTCGCGGCCGGTGTGCAGTTCCAGGACTTCGGTTTTCATGTCTGCTTCAAGTATCAAGGAACGGGCCGGGCACTTGGTGTCAGCGGGTAATGGCCAGCACGATCATGCCGGCCGCGATAACCACCACCGCGCCGGCGCGTACCTTCCCAATCTTCTCGTCCAGAAACCACCAGCCGCCCAGCGCGGCAAACACCACCGCGGTCTCGCGAGCTGCTGCGACCAGACTCAGCGGGGCGAGGCGCGAGGCATACAACAAGAGCCCGTAAGAGCCGAGGGTGGCCGCCCCTCCGGCGAGATGCCGGGGCCAGTCTTTCACCACCGCCCGGCGGACCACTTCGAAGCCACGAGTCATCAGCACGACCGGGACAACCAAGGCCGCGATGAGCACGTAGAGGCTGGCCGCGTAGGCCAGCACATCGTCCACCTTGCGAACCCCCGCGCCGTCGATCGTGATATAGGTCGCAATCAGAAACCCGGTTAGCAGCGAGGCTCCGAGGCCGTGGCGAGCGGGCGACGCCAATCCGAGCCCGACTACGCCGCCGCATATCAGGCCGAGAGCGAGCCAACCGCCGGGGCCGGGAACCAGGCTGAGGCCGAGGAGCGAACCGAGGGCAACGATGATTGGGGCGCTACCGCGGGCAATCGGATAGGCGAACGAGAGGTCGGCGCGGTTGTAGGCGGTGGCGAGGGCTGCAAGGTAGGCGGTTTGCACTATCCCCGAGGCGAGCAGATTCCAGACCGCCTCGCTGGGAAAGCCTCGCCAGAGCACGACCGGGAGGAAGACTGCCCCCGCCAACATGACCTGGGCGGCTGCGGTGACCAATCGGTCCCCACTGGCCTTGACCATGAGGTTCCACGTCGCATGCAAGAGCGCGGCAACCAGCACAGCAACGAGCGCGGAGGACGGCACGGTTGTATTTAACGCGAACCCTGGGCTCGCAGCGTTGTACACAAACGACTACAGCCCAGAGAATGGACCGGCTCCACGTTCTGTGGGCTGGCATCCGTGTTGAACACGGACACGAACCCAGGGTTCGCCCTAACTGCGTTAGCCGTTGGCGAGCTGCTTCAGCGCGGCGCGGTCGACCTTGCCCAGATGGGTACGAGGGAACGAGTCGACAAAGAAGATTCGGCGCGGATGCTTGTACGCCTCCAGTTGAGCGAGGACGTGTTGGCGCAGATCATCCTCCGTGACCTCGTCTTTCTTGACTACGAAGGCAACCGGCTTGACCAGGCCGTTTTGATCCTCGACCACGATTACCGCGGCTTCGGCGACGGCCGGGTGCTCGAGCAGGCAGGACTCGACCTCGACCGGGCGCAGCCATTTGCCTTTGACCTTGAAGGCGTCGTCGGCTCGGCCTCGGTGCGTGACGACGCCCCGTTCGTCGATCGAGATCAGGTCTCCGCTGACCACCCAGTCGTCACGGAAAACGCGGGCGGTCAGTTCCGGCTGTTCCCAATAACCGAGTGCGGCCGATTCGCCCTTTACCCACAAGAGACCCGTCTCGCCAGTGGGCACCCCGTTGCCCTCCTCATCCCGAGCAGCAACCGTGAACCCCTCGACCGCTTTGCCGACAGTCCCGGGCGCTGCCTCTCCCAACCGGTTGGTTATGAAGATGTGCCACATCTCGGCCGTGCCGAGACCGTCGAGCAGCTCGACCCCGAACCGAGTCATCCACCGCTGGTAAAGCGACTCAGGGAGCGCCTCCCCCGCCGAGGTGGCAAAGCGAAGGCTGGCCAGGTCGGCTTTGGAGACCGAATCGAGGGCAACCATCGCGTTGATGGCCGACGGGGTGGTGACGAGGATCGTTGGGCGGTGACGACGGATGCGCTCTACGACTGCCGCCGGAGTGGGCGGTTCGTCGAAAAGGACGGTGGCCGCTCCCACTGAGAATGGAAAGAGGAGGGCGGAGCCGGTGGCGTACCCGAAGAAGAGGCGCGGCACCGCCAGGGTGACGTCGTCGGGGGAAAAGCGCATCGTGTCCTGCGCGTAACGACGAGTGGTATTGACGAAGGAGGCGTGGCGTTGCACCACGATCTTGGGCAGGCCGGTGGTGCCACCCGAGAAAAGCCACAGTGCCGGATCATCCGGTTTCGACGGATAGGTCTCGGGGATTTGCAGTGCCCGGAACGGTTCGCTCCGTGTCACGCCCACGATCGCTGTGGCCGATCTGCCGTGGGCAAGGGCTCCCTCGATCAATGGACGGAAACGCTCGTCAACCAGCGCACACGGTGCCGAAGCCGAGTCGAAGATCGCGCTGAGATGAGCCGGAGTCATCTCTGGGTTGACCATCACTGCCACGGCGCCTTTGGCGATGATCCCCAGGAGGGCGGCGGCATAGTCGGGACCGTCCGCCATGGCCATCACGACGCGCTCTCCCGGCGCCACGGCGGCAAGACGGTCGATGTAGTCGCAGGTCAGGGCGGCCAGTTGGCCATAGGTCCAGGATTCCTCCTCGGTGAGAATTGAGGTCCGGTCGCCGTTTCCCTCCGCCAGCCTTTCGAGCAGAAAGAAGTCGACCATGTTTCCCGGCATCGCCGGCGAGCCTAGATTGAGACTGCTGTTGTGGAGCCGCTCTATTACGCCGACTATCTCCAGCTGAAAAAGCTCCTCGACTCCCAGGACTTGGAGTCGACTCGGGCTGGCAACACAGTCCACGACGAGATGCTTTTCATCATCGTCCATCAGGCCTACGAGCTCTGGTTCAAACAGATCCTGTGGGAACTGGAAGCGATCACCGGGGTGCTGAGCGCCCCCTCCGTCGACGAAAGCGAAATGCTGCAAATCGTCGCGCATCTCGAACGGATCGTCGAGATTCAAAAGCTGCTCATCGCTCAGATCGATGTGCTCGAGACGATGACGCCGCTCGACTTCCTCGAGTTCCGCAACTACCTGATCCCGGCTTCGGGCTTTCAAAGTGCCCAATTTCGGATGATCGAGAACCGCCTCGGTGTCCGCCCGGAGGACCGGTTGCGGCTGGCCGGAGCGCCTTACACGACAGCCCTCGACGCGGCGGATCGAGAGGCGGTTGCCGAAGCCGAAGTCGGAACCAGCCTCTTTGACCTGGTCGATCAGTGGCTCTCCCGAACTCCGTTTCTCGACGAGGGCAGCTTCCACTTCTGGGCCGAGTACCGCCAGGCGGTCAGAGCCATGCTCGAAGTCGATCGCGCGGTGATCGCAGCCAACCCCAACCTCACCCCCGCGGAACGTGACGCTCAACTCCAGGGCTTCGATCACACCATGGATTTGTACGAAGCCGTTTTCGACCCCGACCGCCATGA
>JACCTH010000039.1 GCA_013812505.1 Acidimicrobiia bacterium | reverse complement strand
AACCGGGGATGTCCGGCGAAGGAATCCAAGCTCCCTTCACAGTGACCGATTGATCGAGCGGGTGAAGGGGATCGAACCCTCACCACCAGCTTGGAAGGCTGGAGCTCTACCATTGAGCTACACCCGCGGAGCCACCGATTCTAGGTTCTGGGCGAGTTCAAGAGCTTGCGGCAAGGTCAGCGCCGTTTCCAATCGATAGGTAATTCCGCTGGCACTCCAGATCAGAACGTTCCCGTTCGTGCGGCTGGTTTCGGAGAAGTCGCCGTTGTCGAATATCAGGAGGTGGGGACCGGTCATCCAATATCCCTCCTCGCCGTTGATTTCGACGCGGTCCACCTCGACTCCTCCCGAGATAAGTTTGCGGATCCAGGCTTCGTCGGGATCGGCTTGGAACTGGGTCATGATCAGGCCCGCGTTAGTGCCGGAGATAGGGGGCAGCCTGTCCGACGGTTCCCATACGGTCCAGACCTGGGTACCAAGGGGTGTCCCTCGAAGATGAAAGGCAGCGGGGGTTCCAACCGGAGCCGGGAAAACCAGGTCGAAGTCGACCGCTGCCAACGCGTCGTCGGCTTCGACTGCCGGCCCGAGGTCGAGCCCAACCGCCAGGTCGGGGTTGACATCGCGGAACTCGATCTCGATACCGAGGACTCGCGCCAATCCCGCCACGGCCTCGCGCCCCGCGGGAAGCACGGCAATCCCGATCATGATGGCCGCAACTGCCGCCACCCAAACCAGCCGTCGACTTCTCGCCTTCTTTGGGGTGAGGGCGACATCCACCTCGGGGGGCCAATCAATATGTTGGGCGAGATCCGCCAAGGCGAGCTCTAAGGCGTTGGTCATCGCTCCTCCTCGAGTGACTCGCGCAACCGCCCGAGGCCGCGGCTCATCCTTGACTTGACGGTGCCCGGCGCGATCCGAAGCACGGTCGCGGTTTCCCGTTCGCTGAGCTCGAGCAAGAAGCGGCACTCGATCACCTCGCGCACTGGCTGGGGAAGCTGGTCGACCGCCGAGAGCAGCCGCTGACGGCGTTCGTCCTCAAGCACAACCGTCTCGGGAGATGGGACCGCATCTCCCGAGACACTCACGGAGCGCAAAGCGAGCCCGATCCGGCGATTCGCGCTCCTCCTTCGGTTCAAAGCCTCGTTGCGAACAATGCGAAGAAACCAAGGCCGGAACTCGGCGTCCTCCCGCACCCGCCCGATCGCTCGATGCGTCTTGACGACGGCCTCTTGGAGGGCATCCTCGGCCTCGTGGGCATCGCGCACGATGAGATATGCCACGCGCAGACCTAGTCCCTGATGAGCTCGGATGAGTGATACGAAGGCATCGGCATCTCCAGACTTGGCGCGGCTGATCAGGGTTCGATCATCCAGTGGACGGCCCTCCACAGATCTGTTGTACACCGCTCAAACGGAGAAGGTTCCGGAACCAAACCCCATTCAGAGGTGTAAGACTCCCAAAGGAAGGAGACCGCGCGTGAAGTTCACGAAGCTCGCACCGATTCTCGTGGTATTGGTGGCTCTGCCGCTGGCTGCCTCCGCAGGTGGATGGGCCCTAACCAGTTTCGACGAGATGCCCACCGAGTTTGCGGCCGGAGAGACCTATGGCTTCTCCTACACGATTCTTCAACATGGCAAGACCCCAGTCGATGTTGGTAGCACGTCGGTTCTTGTCACCGATTCGGGAGGAAAAGTCACCGAGTTCGAGGCGACCAGCACCGGCGAGGTCGGGCGCTACACCGTCCAAGTGACGTTCCCCGAGTCTGGGACGTTCACATGGCAAGTGAGCCAGGGTCCATTCCAAGCGCATGACCTGGGGTCGGTCGACGTGGCAGCCGGGTCAACTATCGCCGCGAGCTCATTGACGAGCACGTTGCTCCCGATTGCCTTCGCCCTGGTCATCGGACTCCTTGGCGTGCAGATCTTTGCGCTGATCAGAAAGCGGTCGCAGTCGGTCCGTGCGGATTGAGTACATCCGGCTGGGGCTGACCGCAGCCTTGGCCGTAGTGCTCGGAATCGCGCTGTTGAGTTCCGAGCCGCAAGTAGCCGAAGAGGAGGCGCCGTCGGGGCGCCTCCTCTTCGTGGCCACCGGATGCGGTGCGTGCCACCGCATCGGAGACAACATCCCATCGCTGGAGATCGGGCCATCGCTGATCGGCCTCTCCGAGCATGCCGGCGAGCGAGTGCCGGGAATGTCAGCGACCGACTATGTCGAGCATTCGATTCTGCAACCGCAAGCGTTCACGGTCCCGGGATTCGAGGGGTCGTCCGAAGCCATGCCGACCTTCCCCTTGTCAGATTTGGAAGTAGCTGCGCTCGTCGAGTTTCTGCTGAGTGCCGCGTAGCAATCTCATTTAGACTTGTTCTCCCGGGATGTGGCGCAGCTTGGTAGCGCACCTGCTTTGGGAGCAGGGGGTCGCCGGTTCGAATCCGGCCATCCCGACTCTTTAACCGAGAGCCTTCTCGAAGTACGCCATCCCGACCTCGCTGACGCCTACCTGTTGGTAACCGATGTTGGAGTAGTAGCGGCAGAGTCGCTCGTTGGAGGCGAGGCAATCGAGGCGTGCCATGTGGTGGCCCAAGCCTCGCAAATAATTCTCCGCCCAAAGAAGAGTTTTCGCTCCGACTCCCTGACCGCGGAGCCGGGGAGCGATCATCAGATCGCGAATATATCCGGCGCGGTCTCCGGCTGACCACCAACCATCAGGGTCTCGACGCCAGACTGCAACCGAGCCGATTACTTCACCCTGAGTCTCCGCCACGAAAAGTGCGCCTTGACGTAGCCAGTCGGCAAGGTGAGCGCGAGTCAGAACATTTGGGTTCCAGCGGATCCCGCGCGCAAGGAGAGCAACAGCCACCAGCTCACCAATGGCGAGAATCGCTTCAAAGTCGTCGGACCGCGCCTCTCGCACGTGGGGAATCTCTGTCACAGCCAACCGATATGTTCGTCCCATGGTCGCTCCCACTGAAGCCATCGAAGCCGCAGCCCGTTGGGACCGACTCACCCGTTGGGAACGCGCCGAGCTCGGCCGCAAGCTCCGCCGCGACGGCTGGACCTACAGCGAGATCATGGCGGTGCTACCGGTGGTGAAAGGCACCCTGGCCGGCTGGTGCAAGGAGATCAGGCTGACCGAGGAGCAGATCGACGCGATCAGGGCACGACGTCCTCCAGGGGTGCGGACCGGTATACCGGTCGACACCAATCGCAAGCGGCGGCTCGAAGTTGAACAGATCAGGCGAGACGCGAGCACCTATGCGCTTTCACAATTAAACAACTCCCACTTTGTTGCCGGGGCTGTTCTCTACTGGGCGGAAGGAGACAAGTCGTCGCGCCGACTGTCCCTTGTCAACACTGACGCCCGCGCTTTGACCTTCTTCATCGACTGGGTGCGGACTTATCACGATTCGGATGCCGAGTTCGTCCTGGCACTTCACCTCCACGAGGGAAACGTTGATGAAGCGGCGAAATCCTGGTGGCGTGCAGCCCTGCAACTCCCCGAGGCACCATTCCACAAGACTTTCATCAAGCCGGCCGGGACTGGCCACCGAAAGAACCACCTCGCCCAAGGCGTCTGCCGCGTGATGATGCGGCGTAGCGGGAATCCGTGGCATCGAACGATGGCCTGGATCGACGTTATCACCCGGGAGTTGAAATCGACATCGTTGGTAAGCTGACCTGGGTCGCTAGCTCAACGGCAGAGCAGGACACTCTTAATGTCAAGGTTGCGAGTTCAAATCTCGCGCGACCCACGGCTTAAGGTTCGAGTTCTGCGGGCGTAGCCGAATTGGCACAGGCGCCAGACTTAGGATCTGGTGGGTTCGCCCAATGTGGGTTCGAGTCCCACCGCCCGCACCAACGCCCCTAAAGACGCCGACTTCAGCCCGAAGAGAAGGTTGCCGTTACCGTCTTGGCTGCGTTCATGGTCACTGTGCAAGTGCCAGTTCCACTGCAAGCACCACTCCATCCGGTGAAGCTGTAACCGCGTCCTGCCTTGGCGGTGAGCACCACTGCCGTTCCGGCCGCATAGCTCTCGGAACAATCACGGCCGCACTTGATTCCGGACGGAGCGCTGCTTACAGAGCCCTGCCCGGACTTGGTGACCGTGAGCGCAAAAGTCGAAGGCGGTGGACCCGAGGTCGGGCCCCAGTCGGGGTCGTAGTCCTGGCCGGAGCTGGTGGTAATCGTGACCTTGCCCGTGCCGTCCGGGTTCATCAGACGGATGTCGGAGTCGGAGCCCTGGACACTGGCGTAGGCGATGCGGGTGCCATCGGGCGCCCACGCGGGCTGCGCATCGTAAACCAGTAGGTCGTTGGTGAGGTTCACCGCGCCGGTGCCGTCGGCGTTCATGACGGCGATCTCTCCGGAGTCGCCGAACTGGCCGGTCCGCCATACGATCTTCGTGGAATCGGGCGACCAGTCGGGCTCGAAGTCCAGGTTGCTGTTGTTCGTGAGCTGCGTCGCGCCAGACCCATCGGCGTTCATGACCATGATCTCCCAGTCGCTATAGGAGGGCTGTGACTCGAACGCGATCTTCGACCCGTTCGGCGACCACTTCGGGTGGCGATCGTAGGTCGTGTTGTCCGTCAACTGGACGACCCCGGATCCGTCGGCGTTCATCACAAAGATCTCTCCACCTCCGGCTCGGAAGCTCGTGAAGACGATCTTGGTGCCGTCGGGCGACCACGCCGGGGTCCAATCGAGTGCCGGGTCGTTGGTCAGCCTGGTCACGCCGCTCCCATCGCCGTTCATCACATAGATCTCCCGGCCGTTATCGCGTTCGCTCGTGAATGCGATCCTGGTTCCGTCCGGCGACCAGGCGGGGTCGTAATCGTTGGCCGGGTTATTGGTGATGTTGAGCTGACCGCTCCCATCCGGGTTCATGGTGTAGATCTCCTGATTCCCGTCCCGGTCGCTGACGAAAGCGATCTTGCCGTTGCTCCCCGGGAACCCGGCCTGCGCTGGCAAGGCGGCGATAGTTATGAGCAGGGCAGCGAAAAGAACTGAACGTGGCTTCATCGGAGTCGTTCCTGTCTCGGCCGGACGCGCGCCGACCGCAGTCGACAATACGTAGCGGATCGGCAAATGGTTCTTCCACCCGCTCCGCTCCCGATTCTTGATCTTCTGCGGGGTTTGTCGCTCAATCCACTCTCCTTGTGCCATCCTAAATGAACCCTCCGACAAAAAAGGTGAGATAGCAATCAGTCAGCTTCTTCGTTGGAGGGTTGGCAATAGGTCCTCCATGGCCTCGCCGATTGAATGCAGAGTTCCCTTTGCACGGCCGATGGGCGCAACCTTCTCTTTCTCTACTCCAAGGTCGGGAATGGAGATGGGCTGAGGCACGTGACGTCCCCAGCGCGGTGCGAGCGGCAAGCACACTCTCCGCCGCCCTTCGAGGCGGTACCTCAGGGCGGAGGCGCTTGAACGTAGGGGCTGTCCTCGATGTTCTCGGCGGTCCCTTCGGGAGACCCGTGGCGGCTCATCTCGATCACCGAGAGATAGGAGTAAGGACCCCCGCACCAACCTCAGAGAGCCTATGTCGCTCTTATTCGGACTCTCTACTCACATTCGTCGATCAGACTCAGAGCTTCTCGTGTATGCACCGAGTATGTTAAGCTGCAGTTACGTATGGGGCGATTACTTCAGATTCGCGATGTTCCCGAGGGAGTCCATCGCACGTTGAAGGCGCGAGCCGCTGCCAGTGGAATGTCCCTCACCGAATACGTGCGGTCGATCCTCTCTAAGTCGGCCAGCCGGCCATCACCAGATGAGCTCAACAACCGGATCGTCGCTCGAGGCAAAGTTCGGCTGCCCGAACCAAGCGAATCCGTTGTCCGTGACCTTCGCGATTACGGAGAGTGACAGTTCTCGATACGTCGGGCCTCGTTGACTACCTGATCGGTGAGGAAGCGTTCGCTGAAGTCGATGCCCTGATCAGGGCCGAGGGAACGCTTTCGGCTCCGGATTTGGTGGTGTTTGAGGTCGTCGCGGTGCTCCGGAGGCTGGCGGTGCGTCAGGCGATCGACCCCATACGGGCAGCGTCTGCCGTCACCGATGTGGGTGATTTCCCTCTCGAGATCTTTCCCGCTTTGCCCCTTCGAGACCGGGCTTGGGAGCTCCGTGAGAATCTGACCGCAGCGGACGCATTTTTCGTCTCTCTTGCTGAGCTTCTGGCCGAGCCACTGGCGACCAAGGATCGAGGTCTAGCGTTTGCAGCGAGGAGCCTCGGTATCGAGACAATCGAACTCGCGAAGGGGCACTGAGAAGTTGGTGAACAGAGGACCAGGTCAGACCGTCCCATAGTCGAAATGAACGCAGGTCGAGGAGCTCAGAATTTGCTGCTGGCCATCCTGTTGCTCGCGTGTTCGACTGACATGGGCTTGCCTCCACCAACGAAGACCACTCAGAGCCAGGTAGATACCACCACAACCCCCGCCACTACAACGCCAGCTTCGACGACGACGTCGGCGACAAATAATGCGGAGAGCGGAGGGCTTCGCCTTTGGAGTGTTGACCCGGCGAGGCTCTCGGTCGTGGAAGGCTCGGCGATCGGCCCGGTCGGTTGGTGGGTTGGAACCGTCGCCGTGACCGAGCGCGAGACCGCCTTTGTCGCCTACAGCGAGGACAGCGCTGCCTGGACACTGTGGCTCGCAAACCGTGAAACCATGGTTTTGACTGAGGTGGCCCACGGGACGTCTTACGACCCCTCGACTGGATATCTCCCACCGCTGAGCATCGCCATCGGCGTGCAACATATCGATTGGGTCAGCCACCTGGAACTGCGTGCGAGCGACCCCAACGTACCTGACGGCCTCGTCGTCCAGCGCTTCGACCGTCGAAGCGAAGAGGTGACGACATTGTTCGAAATAGAGACACTCGGCTTCTATGCCGACCGAGCCACAGGGCTCAGTGAAGGCAGGTGGGGGATCTTCGGGCGCTCCCTCGCCGACAACATCCCACGAGTGATCGTGTTGGACCTCGGCGCCCAAGAGTTCGTCGTCGACGTCGAGTTGGATACTGATCCACCTGTTATCAACATCAGCAACCGCGACGAGTTTGGTTGGGTGGAGCCGGCGTGGGATCAGACCAACGGCCTCTTGTACGTGCCCCATCTCTACAGCGACTTCATCACCTCGGTCGACCTGAATTCGGGGACTGCCGCTACTAACCAGGTGAGCGAAAAGCCATCGTTCCTCGATCGGTTGCTCGCAACCTGGGTCCCCACTGCGCACGCCAAAGGGGCATCGAGCCAAATGATCGGCGCGTTGGCACCGGACGGCGCAACGCTCTACCTGACCGGGAAAACGATTCATTGGGTCGACAGCCCGGTCGCTGACGATTATCGAGAAATGCCCGCAGGCATCGTGGCCGTCGACACCGAAACGATGACGGAGGTTGCCCGCGCCGACCTCCCCGTCGACCACTTCGCGATGTCGGCCGACGGAGAGTTCATCCTCGCCGCCGGTTGGTGGGAGGAATACGTTGGCGGGAGCTATGCCAGTAGCTCTTCCGGTCTCCATCTCCTCGATGCCGACACGCTCGTGCCCCTGATGTCACCCAGCTTCGAGGTTGCGGCCCCTCACTACGAACTCGCCTTCTCGGCTGATGGTCGCTTCGCCTATGCCACCGAAAGGGATTACACGCCCTACAACGAATCCAGGCCGCGCACGATCGTCATCGACACAATCACCCTCCAAGTCACGATCGTCCCAATCGTTGATTGGTTCCACCCCGAATTGATCGCAGCCGGCTTCGTGCTCGAACCTTGAGACGGCGCGTCCCAATCAGGTTTCATCCTGCCAACGTACGGCCTCGCAGATGCCTAATTCCAAGGATGCCAATGACCCCGACAATGCCCTCCTTGACCGCGTTCAAAAGTGCTCTTTCGATTACTTCCTCAACGAGGTCAATCCGGCCAACGGACTGATCGCCGACAAGTCGCGAGACGGTTGGCCGGCCAGCATTGCGGCGGTGGGCTTGGCGTTGGCCGCCTATCCAGCCGCGGTCGAAAGGGGCTATTGGGAGCGGCACGAGGCGGTTGAGCGGACTCTCACCACTCTTCGGTTCTTCGCCCGCGCTCGGCAGGGAGCCGAGGCCGACGCTTCGGGCTACAAGGGCTTTTTCTATCACTGGCTCGAAATGGAGTCGGGCAAGCGGGTGTGGAAATGCGAGCTCTCGACGGTCGACAGCGCCCTGCTCTTCGCCGGGGCCCTCTGTGCGGCCCAGTACTTCGATCGAGACTCCGCAGAGGAGACCGAAATCAGAGCACTCGCCGACAAGCTCTATCGCCGCGCCGATTGGCAGTGGGCGCAGAACGGAGAGGCAACTGTCACCCATGGATGGAAGCCGGAGACGAAGTTCATCAAGTACCGCTGGCGCGGCTATGACGAAGCCATTCTCCTGTACGTGCTCGGGTTAGGCTCGCCGACCTTCCCACTGCCACCCGAGAGCTATGCGGCGTTCTGTGAGACCTATCGGTGGAAAAAGATCTACGGCACCGAGCTCCTCTACGCCGGACCGCTCTTCATCCATCAGCTCTCCCACGTTTGGATCGACCTCCGCGAGATCCAGGACGACTTCATGCGGCACCGCGGCCTCGACTACTTCGAGAACAGCCGCCGCGCGACCTATCTGCAGCAGGAATACGCGATTCGCAACCCCCGGCAATTCCCGATGTACGGCGAGCTCTGCTGGGGCCTCACCGCCAGCGACGGGCCCGGGCCGACAACGCTGCAGATCGATGGGATCAAGCGAAAGTTCTTCGATTACCGCGCCCGCGGTGTTCCTTACGGCCCCGATGACGGAACCCTGGCCCCGTGGGCGGTGGCAGCCTCGCTTCCTTTCGCGCCGGAAATCGTGCTGCCCACGCTGCGCTACTTCTCGGAAAGCGTTGAGTTGGTACAGGATGAGGACTACGGCTTCAAGGCGACCTTCAATCCGCTTTTCCCGCACGAGTCCGGCAACCCGTTTGGTTGGGTATCGCCCTGGAATTACGGGATCAACCAAGGATCGATCGTCGTCATGATCGAGAATTTCCGCTCGGATCTGGTCTGGGGACTGATGAGGAACTGTCCTTACGTCGTCAACGGCCTCAGACGAGCCGGGTTTCAGGGCGGCTGGCTGGACTGAGTTCTTACCCTCTGCCCGCCACCATCTCACGCAGGCCTTGCGCGAATCCCTGATGCTCTAGACGTATCCTCGGGAAATGTTCAGGGTGTCCGTTCGGCCCGATGTGTCGAACTCGGAGCCGATCAGAGCGGAGCTGTTCAGCCTCGAGCGGCTCGAGGAGCATGCCCGCAGCCTGGCCGAAGCTCAAGTTTCGATCGA
>JACCTH010000020.1 GCA_013812505.1 Acidimicrobiia bacterium | reverse complement strand
CGGCGGCGACCCGCTTCCAGCCATCAGAAATCTGCCCACGCCACCGGTCGGTGAATATCAGCTGCTGACCTTGGCCGGGGGCGGCGACGCGCCGTCGTTCCGAGTCGGGGTCTTGTCCCTTCCGGACGGGTATCGGCTCGTCGTGGGTCAGCCTCTTGACGATGTGATGGCGGCAGCACAAGCGATGCGGTCGCGCTTGTTCCTGGCCGGATTGGCGATCCTGGCCGCGGGAGCGGGCGCTGTCTGGATGACCGTGCGCCGCGGGCTGCGACCCGTCGATGAGATGATCGACGCCGCCACTGCCATCGCCGATGGGGACCTCTCGCGCCGGGTTACAACTGAGAACCCAGAAACCGAGCTTGGCAAGCTGGGTGGGGCCCTCAACCATATGCTGACCAATATCGAGGGGGCGTTCAACTCCGAATCTCGGGCCAACGAACGCCTCAAACAGTTCGTCGCCGACGCCTCCCACGAGCTCCGCACACCACTCGCCGCAATCGCCGGCTATAGCGAGCTCCATCGCAAAGGCGCCCTCGCCGAACCGGAAGCAACCGACCGAGCGATGAACCGAATCGAATCCGAGACGAAGAGAATGACCCATCTGGTCGAGGACCTCTTGCTCCTGGCCAGGCTCGACTTGGACCAGGCGCCCGATCGTGAGCCCGTGGAGCTGCGCGGTTTGCTAGAGGACGCGGCCGCCGACTCGCGGGCGATCGACCCTGAACGGGCCGTCACGGTGTCGGGACCACCGCAGGCCACGGTCATGGGCGACCACGCACAGCTCACCCAGGTCGTCGCCAATTTGCTCGCTAACGCTCGGGACCACACCGCCGCCACCACCCCAATCCACATCGAGCTCCACGACCGAGCTGATGAGGTCGAGCTGATCGTCAAAGACGAGGGACCAGGGTTTGCGCCCGAGGTCCTCGGATCGGTCTTCGACCGTTTCTCCCGCGCCGATAGCTCGCGGTCGCGCAAGAGTGGCGGCGCCGGTCTCGGACTGGCCATCGTCGATGCCATCGCCCGCGCCCACGGGGGACGAACGGGCGCAAGCAACGATCCAGGTGCCCGAGTCGAGGTGATCCTTCCCAAGATCCTCGCCAAAACTCCCGGCTAATTCTCAGCTTCGCCGAGGGTCGATCTCAGCTAGATACCCGATCCTTTGGTTGTTGGAAAATGCGAAAGGAGCACGAAAGTGTCCAACCAGTCAAAGAAGCGCCAGACAACGAAGCGTTTGGGAGTAGCCGCCGCTGCGGTGGCGATGGGTCTCCTCCTCGGAGCAACCATTCTTGCCCCAAATCTGGCCGGTGCCCAGGAAAGCACCACCACAACCACCGACGGCGCGACGAGCCCGGCAACCCCGGACGATCGCCTCGCCGAACGGCAGACGCGAATTCGATCGGCGCTCGATGGGCTCGTGACCGACGGCACCATCACCTCGGCGCAGGCCGACGCCGTTGCCGCCGAGCTTGCCAGCCAGGTCCCCGACCATGGCCGGTTCTCCCACCGGGTGCATTTCGGCCTTGGTGTGATCTCGACCACCATTGGGATCACCGAAACCGAGTTGCGTGAGGCTCTCGAGGGCGGCCAGACCGTGGCCGAGGTCGCCGAGTCCAACGGCGTAACCGCGAAGACCGTGATCGACGCGCTGGTCGCCGCGGCGAATGCCTGGGTGGACGAGGCCCTGGCCGCAGGAACCTTCGACGAGGCGAAAGCCGAAGAGATCAGGGCCAACGCCGCCGAGCGGGCAGCGGAGCTCGTCAACGGCGAGTGGCCGCCATTCCACGGCCCGAACGATCGCTCAGATCCATCCACCGAGACAGGCGCCTGAACTCAGCTTCCTCCCAGACCAAGGCGCCCGCAAAGTGAGACCCGTCAGGCGACGGGTCTCACTCTTTTTGTGGCTGGCTCCACGCGACCCCCAACTCGTTGACGACGCGGGCGCGGAGATAGGCCCAACGCCCGCGCGGGAAGCGCGCCTCTTCACCACTGACAACCTCCACCAACTGGCCGTCACCAATGAATTCGACCTGCGATGGGCGATCGGCTACGACCAGTAGTGCTCCGCCCTCGATCGAGAGTCCCAGCAAGCTCGGACCGGTCGACGCGTAGAAAAGGCCGCGACCCAATGCGGCAAGGATCGATTCGGCATCTTGCGCATCTGCGGCGACTTCCACCCAGCCGCGACCAGGGTTGGCCCGATCCGCTCCGAACGATTGGAAATCGTGAGCGTCGTCGACCGCCAAACCCCAAACCCGCCGACCCTGGCCCAAAACAAGATCCCAGACCTGTTCCATCGGTGGCTGGCTCGGGGTGCCCTCGTTGGCCGCGAGGTGGTGGCCGTTGTAAAGCTCGAGAAACGTGAGCTCTTCCAGAGCGGCAATCTCCTGCCAGGTGATCGACTCCCAGAAATTCGGATGGTTGACGCTCGCCAGGCCGCCGTCGGTGACGACCCGATCGACCATCCGTTGAAGAATTGCCGACACCGACCCTCCGTCCGCCTCCCCATGAGTGACCGATGTCCCGTACCCGTTGACATGAAGCGCATAGGTCCTTTCTGGGCCCGACCACCAGGTCGTGAGTTCCTCCCCTGGGATCAGCAAGAGGTGTCGGCCCTCCGCCCGCAGCTCCGCCTGCAGCACTTCGGGTGGGAACCGGACGTTGTGGTCGGAGATGATCAGAAAGTCGTACCCATGGTCGTCGTACCAACGCGCCACCTCCCCTGGCGGACTGTCACCGTCGGAGAGGTTGGTGTGGGTGTGCAGATTGCCTTTGAACCAGGGCATCAGGGAATCCTTGCGGCCGCTCTTCTCCGGGTCGTTTGCGAGGAAGACTCGTTAATCTCCGTGTTCCAAACCGTTAAGGAACCTCGCTGATGATCTTTGCATATATCGACCCGGGAACTGGCAGTCTGCTTGTACAGGCGCTTCTGGGTGGGATCGCCGGGCTGGCCGTCTACCTCAAGACCACCGGGCGCCGCCTCTTTCGGCGCACCCCCAAGGTCGAAACCGAGACTCCCGCCGACATCTAGCCGGTCCAATCCGAGTGAGCCACTTTGACCCGGGCTCGTTTCGAGATCCAGCAAGTCGCGTCGTCCTCCGTAACGGTGCGGTCGAGCGCTTGCTCACCACCCAAGGCCGAGACGATTGGGAAGCCCTCGCCGCCAGCGGTCTGCTCGAGGCTTGGAAGGGCCGCCTCGTTGCGACCGAGCTGGGCGAAGACCTGACCCTCGTCCACGAGAGAATGCCCTTTTGGACCTACCCGTACGAATGGTCGTTTGGCATGCTCAAGCGCGCCGCGCTTTTTCATCTCGAGCTCAACCAGGCCGCGCTCGCCAGTGGGCTCGATCTCAAGGACGCCACGCCTTACAACATCCAGTTCCGCGGCCGGGAACCGATCTTTGTCGACCTGGGCTCCTTTCGCCCCTATCGGCCTGGTGAACCTTGGATCGGTTATGGCCAGTTCTGCCGGCTCTTCCTCTACCCCCTTCTCATCCAGGCGTACAGCGGGATCGCCTTCCAACCACTCCTCCGCGGCGACCTCGACGGCATCGATCCCGAGACCGCCAACGCCATGCTCAAAGGGCAAAAGCTCCGGCCCGGAGTAGCCCTCGATGTCACGATGCAGGCAAGAGCGCAACGCCGCGTCGATGCCGAACGTGACGTCCGCCATGAGTTGAGCTCGGCAGGCTTCAAGCCGGAAATGATCGCCGCCAACCAAAAGCGTCTCCACGGGGTGATTTCCCGCTTGGAATGGAAACCGGAAACGTCCGCCTGGTCGGGCTACGCCCAATGCGACCATGTCGCCAGCCAGCGCCAGGCGAAAACCGAGTTCGTCGAATCGGTCCTTCGCGACCGTCCACGAAGCTTGGTCTGGGACCTAGGCGCCAACGATGGACACTTCTCGCGTCTCGCCGCGAGCCACGCCGACCTGGTGTTAGCGGCCGACGCCGACCAGCTCGTCATCGACCGGCTCTACCGCGATCTAGTCGAGAACGGTCCCGACAACATCCTGCCGCTCGTGTTCGACCTCTCCAACCCCTCGCCAGGGTTGGGATGGCGCGGTCGTGAACGCCAACGGCTGGAAGACCGGGGAAAACCCGACCTGATCCTGCTCTTGGCCGTGATCCACCATCTCGTCGTGGCAGGAAACCTGCCCCTGTCGGAAGTTATGGACTGGCTGGCGAGCCTGAGAAGCGAGATCATCTTCGAATGGGTGCCGCCGAATGATCCGCTGGCCAAGCGCCTGGCGATCAACAAGCGGGCCAACGAGATTCACGGCGATTACAACGAAGCCAGCCTGCGCGCTCTGCTCGCATCAAACTTCGCGGTGCAGACGGAGAAAGCGTGGGAAGGTCGCATCCTTTTCCACGTTCTGCCGAGATAGCAATTGGCGATGACGCGCCCGAGCCGAATCCGGATCGCGCTCGCGTTGACCGCCTTGGCGGTGGCTTGGCCGGTGCTCGACATCCTCGGTCGCAACGCCGAGTTCTTCATCGCCCGTGCGTCGACTCGCACCGAAGTCATCGTCGTATTGGTGCTCCTGGCGATTGCGGTACCTCTTGCCGGGACTCTTCCCGCTGCAATGCCCGGCAGGGTCGGGCGCTGGCTAGCGTCGATCTGGCTCGGGTTGCTCAGCATCGCCCTCGGCTATTTGATCGTCCGCGCCATCGACCTGCCTTTTCCGGAGGTGCTGGCGCTTCTCCTCGGAGGTCTGATCCTCTTCGCGCTGCTGCG
>JACCTH010000006.1 GCA_013812505.1 Acidimicrobiia bacterium | reverse complement strand
GAGGATCGCGGTCAGGGACCGCGATTTGTCGCGGGGCTGGCTCGGCAGGCTGAACTCCTGGAAGCGTTGCCGGCGCATCCGAAGCGGCGCCGCCCCCGCCATCCCCCAACACTCGTTGCCAACCAGGATCGTTGGCTCCGGGTCCTTGCCAACCACGAGCAACGCCTCCTCGAAGCGAGGATCGAACCCGGAGAGATACGACAGGTTGGCGCTGTGCTCGCGATCTCCGTAGACGACCACCGCGTCGTAGTCGCGCGACCCCGCCAGTTCGCGGAGCCGATCGATGCGCGCCTGATACAGATGAGCGGGAAGCTCGGGCATGCGAGTGGGCGTGCCGAAATCCGGCAGCTCAATTCGTGCCAGCTTGGCTTTGGCCATGCTTTAGCGGTCAACCGTCACGAATTGGTTGGCGGCAACATTCGTCCACGGACCAACCTCGCCATCGGGCCAGGTAACTCTGACTTCCGCCGAGCTTGCCTCAGCGAGACCGAAGTGGGCCCAACCCAGGATGCCTCCGGCGTGACCGCCGCCAATCGTCAACTCCCGATGTTGGACATGGCGACCGACCTTCACCTCGATCCACGCCCCGATCGCGTCGCGGTTGGGAGCCGGCTGCTGCAAGCGCAACGCCACCCAGTTCCCCCTCGACTCCGCCCCCGTGTTTCTCCACACTGCCACATTCTCTCGACGGACCACCACGACCAAGTCGAGCAAGCCGTCCTGGTTGAGGTCAGCCAACGCGGCTCCCCGGCTCTTACCGAAATCGACGATTCCTGCTTCAAGGGCGCTCTCGGTGAAGGTCCCATCCGGGTTCTGCAAGAGCAGGTTATTCGGATCATCGGCGGCGTAGTCCGCCATTGCCTCGACGTTTCCCTTGGATACAAACAGATCCACCAGCCCGTCATTGTTCACGTCGTCGAACTGGGGATGCCAGGCGGTCGAAGGCAGGTTGACATCGCCAGCAAAGGGTCGATGGGCGGTGGCGCCAAGCTCGAAGGCGATGTCTTCGTAGTTGGGCGAGCTCGAACCTGCGGCCAAAGTCTGCAGCTTGTTATCGCTTTGGCTGGTGAGGTAGACCTCGGGCAACCCATCACCGGTCAGGTCATGGCTGGCAATACCCATCCCCCAGATCCGCATCGGTTGCCAGCCTTCGTCGTGCGTGTAGAGGCGGGCGGGCTCATTAGCTTCGACTCGCCAGAGCTGTTCCTCGCCATCGCTGTAGTAGTGACGGTCGTTGGTCATCCGCAGGTCGCGCCGCCCAGATCGGTCCCAATCGCTGAAAAGGATCGACAAAGTGCACCAGCCAGGAGTGAGTATCTCGGGTGCCCCATAGCTCGCGCCAACCGGTCGAAGAAGCTGATGATCCGAGCAGCGGGTCCGGTCGTCGAGGTCCACGTAGTTGCCAAAAGCCAGACTGGGCATCGAAGCGCCGGCCTCCCACTTGGCGCTGAAAGCCACCGTCCAGTCCTCGCCGCCGTCGATCCCCCACAAACTGTTCGCAGGCTCGAACCGGCAGCTGCCGAGCCCGCGCAACATCACGTTCTCCCCCGCCCGCAGAACCGCCAAGTCGACCAAGCCATCGCTGTCGACATCAATCGGATAGGCGCCGGTGACGCCCTCGAGCTCGGCCCCAGCCCCGGCAACGGGCTCGAAGCGAAGGCTCCCCCCGGATGGACTCTCGTTCCTAAAAACCCCGCTCGGATTCACGCCCCCGGCCAGGAAAAGGTCGGGTTTCTGGTTTCCATCGCAATCAAACACGGCGACGCCGCCGCCGACAAAGTACTGAAACTCCCCGTCGTAGGAGTGCTCGATGCCGGCCGTCTCCTTCACAAAGCGTGGTGGTCCGTAAGCAAGGTCGGGCACCCCCGAGTCGAAATAGCGCACCAAGCCAAACGCCACTCCCCCGGCCATGACCACCCCCGCCACCAGGCCGAGCACCAATGCCACTACGGTCCGTGGCTGCTTGATCACAATTGCTCCGGAAACCAAGCGCCGAAACAATTCCCCAAGGAGGCGCTGATCTGAAGGAATTCGCCTGGGGGGTGTTGGGCACCTCCAACATCGCCCGTCACAAAGTCATCCCGGCCATCCAGCGTTCCGAGCATGGCCGGGTCGTCGCCATTGCCTCTCGGTCGAAAGACCAAGCCAATGAAGTCGCGAAGGAGCTCGAGATTGACCGGCCCTTCGGCTCCTACGAGGAGCTCCTCGCTGATCCGGAGGTCGACGCGGTCTACATCCCGCTGCCCAATCATCTCCATGCGCAATGGACCTTGGCCGCCACCGACGCAGGAAAGCACGTGCTGTGCGAGAAGCCGCTGGCGACGAGCAGCGCCGAGGCTCAGGCGATGATTGCCGCCTCCAAACGAGCCGGCATCAAACTGATGGAGGCGTTCATGTATCGCTTTCATCCAATGTGGGTGGAAACCCTCCGCCTGGTTCGACAAGGAACCATCGGTGAGCTCCGGGCGGTGCAGTCGTTCTTCTCGTATCGGAATCTCGATCCCGACAACATACGCAACATCGCCGACTTCGGCGGCGGCGCGCTCTTTGACATCGGTTGCTATCCGGTCAACGCGGCGCGGATGCTTTTTGACGCCGAGCCGACCGCGGTGAAGTCGGCCATCCGCCGAGATCCATCGTTTCACACCGATGCCTTGACCTCGGTGCTCCTCGATTTCGAGGGTGGCCATGCGACCTTCACCTGCTCCACCCAGCTCGAAGACGATCAACGCGTCCACGTCCACGGAACCGAGGGAAGGCTCACAATCGAAATCCCTTTCAACATTCCGCCGGATCGTCCAACCCGCATCCTCCACTTCGCCGGCGGGATGCCGCCAACCGATCCCGGGCTATCCATTTACGAGATTCCAGCCGCCGACCAGTATCAAATCCAAGCCGACGCCTTCGCCAAGGCGGTGCGCGAGAACACCGAGGTTCCCATCCCTCCGGAAGACGCGGTCGCCAACCTGGAGGTGCTCGAACGCATATTCGCCAACGGAAGGTAACCGCGTTCACGGCTGGCCTCGGCCGGCGTCGGTATGCTCACGGGCGCTGGGGATCCAACCCCCAAAAGGAGAAAAACAAATGAATCGACGATTACTGGCGTTAATGGCTGTCCTCGTGATGCTCCTCGCCGCGTGCGGGGACGGAGGTGCGGCCACAACGACCGCTGATGACACGCCGGCAACTACCGGCGTAACCGACACCACGGGTGCGACCGACACCACGGGTGCGACCGACACCACCGGGGCGACCGACACCACGGGTGCCACCGATGACGAGCTCATTGTCGGTGTCTCTTGGAACAACTACAACGAAGAGCGCTGGGCCAAGTCCGACGAGCCGGCCATCGTCGCTGCGTTAGAGGCAGGTGGCGCCAGCTATATCAACGCCGATGCGGGTTCGTCAGCCGAGCAGCAACTTGCTGACGTCGAGAACCTGATTGTTCAGGGAGCCGATGTGTTGATCATCCTCGCCCAGGACGGCGAAGCGATCCTGCCGGCGGTGGCGAGCGCGCTCGAACAGGGAATCCCTGTCATCGCCTATGACCGTCTGATCGAAGATCCGGGCGCCCTTTACATCACTTTCGACAATGTCGGAGTGGGTCGCCTCCAGGCCGAGGTCATCTTCGGCCTGGTTCCAGAGGGCAACTACGCGATCATCAAAGGCAACTCGGCCGACGCCAATGCCGACTTCCTTCGGGCTGGGTACGAAGAAGTGATCGGTGAGGCGGCTGCCTCCGGCGCCATCAACATCGCCTGCGAGACCTACACCGACAACTGGGATCCGGCAGTTGCGCAAACCAACATGGAACAGTGCCTGACCCAGGAGAACAACGCAATTGACGCGGTGCTCTCGGAGAACGATGGCATGGCCGGTGGAGTGGTATCCGCCCTCGAAGCGCAGGGTCTGGCTGGGACTGTCCCGGTCTCAGGTCAAGACGGCGATCTCGCCGCACTCAACCGGGTTGCACTCGGCACCCAGTCGGTATCGGTTTGGAAAGACGCACGCGAGCTCGGTCGCGCGGCCGGCGAAGCTGCCGTCGCGCTGGCCCAGGGAACTGCACTGGGCGACGTGCCCGGGGTCGTTCAGTTCGACTCGCCGGGTGGAAACTCGATGACCTCGATCTTGCTCACGCCGATCGCCATCACCCAGGACAACCTTGATGTGGTGGTCGACGCCGAGTGGATCACGGTCGAGGAACTCTGCCAGGGAGTTGAGGCCGGAAGCGTTGAGGTCTGCGCGTAGCAATCAACAATGGATGTGGCGCCCGAATGGGCGCCACATCTCCGACTTGAAAAAGGTGACAGTTGACTGACGTGGTCACAGCGCCTCAGGAGACGGCGCTTCCTCCCAAGCGTTCGGTTGGCTCGCTCCTCGGGGCCATGGAAATTGACACTCGCCTATTGGGAATGGTGGGTGCCCTGGTCGTGATTTGGATCGGCTTTCACATCCTGTCGGGCGGCACTTTTCTCACCCCTCGCAACCTTTGGAACTTGTCGGTGCAAACCGCGGCCGTTGCGATCATGGCCACGGGGATGGTCCTGATCATCGTCACCCGCAACATCGACCTCTCGGTCGGCTCGATGTTGGGGGTGGTCGGGATGTCGATGGCCTTGTTGCAAGCCGAGATCCTCCCCGGAATCCTCGGCTTTGATCATCCCCTCACCTGGATCATCACCCTTATCGCCGGGCTCTTGCTCGGAGCGCTGCTGGGCGCATTTCACGGCTTCATCATCGCCTATGTCGGTGTGCCCTCTTTCATCGTGACCCTGGGAGGGCTCCTCGTCTGGCGCGGCGCCGCGTGGGCCCTAGCCAGCGGCCGCACGATCGCCCCGATGGACTCGAGCTTTCAGTTGCTCGGCGGTGGTTCGAGAGGGAGGATCGGAGGCCCTGCCAGCTGGGCAATCGGCGTGATCGCCTGCCTGGGCATCGTCTTTTTCCTGTTGGTCGGTCGCCGACAACGGCGCAAGTTCGGATTCGGCCTGCGGCCAGTTTGGGCCGAGGCAACCCTCGCCATCATCGGATGCGTCGTCGTGCTCGGAGCGGTGGCGGTCATCAACAGTTATCCGATGCCAGAGGCCCTGGCCGAGCAATACGCGGCCGAGCGCGGGATCGAAGTGCCTCCAGGCGGGATCGCGCTTGGGATAGCCAACCCGGTGTTGATCGCGATCGTGGTGGCGTTGGCGATGACGTTCCTCGCCACCAGGCGCCGCTTCGGCCGTTATGTGTTTGCCATCGGCGGGAATCCAGAGGCCGCCAATTTGGGAGGGATCAAAACCAAGCGCACGATCTTGATGACCTTTGCGCTGATGGGTTTCCTGGTCGCGATCGGTGCAGCTGTCACCACCGCCCGCCTCAACGCCGGCACCAGCGGGTTGGGGACATTGGCCGAGCTCTATGTCATCGCCGCCGCAGTGATCGGTGGCACCTCGCTCGGTGGCGGAGTTGGGACCATTTCAGGGGCAGCCCTGGGGGCTTTGGTGATGCAGTCTCTCCAATCGGGCATGGTCCTGGTGGGCGTCGACGCGCCACTGCAAGACATCGTCGTCGGCATCGTCTTGGTGATTGCAGTCGCTATCGACACACTTTACCGGAGGAGAGTGGCTAAATGACCGTCAAGACGGGCTCGCCTATGGTCGAGATGCGCGATATCCGGGTGTCCTTCGGCGGGGTGCACGCCGTCGACGGGGTTTCGATTGACCTTCACCCCGGCGAAGTCGTGGCGCTGGTTGGTGGCAACGGCGCCGGCAAGTCGACTTTGATCAAGACCCTGTCGGGCGCCCATCCCGCCAATTCCGGCCAGATCTTCATAGACAGCCGCCCGGTCACCATCCATAACCCGATCGAGGCCAAGAACTTGGGAATCGAGACGATCTACCAAACGTTGGCGCTCGCGGACAACATCGATGCTCCGGGCAACGTGTTTCTGGGACGGGAGCTGCGGACCCGGCTCGGCTCTCTCGATGATTCGGCCATGGAAAGCGCCACTCGCAAGGTGATGGGCCGGCTCAACCCCCGCTTCCTCAATTTCAAGAAGGCGGTTGGCTGGCTCTCGGGTGGTCAACGTCAGTCGGTGGCGATCGCCCGAGCCGTCCACTTCAACGCACGGGTATTGATCATGGACGAGCCGACTGCTGCCCTCGGGCCCGCCGAGACCGCTCAGGTCGGATCATTGATCCGCCAGCTCAAGGACGAAGGCCTCGGGATCTTTCTCATCAGCCACGACATCCACGACGTCTTCGATTTGGCGGATCGGATCAGTGTCATGCTGACCGGCAAGCTCGTGGGAACCGTGAAGAAAGAAGAGGTCACAAAGGACCAGGTCCTGGGAATGATCATCATGGGCAAGCTCCCCGATGAGGTCACCCAGGCCGAGCTCGCCGACCTCCACGGCTGATATGGCGGTCAGCCTCGATGGCAAGGTCGCCTTGATCACCGGCGCCAGCCGCGGAATCGGCGCGGCGATCGCCCATCGCCTGAGCCGAGAGCAGGTGCAGCTCGCTCTTGGCTCCCGTAGCGGTGACGCTCTCGGCATCGCCGGCGCCGTCGCTCAGCCCACCGACGTCCGCGACCAGGCCTCGCTCGACGCTCTCGTTGACGCAGCGATCAAACGTTTTGGCCGGCTCGACATCCTCATTGCCAACGCCGGAGTTGGGGCCTATGGCCCCTTCCTCGATCTGCCCCCTGAAGAGCTCGAGCAAATGATCGACGTCAATGTCAAAGGCACGATCTATGCCATCCGCTCCGCCTTGCCGCATTTGCTCAAGAGCGGCGAAGCCGACATCGTCGCCATCGCCAGCGAGGCCGGAAGGCGCGGGCTCCCTTACGAAGCCGTCTACTGCGCGTCGAAGTTCGCACAGATCGGGCTAATCAGATCTCTCGATCACGAGCTGCGCGAGCAAGGAGTTCGCTGCACGAACGTCGCCCCCGGCGGCGTCGCCACTGACTTTGCGATGGGCAGCGGTCGCACTCCGAACATGCCGGAATTGAAAGGGATGATGAACGCCGACGATGTGGCCGAGACGGTGATCTTTGTCCTCACTCGGCCTCGCAACCACCGCATCCTCGAGGTGGCGCTGCGCCCGGTGACCGAGACGTCCTGGGGTTAGACGGCGACGACCCGTTGGCGGGCCGTCTCAATCCCGTCGCATTCGGTTAGAGACCACAGCTCGCGGTGCGACACCCGCTCGCCCGGCGCAAGCCGAATCAAGGCCCCCAGGCTTTCGAGTTCGCAGAATTTGTTCTCGACAAAGATCTGACCGGTTGCTCCGCGGTCGGCGTAAGGCCGATCGAAGGCCAGAGCGATCTCCTTGAGAAAGAGCCAGCCGTCCAGCAGGTAGCCGAGACGACCGGGGTTGGGACCGACGCCGATTTTGAACGCCGGGCCCGGTTCGGCGGCCACCGTGAGCGAACTCTGATCCATTTCGAGCCGCGGATCTGAAAGGTCGGTGTAAGGCCACACTGTCAGACTGCGATCGCCTTGGACATTGCTTTCGGACCGACCCAACGGCATCAAGGCGAACCCTCCCATGCGGAACTGGGTGATCGCCCAGGGAGCGAGCTCGCGAGCTTCCGGTTCGTGGTTGGTGAGGGTGTGGTCGACCACCAGGCTCGATCCCTCGGCAGTGACGACGAGCCGTTTGCTTAGGCCGGCGCGATCGACCGGCCCCGTGAGGGTGACCAAACCCCGGCCGTAAGACACCTCGCACTCTTCGTCGTCGGGGGCGTAGGTGACCGCGGGCAGCTCGGGGGCGGCCCAAAGCCGGTGACCGCCTCGGAACCGATAAACACCCGACTCGGGATGTTCGAGGACGACGTCGTCATCCAAAGTGGCGAAGAGGTCGGGCCCATCCTTTCGCCGAAAGCCGAGGATGCGCGGGCCGAACGAATCGGGGATAGAGACAATGTAGGAACCCACCTCGACCTCGAACGCCCGGGATCCGGCGGAGTAGCTCAGGTGCGGGAAAACCAGATCGAGCGATTGACTCGGTTCTCCAAGAGCTCCTGGTGTCCAGAAACGGGATTGGGGTCGACGTCGCCCGCTATAGCTTTCGCAGCTAACGAGTCGAGGCTTTCACTTCCATCGACAATTCCCTGGCCGAGGGCTTCCGACCAGCCGGCATAGCGCTCGTTCACGGCTTTCGACAGGTCTCCGCTCTCCACCAGGTCGGCGGCGGCAAGCAACGCCTGCGCCAGCGTGTCCATGCCTCCGATGTGTCCGTGGAAAAGATCAAGGCGATCCATCGACTGTCTTCGCAGCTTGGAGTCGAAGTTGAAACCGCCGGTGGTGAAACCGCCGCTCTTGAGAATCTCGTACATGGCGAGCGTGAGCTCGTCGACCGAATTGGGGAATTGATCGGTGTCCCAGCCGTTCTGGTAGTCCCCGCGGTTGGCATCGACCGATCCGAAGATGCCGTGCGCCACCGAGTAGGCGACCTCGTGGTGGAAGCTGTGACCGGCGAGGGTGGCGTGGTTGGCCTCGATGTTCACCCGGTACTGGTCCGTGAGATCAAAGCGTTGCAAAAAACCATGGACGGACTGGCAGTCGTAGTCGTATTGGTGCTTCGTCGGCTCAGCCGGCTTGGGCTCGAGGAGCAGGGCGCCTTCGAAACCGATCTTGCGCTTGTGCTCGACGACGAGGGTCAGGAAGCGGGCGAGTTGCTCGCCTTCCCTCTTGAGATCCGTATTGAGCAGCGACTCGTATCCCTCCCGTCCTCCCCAAAGGACATAGTTGACGCCAGCCAACCGCTGCGTCGCCTCGAGCGCGTGCTTCACCTGTCCGGCCGCATATGCGAAAACGTCCGGGTCGGGATTCGTCGCGGCCCCGGCGGCGTAACGGGGATGGGAGAACAGGTTGGCGGTTCCCCACAAGAGCCGAACCCCGGTCTCGGCCATCTTCTTCTCGGCGTAGTCGACCATCGTTTCTAGGTTGCGCGCCGACTCGGCGAACGAGTCACCGGGCGGGGCGATATCGACATCGTGGAAACAGAAGAACGGGATGCCAAGCTTCTGAAAAAACTCGAAAGCCGCATCCATCTTCTGATGGGCGGCCGCTAGCGGGTCGGCTCCGGGGTCGAGCCAGGGTCGGTCGAAGGTTCCCGCCCCAAAGATGTCGCTGCCAGCCCAGTTGAAGGAGTGCCAGTAGCAGACCGCCATCCGCAGGTGATCTTCCATGGTCTTGCCAAGGACGGTTCGATCGGGCCGGTAGACCCGAAAGGCGAGGTCGCGAGAATTTGGCCCGCCATAACCGATCGGTTCGGCGACATCCGAGAAAAAGTCAGCCATCGGCGGCCAGATTACGCAACCAACGCTCCACCGAGGACGCCGCATCGGGTATGTCAATTCGGATATGGTGGCAGCTACCTAGTGGGATGACCCCTGTCCCAATTCACGAAAAAACGGAGGAATCAAATATGGATCGATTCAGCAAGTGGCTGGTGCTGCTTGCGGTTCTGGCGCTGGCGATCGCTGCCTGCGGCGGCGGAGGGGCTAGCGACGGTACCGGCACCACCGCCGACCCGGGAGGTACCGGGACAACGACTGATGGAGGCACCGGCGGCAGTGTCGAGTTCGACCTCTTTGGCGGTCCGACTGGCGCCGAGGGCGACGCGATCGACGGGTTCCTGGCCGCTTATAATGGGGCTACAGGATCGAACATCACCTACACAGGTGTGTCGGAGTTCGAACAGCAGCTTCGTATCCAAGTCGACGGAGGCGATCCCCCGGCGGTGGCTTTCACGCCCCAACCGGCGTCGATTTGCTCTTTCGCCGATGAAGGGGCTTTGGTTTCATTAGAGGAGATGGGCTTTGACATCGCCGCGATGGAGGAGAACCACTCCGCCTACTGGATGAACCTAGGCCTGTGCGACGACGGCAACCACTACGGAATTCCGTGGTTCCCGAACTACAAGTCGATCGTCTTCTATCACATGCCGACCTTCGAGGCTAACGGCTACGAGATCCCCGAGACCTATGAGGACTTGGTGGCTCTCTCCAGCCAGATGGTGGCCGATGGTCAAACCCCGTGGTGCTTCGGCTTCGAGAGTGGCGACGCCACCGGTTGGCCGGGCACCGACTGGATCGAGGACATTCTCCTCCGCCAGCAGGGGGCCGATGTCTACGCCCAGTGGTACAACCATGAGATTCCCTTCGACGACCCGGCGGTAACGCAGGCCTTCGATACCTTCGGAGAGATCTTCTTTGGCGAGGGCTTCGTGCTCGGCGGTGCCGAGAACGTGGCCGGAATCAACTTCGAGGACTCACCGGGGCCGTTGTTCGAGGACCCGGCCGGGTGCGCGATGTTGAAGCAGGGGTCGTTCATCTCCAACTTCTTCGAACAGTCACCTGGCTATGAGGCAGGCGAGGAATCGGAGCTCGGAGTGTTCAACTTCCCGACCATCGACGGCAACCCCGGCGCGATGGGTGGCGGTGACACCCTGATCGTGTTCGACAACTCGACGGGCGCAGCCCAGGCGATCATGGACTGGATCACCCCCGAATGGCAGTGCACCCTGGCCTCGGCCACCGGCGGCGGCATCGCTCCGAATGGTGGACATGGAGTTGAGGGCGTCGAACGCCTGCCGGGTCATAAGGACGTGGATCTGGGCTGTTACGACACGGAGACGTCCCGCACCTTCGCCGAGGCAGTGACCCAGGCGTTGGCGGCGAACACGTTCGCGTTCGACGGCTCCGACCTGATGCCTCCCGAAGTAGGGCAGGAAACGTTCTGGACCGGGATGATCGACTGGTCGCAGGGCACCCCATCCGCAGACGTAGCGAGCGCAATCGAGGCCAGCTGGCCCAGCTGATCCGGTCGCTTAGCAGTCATCCGCAGATACCCGCCTTCGGCGGGTATCTGCGGATCTCGACGACGTCCGCCGAGGGCAGTTAGTAAGGTCGGAGGGCCTCTGGACTACCCAGCCAACAAGGAGACGCAATGACAACCCCTCCCGTATTGGTGGAGACGCCGTCAGAGATCCGCCGGCCACTGAGTGAGCCTGGGGCACAGTCGAACTCGCTGCAGGTCTGGTTGCTCCGACTGGCAAGCGCCCTGATCATCCCTGCAGTGCTCGCGGTCTTCTTTGTGACGTTCGAGTTCCTCCAACGAGAGGACACGAACAAGATCCTGCAAGTCATTGTCGCGCTGATCGTGGGCGTAGGCGGCGTTTGGGCGCTTTTCTGGGCAATGGACCGAGCGATTACAGCGATGCCGGACCGTTTGGGTACGGCGGTAAGGCCTTTTGCTTTTGCGGGGCCAGCGATGGTGCTGCTCGGCTTCTATCTGGTCTATCCGGCGGTTCGCACCTTCATCCTCAGCTTCCAGAACGCATCTGGAACAGAGTTCGTCGGCCTTTCGAACTTCGTCACGATTTTTACCGACAGCGTCTATCTCATCTCGATGCGCAACAGCGTCATTTGGGTACTCGTCGTGCCCCTCCTGGCCGTCGGCATCGGACTCGGCTTTGCCACCCTGGCCGACAAGCTCGGCTCGAAATCAGAGTCGGCCGCTAAGTCTCTCATCTTCCTGCCAATGGCGATCTCCTTCGTGGGCGCGTCGGTGGTTTGGCGCTTCATCTACAACTTCCGGCCGGAGGGTTTCGGCGAGCAAATCGGATTGCTCAATGCCGTTTGGACGGCTTTCGGCGGGAGCCCGGTCAACTGGCTGCAGGTCCCGCTGTGGAACAACCTGTTCTTGATGGTCATCTTGGTCTGGCTACAAACAGGATTCGCGATGGTCATCCTTTCGTCCGCGATCAAGGCCGTACCCGACGACATGCTCGAAGCCGCCCGTCTCGACGGTGCCAACGAATGGGAGGTGTTTCGCAGGATCGTCATCCCCACCATCGCTTCTACTTTGGTGGTCGTGTGGACCACGGTCATCATCACCACCTGGAAGGTCTTTGACATCGTCTTTGTGATGACTGGGGGCGGATTCGATACGTCAGTTGTGGCCGAGCGGATGGTCACCGAGTTCTTCACCTTCGGCAACGACGGGATCGGAGCTGCCCTGGCAGTGGTCCTGTTCCTGGCTGTCATCCCGATCCTCGTCATCAACATCAAACGATTCAAGGAGCAGGAGGCCACTCGATGACCGCGACAGCGACAAAACCCGCGGTTCATACTTCGAGTCAGGAGAGCGGAAACCGCGGATCGCGAGTTCCGGCGGTCTTGGTGGTTGCCTTCATCGCAGCTCTCTGGACGGTGCCATCACTTGGCCTCCTCATCAACTCCTTTCGAGCGCCTACCGACATCCGCGGAAGCGGTTGGTGGACCGTATTCGGTGATCTATTCAACTCGGCCGCCTGGACGCTCGAGAACTACACGACGGTCTTGGAGGAGGGCTTTGCCAACGCGTTTGCTAACACGGTGGCGGTGACCATTCCGGCTGTGGCGATTCCGGTCACGGTGGCGGCGTTTGCCGCTTACGCCTTCGCCTGGATGGAGTTTCCGGGCCGCAACCTGATCTTCGTCTCGATCGTCGGGTTGATGGTGGTGCCATTGCAGATGGCATTGATTCCGATTCTCCGCGTCTACACCGGGCTCGATCTCAACGGCACCTACCCGGCGGTGTGGCTAGCCCATGCCGGGTTCGGTTTGCCGCTCGCGGTCTATCTATTGCGGAACTACATGGGGTCCCTGCCGAGCTCACTGATCGAATCCGCACGGATCGATGGCGCCAGCCACTTCACGACGTTCACTCGGCTGATCATTCCGCTGTCGACGCCGGTAATCGCCTCGCTCGCGATCTTCCAGTTCCTCTGGGTCTGGAACGACTTCCTGGTCGCGCTGGTGTTTCTCGGCTTCGATCCGACCAACCGGGTGCTGACAGTGGAGTTGAGCGACCTGGCGGGCCGCGGTGAGGGTGCTTTGAACTTGCTGCCGGCCGCGGCTTTCGTGACGATGATCCTGCCGCTGGTCGTGTTCTTTGCTTTGCAGAGGTTCTTCGTCCGCGGGCTGACGGCCGGTGGGGTGAAGGGATAACGTCGGGCCGAGGAATAACGCCTCTGCGGGGGCGCAACTGGCTGGCGTTGACACTGGGGACGGTCGTGTTGATGTTCAGCTATTTCGCCTATGCCGCTGCATTTCGCTCGGTCGACGGCCAGACGACAATCGACGCCCAGCTGGTGGGGCTCGCGGTCCTGATCGCCCCGTTCGTGTTCGTCGTCGTAGCGCTCGTCTCCCGCAACGCCCGGCCGAAGCTCGTCCTGTTGGCGATGCTGCTTTTGGTGCTGATCGGTCTCCCAGTCGGGTTGCTTTCGCCGATCCTCGGCGCCAGTGCCGGCTTCGGTGTCGGCATCGCCCTGGTCCTCGCGCAACCCGATATCACGAATGTCCTGCGGCGCCGGATCCTGGGGGTGCTGTTTGCCGTCGCTTACACGTTTGTGCTGTTGGTCGTAGTCACGCCCGCGGGAGTCTTCACGGGGGCGGTACTTCCCCCCATCTTGGTGGGGCTTGCCGATGAATACGGAGCCTGGCGTTCCTCTCGGGGAGGGACCGCGTGATCCGCGCTTGGTTCGAGCGGAATCGTCAAAGCGAAGACTGTGCACCCGTCGCGGCGTAGGTATTCGATGCCTCCGCCCACAAGCCGGGCTAACGAATCAGCGACCGCGAGCCCCAGCCCGAGGCTGTTGGCAGTCGTGATAGCTTCGGGGGCATGGGCAAACGGGGCAAAGGGGTTCTCCATCCGGTCAAGTTTGAGACCGCCACCTCGGTCGATGACCGCGAGCCGGTAGACCGGGCCGGCGACCCGACCCACCACTTCAACCGGCGGCTGGCCATGGCGCAGTGCATTCGAGACGAGGTTATGAACGACTTTCTCGAGGCGAGGGCCGTCGACGAAGACCTCTGCCGCCGCGCACTCGATCCGCACCTCGTGGCCGATGCGCTCGAAGTGGCTCACGGCCTGGGCTACGACCTTGCCAACGTCGCGTGAGGTGGGTAGGTAGACGAGCTCGGAAGTGTCGAGTCGAGCGGCGACGAGGATGTCATCGACCATGCGGCGGAGGTCGCCGGCTTGGCCGAGTATGGCCAACGAACCTTCGGCAACCATCTCGGGGTTTTGCCCGAGCAGGTCGCTCCAGCCGTAGATCCCGGTGATCGGGGTGCGGAGCTGGTGGGACAGGCCGGCAATCAGTCGATCTCTCGCCTCTGCGAGCTCTCTCTGTCTGAGCATCTCGGATTCGAGTCGCTCGCGTTCTAACCGCCGCCGAGCGTTGCGGCGCACAATGACCACTGCCAACACCGGAACAATGAGCGCCACTACGAAGGACGCCGCCCGCGCCAAGCGTCCGGCCTGTGCCTGCTCGGCCTGGATTCTGCCGGCAACCGTGGCGCTCGTTTGGCTGAGGTCGGTCGCAAGTTGCGAGACGGTCGGCAACACTTCGGTCTCGACCAGCTCGCGGGCGGCTGCGGTATCACCTTCGCTAAAGACCCTTCTTACCTCTTCGGTCGTGTCGACGAGGAGCGATGCATTCGACCTGAGCACTGGATACGCATCGAGTCGGTCCTCAGCTCGCCGGGCTGCGTCGACCGCTTCGTCGACTGCCTCCAAAGCCACCGCGGGCACTACGTCCCCAGTCGAAGCAAAAGCGATCACCAACGCAGCGCGAAAGGTGGCAGTTTCAGCCGAGGCTGCTTGCAATTCACCGAGGGTGCGGGCGTCGGCGGCGATGCGTTCGGCCTGGTCGGCTTTGGAGAAGAGCAAGGCACCACCCGTGGCGAGAACTGTCATCAGAGCTACTGCGAACGTCTGCAGATGACTAGCCCGTCGGGGATTCACCGGAATGGCATCGGCTCGATGACCTCACACCCTTCAGCCGGGACCAGGGTTTGGCCGATCTTGAGGTGATGTCTCCAGCCTCAAAGCGCCGTCAGATTCTCGGGCTCTCTTCGCTGGTGCTCGGATGCTGGCTTCTCGCAGTGCCGGCGCAGGCCGGGTTGGGCGACCTCATCGACGGAGTCGTGGACGACGTAACCGAACTAATCGTGGTCACCACGATTCCTGTACCCACCGTGACCATCCCCGAGGTGATCCCGCCTGTGGCGGTTGACCTTCCGACGGTAAGCACACCCGAAGTTGTCCTCCCGATCGGGGACGGTGTCGTGATCGACCCGATTGTGATCACGCCGCCTACGGTTGAGGTTGAACCGGACGGGACGATCGGGGTGGATCCCTAGGTTCCGCCAGTGGTGATCGGCGGCGACGTGCTGCCCACGATCGAGGTCCCGGTTGTGACGACGACGAGCCAACCGACCAGCCGACCAACACTTCTGAATCCTCCCCCCATTGACGAGCGTCCGGTCGCAATCGACCCGCCCGTTGATCGCTCGGTTGAGCTACGAATTCTCCAAACCATCGTTGCTACCCAAGTGCTTGCCGGAGCCGAGCCTGCGCCTCTGGCGTCGAGGACTCCACCCACCTCGACCGGAACCTCATGGCTCGACTCTCTCGCTGACTGGTTGGGTATCGAAAGTCTTTCCCAGCTCTTGGCGATTCCTTTCCGCTTGCTCAGCCTTCTCTTCCGAGCCCTGATGTCGGCCGGTTCTGGCCTCGTGGCTCCGGCTTCAATTCTGATGGCTGTAACGGTCGGCGCTCGGCGCCGGCTCGTACCCACAGCGGTCTAACTAGCAGACGCGGTCCACTCCTAGTGTCAGGAGCGGATGGAAATCACCAACCAACCCTCTGCGCGCGCGAGTCGCAAAGAGTGGATCGGCTTGGCGGTGCTTTCGCTGGCATGCCTCGTCTATGTGATGGACCTGACCGTTCTCAATCTCGCCATCCCACAGATCAGCGGCCAACTGCAGCCTTCCAGCGCCGAGTTGTTGTGGATCATCGACATCTACGGCTTCGTGGTGGCGGGCTCGTTGATCACGATGGGTACCCTTGGCGATCGGATCGGTCGGCGCAAGCTGCTTCTGATCGGAGCCGCCGCCTTCGCGGTGATCTCGATCCTGGCTGCCTTTGCTCCCAATGCCCGAATGCTGATCCTGGCACGAGCTCTCTTGGGACTAGCCGGCGCCACCGTCGCCCCGTCGACCTTGTCGCTCATCTTCAACATGTTCGAGGATCCCCGAGAGCGATCGGTGGCGATCGGTTGGTGGGTGGCCGCATTCTCTGCAGGAGCCGCCGTCGGACCAATCGCCGGAGGTTTTCTGCTGGAGCAGTTCTGGTGGGGATCGGTCTTCCTCTTGGCCGTTCCGGTGATGGCGCTGCTCTTGATACTCGGGCCGAGGCTCCTTCCCGAATACCGAGATCCATCCGCCGGTCGTCTGGACCTGGCGAGCGCTGGCCTGGCGTTGCTAGCTGTCCTGGCGGTGATCTTCGGGCTCAAGGAGGTCGCCCAGGGAGGTGTCATCGCCCTCGCCCTCGCTTCGATCGTTGCCGGTCTAGTCCTTGGGTGGCTTTTTGTTCGACGTCAGCGACAGCTCACCGACCCGTTGTTCGACGTGGCTCTGTTCACCAGCAAAGCCTTCCAGGCTTCTCTCGTGACCTACCTGCTGGCCGTCTTCGTCATAGCCGGCTACTTCCTTTTCATCGCCCAGTTCATGCAACTGGTCCTGGCGCTGTCGCCGCTCGAGGCGGGACTTTGGGGTCTTCCGGCTGCCCTCTCGTTTGTGGTTGGTTCGCAGGTAGGACCGCGGGTCCTCAATCGTTACCGACCAGCGCTGGTGATGGGAATCGGTCTCGCCTCCGCCGCCTTCGGACTCTTCATCCTCCTCTTCGTGGGCGGACGCTATGACCTCGCCCTGATCACAGTGGCGTCGGTGATCGTTTCGCTGGGTTTGGCGCCGGTCATCACGATGGCCACCGAGCTCATCGTTAGCTCGGCCCCGCAAGAGAAAGCGGGAGCGGCCTCGGGGATATCGGAGACCAGTGGCGAGCTAGGAGGGGCGCTCGGCATCGCCCTCCTCGGCAGCCTGGGAACGGCGGTCTATCGGGGGTTCCTTGGGCCCCGTCTCGATTTGGTCGGCGCCGACCGCGGGGAAGCCCTCGATACTCTTGGCGGGGCCGTCGAAGTTGCGGCCGGCTTGCCCGCCGACCGCGCTGCCATCGTTCTCAATGCCGCCCGTGCGGCCTTCACGACGAGCATGCGGTGGACCTCCACCGTCGCCGCCGTCGCCGCCGTCGCAATCGCCATTCTTGCCTGGCGGATGCTGCATTCGGTGGCCCCGATCGCCGCCCATGAATAATTTCGATTCTGAGCGCGATGCTGGCCGGTGCTCGAGGGTGTGATGGTAGCGGCAGAGCAGGATCAGGTTCCATAGAGCGGTCGGACCACCATCGGCCCAATGGGATTTTGTGGTGGATATCACACCAACGGGCAGCGCGATCGCACCCAGGGTGTTGACAATGCCGATCGCGAGCGATCACCGCCCGGGCTAAGGCCGGTGGGATCACTCGGCTTGACCGGCCGATGTCGAGCGGCTGGGAGTCGGGTCCGAACACCACCCGCGAGATGGCACAGTCGCAAGCCACCTGGCGGATCTGTCCCGGAGTGAGGACGACGCCACTGGCGGTTTCGTGGGTCCCGCCGCCATGCCCACAGAGGGCTTGCACATCCGACATGATCAGGAGATGGGGTTTCACTTTTCCAGGCGCCTCGCCCGAATCGAGCACTGAGCGAGCCATGTCGACGAGTGCGTCGGCCCTCCGCTGGGCTGGGATGCGGTCGTCACCGTCTCGGCGGGGCGGAGTCAAAGCCGCCAGCGCGGTCATAACAACCTCTCCCGTCTGCGGGTCCAAAAGAAAATCGCCCTTCACCATTCCGTTGATGGTCTGCGACAAGAAGAAATAGCGACGGTTCCAGAGTTCCTCAGCCTCGTTTTCGGAGCCGGGACCGTCCATCGCCGTCTGCCAATACGCCAGGAGCTGCCTGGTATTGGCAACTTACAGATCGGCCATCCCCTCTTATCAATGTCGCTCAAACTCCGAAAGCTCCGAGGCCAGCCGCTCCGGGACATCGGCCACTAGCCGAACTTGGTCTAACGAAACAGTTCCATCCGAAAAGGCCTTTTCAGTCTGTTGGAATGAAGACAGCCGATGACTGAGAGCTACCGCTCGCTGCGCCGGCCAGCAGACATCCGGCAGCGGTGCTTTAAGAAGGCGGTCGTCGAAGTGTGTCCTTCCAGATGGCGGCCATCAGCCTCATCGAACGTCGCCACTCGGCGGGTCCACTCCACTTCGAGCCAGTCGAGTTGCTGCCGCAACGCGACCAACTCTGCGGCGATCGTTTCGGGATACAACACTTCGAGATTCTCCGCCCGGAGCATTTCCAGTGCCGACTCGAGAATATGACCTGCGCCCACCAACTCCACCTCTAACTTCCGGGGACCAGTCGGGGCGCTGGCCTAACTTGACCACGTCATTGTACCGAACAGATGTTCGCTTGTCAAGGACTTCTTTCCAACGACATGGGGCCCCGACTTCGGAGTCATAGGGCGCGGTAATTTGAACGTCATGACCAGCGTGGAAGTTCATCAAGCCAAGACGCAGCTCTCCGAGTTGTTGCGCCGGGTGACGGCAGGGGAAGAGATCACGATCACCAGGGCAGGTGAGCCCATCGCCAAGCTCGTGCCTATTAGGCCTCGGACCACTCGCACGCTGGGTCAAGACCGGGGCTTGTATGCGGTGTCTGACGACCTCGATCGTCCGCTTCCTGACAATGTCGTGGACAGTTTCGAACGCTGACCAGCCATGATGGCCTTGTGAGATAGGCAAGTCCGGTTCGAAGGACCAGATCCAGTCCGATTTATCGCCGCGCCAAGCGCTGAGTAGCGTGGCTAGGGAATGGACGGCCCCTTGTTTGCCGACCTCAACCTGCTCGCAGCCCGCAACCAGATGGCGATCAGCCTCGGGTTTCACATCATCTTCGCCGCACTCGGGATCGGCTTCCCACTGATCACCCTCATCGCCCATTGGCGAGGCTTGCGTACCGGCGACATGCACTACCTGGAACTCGCTCGCCGTTGGTCAAAGACGATGGCAGTGCTCTTTGCGGTCGGCGCGGTCTCGGGGACAATCCTCAGTTTCGAGATGGGCATTCTCTGGCCGGGGCTGATGGGCCCATTTGGAGATGTGATCGGCCTTCCTTTCACGCTCGAGGCCGTGTCCTTCTTTCTCGAAGCGATCTTCATTGGGATCTACTTGTATGGATGGAAGCGCCTCTCGGCACGGCTCCACTTTCTCTCTTTGTTCCCCATCGTCCTCTCCGGCATTGCCGGGAGCTTCTTCATCCTTTCAGCCAACGCGTGGATGAACAACCCGGCGGGCTTTCGGTTCATCGACGGAGAAGTAAGTCGGGTTGACCCCTGGGCGGCGATGTTCAACTCCGGTGTCTGGGTGCAATACGTGCACATGCTGCTCGCCGCGTACATGGTTTCCGGATTCCTCGTGGCCGGCGTCTATGCCTGGGGATGGACTCAGGGCCGAAGGGACCCCCACCACTACCTCGGATTCATGATCCCCTTCACGGTCGCAGCTCTCGCCAGCCCGATCCAAATCCTGGTTGGCGACGTCGCCGCGCGCCGCCTGATCGAGGCGCAGCCGGCCAAGTTCGCCGCCATGGAGCTGATCCCGGAAGGAGGCCGATCGCTCCCGCTGACTTTGGGTGGCATCTATCGAGACGGCGACGTGGTTGGCGCCATCGAGATCCCCGGCCTTGCTTCCTTCCTCGGGACCCGCGACTTCAACGGTGAGCTGCCCGGTCTCGACCAGTTCCCCGACGATGAGCTGCCGCCGGTCAACATCGTCCACTTCTCTTTCCAGGTCATGGTTGGCTTGGGAGTGCTGATGCTCGCCTTGTCAGCCACTTTCGGGATCGCCTGGTGGCGTCACCGGCGACCTCCTCAGGGCCGCTGGTTCTGGCGCTCCGCCGCTTTGGCGGGCGTGGCCTCGGTAATCGCGATGGAGGCGGGTTGGATTACCACCGAAGTCGGCAGACAACCTTGGATCGTTTACGGCTTGGTGCGGACCGCTGACGCCGTCACTGAGGCTGACGGAATTATCTGGAGCCTGATCGGCACCACCATCGTCTATCTCGGCCTGACCGCGGGCACCGTCGTCTCGCTCCGGCGGATCGCCGTTGGCTTGAGACGCGGGAGGGACGTCGCCACTCCCTATGGCCCCCCGCCCCGCTGATGCTCGCCAACGTCATCGTCGTCATGATTTGGATGGGGATTTCGGCCTACGCCGTCTTCGGAGGAGCCGACTTCGGCGCCGGCGCCTGGGACTTGGTAGCGGGCGGGCCTGAGAAAGGCCGCCGCGCTCGCGCCCTCATCGAGCAGGCCATCGGCCCTGTATGGGAGGCCAACCACGTCTGGCTGATCTTTGTGCTGGTCTTCCTCTGGACCGCCTTCCCCGAGGCCTTCGTCTCGATCGGCACCACGATGTGGATCCCGTTGACTCTGGCTGCGCTCGGCATCATCTTTCGCGGTTCAGGCTTCGCCTTTCGGAAATGGGCCGACACCGTCGGTCGGCAGCGTTTTTACGGTGCCGAGTTCGCTGGCGCTTCCGTGTTGACCCCGTTCTTCCTCGGGACCGTGGCCGGCGGAGTGGCCTCGGGGCGAGTGCCGCTCGGCAACGCGGCCGGCGATACGTTCGGATCCTGGCTCAATCCCACCTCGATCTTTGGTGGGGTCATGGCGGTGGTCGCTACTGCCTACGTCGCCGCGGTGCTCATCACCCGCGAAGCCGACCTCGACCACGACGCCGAGATGGCCGACTACTTCCGAACGCGGGCTTTGATCACTGGAACAATCGCCGGAGCCCTCTCGGTCGTTGGGATCTTCATTCTCGCCAACGACGCCCCCGGGCTTTTCCGCGGCCTCGCCTCTGCGCGGGGCATCGTCCTGCTCGCTATCTCGGCTGTCGCCGGCCTCGCCTCGTTGTATCTGCTTTACCGTCGCCACTACTTCGCCGCTCGGCCGGCAGCCGCGCTGGCCACGGTCTCTGTTCTCTGGGGCTGGGGCGCCGGGCAATACCCGTGGCTTTTGGCCGACGAGGTGACGATCACCAAGGCGGCCGCCTCCGATCGCGTCCTCTGGACTCTCGTCATTGCTTTTGTCGTTGCGGGCTTGCTTGCGATCCCAGCGCTGCTCTGGCTGTACCGGCTGACCCAATCCCGTCGGCTCGGCGAAGGCGAAATGCGCGCCGACTCCACCGAAGCCCTGATGCGAGACCGCTAGCCAAACCTAAGGTTTGCGTGGTGGTATAGCCACCACAATCGCCTTCAGAATCTCGGACCCCCAGCGAGAATGGAGCGATGAGGTTTCTCGGCAAGACGATCGTCGTCACGGGAGCGTCCGGAATCGCCGCGGCCAGCGCGCGCCGACTGGCCAACGAGGGAGCGAGAGTCTTCGTGCTATCTCGGGACCCGGATCAGTGCGAAGAGCTCGTGACGAATCTCGAAGGTGACGGTCACAAGTGGGTTGCGGTCGATCTCACCGACCAGCCGGCCACCGACGCAGCGCTAAAGGAAGTGGATGTGGTGCATGGTCTCTTCGGAGTCGCGGGTGGGTCTGGGCGGAGGTTTGGCGACGGGCCGCTCCACGAGCTCACTACCGAGGCCTGGCAAGCCACCACTGACCTCAACGACCTTCCCACCGTGAACGCTGCCGTCGCCGTTCTCAACCTGATGCTCGCATCGAAGACTCGAGGCTCGATAGTGCTCACGTCGAGCGTCCTCGCCACCTCCCCTAGCCCGCAGCTGTTTGCGACCCATGCCTACGCCGCCAGCAAAGGAGGCATCACCGCGTTGGTCCGGGCAGCGGCCGCCTATTACGCCCCGGCGGGAATTCGCTTCAACGCCATTGCTCCCGGTTTGGTCGACACGCCAATGGCCGACCGTGCGGCCAATGACCCGGCAATTCGCTCTTACATCGCTGCCAAGCAGCCGCTGATGGGTGACCTGCTCGACCCAGCCGACATCGCCGCCGCAGCCGCGTTTCTCCTTTCCGACGACGCCTGCATGATCACCGGTCAGACGATCGCGGTCGACGGTGGCTGGTCGGTCACCGAAACCTAAAGGCCTCGGGTTGTATAGACATTTGGGAGAACCTCGACCATCATGAGCGCGATGAAGTTGCTCACCGTCCACGATGTCACCTACGAACAAGTCGCCAAGACGATCGATCACTCGCTGCTCAGGCCCGAACTCACCCTTGACGAGATCGACGCCGGTTGCGACCTCGCCGCCAAGTACAAGGTCGCCTCCGTGTGCTGCCGGCCCGCCGACGTGGCCCGCGCCGCCGCGAAGCTCGCCGACAGCGAGGTAGAAGTAGGGACGGTGGTGGGATTCCCCCATGGCTCCTCCCACACCAAGACGAAAGTATTCGAGGCCGAGCAAGCCCTCTCCGATGGCGCCACCGAGCTCGACATGGTCATCAACATCGGCTGGCTCCGCTCTGGTGAGGATCAACTCGTCGAAGACGAGATCCGCCAGATCGTCGAGGTAGCCGAAGGTCGCGCGTTGGTGAAGGTGATCTTGGAAAACACCTATCTCAGCGACGGCGAGAAGGAGCGCGGTTCGAAATTGACCGAGGTCGCCGGTGCCGACTTCGTCAAGACCTCGACGGGATTCGCCGCCTCCGGCGCCACCCTCGACGACCTTCGCCTCATGCGCAACGCCGTGTCCGATCGCGTCCAGGTGAAAGCTGCTGGTGGGGTCAGAAACCTCGATGCGCTTTTGGAAGTCATGTCGATCGGCGTCACCCGCATCGGCTCGACCCGGACCGACGAGATGCTCGAGGACTACAACAAGCGCCGCGGCCTCTAAGCCAGGGCTGCCCCGATCGCGCCGGCATTCGGCCCCAGCGAGGCGGCAACTACCTCGACCGACGCGGGCGGCACCAGGGTGAGGTGCTCCCTGAGAGCCCGCTGTATCGGTTCGATCACGATGTCGCCGGCCTGGACGATTCCTCCGCCGATCACGATGCGATCCGGAGCCAGCAACGCCACGGCATTGGCGAGCGATATTCCGAGGTAGCGAGCGGCGTACTCGACCGCCTCGACCGCCATCTCGTCACCGGCCCGCACCGCGGCGTACACTTCTTCGATCGATCGCTTGCCGGCCCGAGCCGCCACGGCTTCCGCCTTGGCGATCGGCTCGGCGCAACCGCGGTTCCCGCATCCGCACAGCGGTCCATCGGGCACCACGATCTGGTGAGCAATCTCTCCCGCGGTCCCCAAACCACCGAGGTGGACCCGGCCCTCGATCATGACTCCTCCCCCGATGCCGGTGCCGAGGGTGACACAGACCAAGGTGTGCGCCCCACGACCCGCCCCGACGGTGCCCTCGGCCAAAGTGAAAGCGCGAGCGTCGTTGATCAGTGCAGACGATCGCCCTAGGCCAGCGGTCATCTTGGCCAGCAGGGGAAAACCCTTCCACGGGCCGGGGAGATTGGGGAAGAGCTCGATCGCCCCGGTCTTCTTGTCAAAAACCCCGGGCACCCCCACGCCGATGGTCGCTGCCTGCGGGTACCCAGATGCGATCTCGATCATCCTCGACGTCACTGCCTCCGGGCCGAGATCGGCTTTGGTCGGAACAGTGTCGGTTGCGACCAGCCAGCCGTCCCCCTCGGCAAGACGGTCGGCGTCGACCAGTGCAACTTTGATGTTGGTGCCCCCCAGATCGAGACCGAGCCGCAGGCTCATCTCAAGGTTTCAAAGCTGTCGCGCCGAAGCACGGTCTCGAATCGATACCGCTCGGCGGCGTAACGGGTTTCGGTGTGCTCGAGCGGGATGTCGTCCTGATCGGTGATGGTCCGCTGTTCCACCAACAGGACCGCCGGATGAATCAAATCGAGCAGCTTGCGCTCTCCGGCCGTCGCGATACGCGCGCTCACCCAAGCTTGAGCCCGGGTGGGGATCCGATGGAGCTGCTCGAAGGCGGCGTGGAGCGAACCATCGGTGAGCCCGCCATCCATCACTGCGGCAACGGTCGAAGGCAGCACCGCCGACTCGATGGCCATCGGCACTCCGTCGGCTAGCCGCAATCGCTCGAGCAGCCATACGCTTTGACCATCGAGCAATTGGAGAGCAGCCGCATTCTCCGGTGAAGGATCGATCTCAGTCCAGCGCAGCAGCCGGGACGAAGCTCGCAGCCCTCTTCGACGCATGCTCTCCGTGAAGGAAAGTGGTGAACCCAAAACTCTCATCACCGGCCGGCTGGCAACAAAAGTTCCCTGGCCGCGACGCCGAACCAAAAGCCCGTCCTGCTCGAGCTGCGCGACAGCGTATCGGGCGGTCATCCGGCTTACGCTGAACCTTTCACATAGCTCGGCATCAGAGGGCAGTCGGTCGCCTGGCGACCCGGCGGCGACCAATGACCGCACGTAGCTCGCGATTTCCTCGTAGCGGGGTGGCTTGACGCTCATTGCAACCGCCTCCTATCGTAATGTCTATACATTTCAGAACTCAACGAATGACGATGAACAGTCCAGTCGCCGGTCGCTTTCTCGACGCCGCTCACGATGTCCTGCGGAAAATCGGAGACACTCAGCTGGAGTCGATCGGTCGCGCCGCCGAGCTGTGTGCGGACACGATCGCGGCGAAGGGCTTGGTCCACATGTTCGGCACCGGCCACTCACGCATTCCCCTCGAAGAGATGTTCCCACGCTATGGGTCGTATCCCGGTTTTCATCCAATGGCCGAGCTGTCGATGACCTTTCATACCCAAGTGGCCGGCTCGAATGGGCAGAGGCAGGCGATGTTTATCGAACGAGTCCACGGCCTCGCCGAACAGATCCTCGCCAACTTCCATTTTGGGGAAGAAGACCTGATGATGATCTTCAGCGCCTCGGGTCTGGCTGCGGTCCCTATCGAGATGGCGATCGGCGCTCGCAAACGGGGCCTCATCGTTATCGCGGTGACGTCTGTGGCGCAGAGCGAAGCCGGGGAATCGTCCCACGAGTCGAACAGTCGCCTGGCCGACCACGCCGATCTGGTGATTGACATCTGCACTCCCCCGGCCGACGCCCTGATCACCCTCGACGGATTGGACACTCCAATCGGTCCCGGTTCTACCATCGCCTACGCTGCGATAGTCAACGAGATCAAGGTTCAGACGGCCTCACTGCTGCTGCAACGGGATGCTCTGCCTCCGGTGATTACGTCAGCATCGGTCGTCGGGCGCGAGCGGGCCGACCAGCTCTTTGAAGGGGCCTATCGCGAGCATGGCCGGCGAGTCGGTCGACTTTTGAGCGGAAAATAGAAAACTAACCAAAGGAGAAAGAATGAGAGACACCAAACTCCGCGGGACCGCGCTCGTGGCGATCCTGCTGATGGTGGCCGTCGCCTGCGGTGACGGCGCCAGCGGCGATGGAGGAGGTGACGAGGGTCCCTGGACGATCGGCGTCTCCAACACCCTGGTCGGCAACGGCTGGCGTGAGCAGATGATCTGCGCCATCAAGGCCGAAGCGAGTGCGAGCGGCGTCATCGATGAGGTGGTTGTGGTCAACCGCAACGGTGGACCTACCGAGCAGATAGCCGACCTCGAGAGCCTGATCAGTCAGGGAGTGGATGCAATCATCCTCAACCCGACTGACCGCGAAGCTCTCAACTCGGTCATCGAAGAAGCCATCGATCAAGGCATCGTCGTGGTGGCGGTTGACCAGGCGGTCACTGCCGAGGGCGCCTACGTCGTCACCAACGACCAGGTTGCTTATGGTCGCCTCGGTGCCGAGTGGCTGTTCGAGCAGATGGGTGGAACGGGCAATGTCGCATACATGCGCGGCATCGACGGCGTGCCGGCTGACACCGACCGCGACACCGGTTTCCAGGAAGCCCTCGCGGACTTCCCGGACATCAACGTCGTATCGGAAGTGTTCACCGGCTGGGACCCCTCCACCGGCGCCTCGCAAGCCCTCGAGCTCATCACGACTCAGCAGATCGACGGGATCTGGACCTCGGGAATCGACTACACGGTCGTTGACCAGTTCGCAGCCGCCGACGTCCCCTATGTGCCGATCGTTGGAGCCGACAACAACGGGTTCATCGCTCAGCTCATCGAGCTCGAAGGCGATGGTTTAGTCGGCGCCGCAGTGACCAATCCACCGGCCATCGGTGGAGTCGGCGCGTCAGTGGCGATCTCGGCGTTGCAGGGCGAGAACCCTGATCAAGAGGTAATCCTCACGCCACAGGTGTTCGACAGCTCCGAGCAGGGCGATCTCGAAGGGCTCTACGACGCCGACCAGCAGGTCGGCTGGAGCACCTACGTCAATATCGACCCCTACACCAGCTACGAAGCAGCCGATGTTGCGACGTGCCAGGGCCCGGGCGAATGAACTAGAGAGGGAGGGGTCGGAGGGAAACCTCCGGCCTCTCTTTTGCTACTGACCCGATGACCGACGCGCTCCTCGAAACCAAAGCCGTCGCCAAGAGCTACGGCTCGGTGGTGGCGCTGCGATCGGTCGACTTGACAGTGCAGCCCGGCGAGATTCATGCGTTGCTCGGAGCCAACGGCGCCGGCAAAAGCACCCTGGTCAAGATTCTCTCGGGCGTCATAGCTCCCGACTCGGGCACCATCTCGGTCAATGGCCGGAGCGTCACAATGCGCCGTCCACCCGAAGCCCTCAAGGCAGGTTTGGCGACGGTTTACCAGGACCCGGCCCTTGTCCCGGACCTGACCATCGCCCAGAATCTGACCTTGACCGCGATCGACGAGGACGCGGTCCGCAGCCGCCTTACCGCGATGGGTCTCGGCCGTCTTGATTTCGACGCTCAGATTCGGGATTTGCCGTTAGAAGTTCTGCGTCTGCTCGACTTGGCCCGCGCTCTTGCCCACGATCCGCAACTGCTTTTGTTGGACGAGATCACTGCCGCCCTGCCGTCGGATCAGGCCGAGCACGTTTTCGGGATCATGCAGGAATGGAAGGAGAAGGGCCGGTCGGTTCTCTTCATCACTCATCGGCTGGCCGAGGTGCTTTCCCTGTGCGACCAGGCCACGATCCTGCGCGACGGGCGCACCGTCGCCCAAGTCGAACCCCGCCAGAGCGGCGAGCGCGGGTTGGTGACGCCGATGCTGGGCGAGGTCGCGGCAGAGCTGGAAGCGGCCACCTCGCGGGTCATCTCGCAGGAGGCGCCCATCAACCTCGCCACCGCCGACCTCTACTCCGGCGGCAAGGTCAATGGCATCTCGTTTGAGCTGCGCGCGGGCGAGATCCTCGGCATCGCCGCCCTCGAAGGCCAGGGACAGGACCGCCTCTTCGAGCTGCTGAGCGGCGACCGACGACCCGATCGGGGAGAGGTGATCGTCAACGGCTCGCCGCTCCGGGCTCGTTCCCCCTACGACGCGATTCGGCGCGGCGTAGTCCTCGTTCCGTCGGATCGGGTCCTGGCGCTCCTCCCCAAGCGATCAGTACGGGAGAACCTTGCAATCCCGCTCTACAACCGGGTGCAACGCTGGCTCGGCCTGGTCGGCGATGAGGACACCCGCACGAACAAAGCGATCGAACGTTTATCGATCGACACCAGGGCTCACCGCCAGGTCCGGCGCCTCTCCGGTGGCAACCAGCAAAAAGTGGTGATAGGTCGCTGGCTCGCCAACGGCTTCCGCACTTTGCTCTGTTTCGACCCCACCCGGGGAATCGATATCCATACCAAGCGCCAGATCTACGACCTTCTGAAAGAGGTCGCCGACACCGGCGCCTCGGTGTTGGTCTACACCAGCGAACTGCCCGAGATTCCCTTGCTTTGCGACCGCGTCCTCGTGATCTACAACGGCCGGATCGTCCACGAGCAGGATGCCGCGAACGCGACTGAAGAGGTGCTGCTCTCCGCCGCTCACGGGCTCGAGGAGTCGGCATGACCGCGGTTGTGCGTAGACGGGCCCTGAATTTGAGACGTCATGGCTGGTCGATCGGAGTTTGGCTGCTGCTCGCGGTCCTGATCGGCTGGTACGTGCTCCTCATCCCCCGCTTTGGCAGCTTTCAAATCGCCTCGATCATCAAGAACAGCCTGCCGCTGGTTTATCTGGCGATCGGCCAGGCCGTGATCGTCATCACCGGCGGGATCGATCTCGGAGCCGGGGCGATGCTGGTTCTCGCCAATTCCGCCTCCGCCACGTTGATGCAGGACCAGCCGTTCTTGGTGACGATCCTGATCGGGTTCGGCATCATCCTCGGCGCCGCGGCGCTCAATGGTTTCGTCGGTTGGATCATCAATGTCTCGCGGGTGCCCGACATCGTCGTCACCCTCGCCACGAGCTTCATCTACTCAGGGCTCGCCTTGATGATCCTGCCCGGTCCGGGCGGTGGCACCTCGGCTGGGTTTCGGATCCTCTTCACTGGAAGCGATGACGGCACAGGGACGAGCTTCGGGTTCTCGCTCGGCATGCTGCTGGTGCCGGTGGTGATCGCCGCCTTCTTTATGCGCAGGTCGCGTACGGGACTCTCGCTCTATGCCACCGGCAGCGATCTCAACGCCGCCTATTTGTCCGGCGTCGATATTCGCCGGGCCAAGGTGATCGGCTACGCGTTCGGCGGGGCAATGGCTGGTCTGGCCGGTCTCGCTACTGTCGCCATCACCGGGTCGGGTGATCCTCGATTCAGCATCGGCGCCAACGCCACCCTCAACAGCGTCGCTGCCATCGTGTTGGGAGGAGTCGCGCTCACCGGTGGGATCGGGTCGGTGGTGGGAGCGGTGGCCGCCGCCATCATCGTTTTCTTTCTCAGCCCGATCCTGAGCGCAATGGGGATCGACCCCAATACCGCCCAGGTCGTTCAGGGGAGCTTGATCGTTGTCGTCATGATGATCGCGGGGTTGCTCGCGCTCCGGCGAAGGCGCGCCAAGTGACGGTCGCCGACCTGCCCGGGGTCCGCCGGCAGGCCGCCTCGATGCGGTTGCTCGCCGATCATCCGTTGTGGATCCTGGGAGGGGTACTGGTGGTCTTGATAGCGATCACCGGAGCAATCCGGCCTTCGTATCTCAGTTTCAGCGGGCTGCGAAACACGGTTCTTCTCGCCGCTCCGCTTGGGATCATGGCCGCCGCCCAAACGCTGCTGATGCTGACCGGGGGAATCGACCTGTCGGTGGCAATGGTGGCCACCGGCGCTGCTTATGTGGCGGGCAATCGCTCGCCCTCCGGAGCTTTGATCGCCATCGCTTCCGGGCTCTTGGTGGGGCTGATCGCCGGCGCCACGAATGGGATCGGAGTCGGCATCTTCCAGGTCAATCCCTTGATTATGACCCTGGCGATGGCGGCCATCCTGCTCGGGCTCTTCACCTCCTGGGCGCAAACCATCTTCACCGGTTCAACCACCGTCGCCCCGTTGATCAAGACTCTGGGTGGCGGTTCTTTCTTTGGCAACCGCGTGCCCTATAACGCGTTGATCTGGGTCGGTGTGGCCTTGGTGGTGATGTGGCTCCTGAAACGCACCGGGCTCGGGCGGATCACCTATGCGATCGGCGACAACCCCATCGCGGCCCGCCTGTCCGGAGTGCGGGTCTGGCAGGTACACCTGGTGCTCTACACGTTGGCCGGCCTTCTCGCGGCACTGGCAGGCATCCTCATCGCCGGCCGCACCGGCGCGGTCGATCTCCAGCTCGCCAGCACGTTCTTGTTGCCTTCGGTGGCGGCGGCAGTGATCGGCGGAACCTCGATTTTCGGCGGCGTCGGCAGCTATTCGGGCACCATCCTCGGCGCCTTGATCCTTTCGGTGCTCAACTCAATGCTCACATTCCTCAACGTCGGCCAGGCGATCCAACAAGTCGTGTATGGCTTGATCGTCCTGCTGCTCGCCTGGCTCTACGCCAAGGTGACGACGGAGCGCTAGGGATGTCCTTTGCCGATATTCGCGCGGGGGTGGTCGGGGTGGGCTTTATCGGGTTGGCCCATGTCGAAGCTTTGCGCCGCCTCGGTGTCGATGTGCGCGGGGTCGTCGGTTCGAGCCCGGAACGAGCGCGGGCGAAAGCCGAATCAAGCGCGCTCCCCCGGGTCTACGACAACCTCGACGAGCTGTTGGCCGATCCCGAGATCGATGTCGTCCACGTCGCCAGCCCCAATCATGTTCACTACGACCAGGTCAAGCAGGTCCTGGGTGCGGGCAAGCACGTGGTCTGCGAGAAGCCTCTCGCCCTCGACTCGACTCAAACCGCAGATCTGGTTTCGACCGCGAAAGCGGCCGGGCTGATCAACGCAGTTTGCTTCAACCTGCGCTTCTACCCGCTCTGTCATCAGATGCGGGCCATGATCGCCCAAGGCACGATCGGCGAGCCCCGCTTCCTCACCGGCGCTTATCTCCAAGACTGGCTCCTGCTCGAGACCGACTGGAACTGGCGGCTGGTCCCATCGCAAGCTGGCGAGCTGCGAGCGGTGGCCGACATCGGCTCGCATTGGCTCGACCTTGCCGGATTTATCAGCGGGCGCCGGATCATCGAGGTGATGGCTGAGCTCCACACGTTTGTCCCTACCCGGCGTCATCCCCCGGGCCCTGTGGAATCCTTCGCCGTGGTAAGCACCAATGAGGAGTTGATCGAGGAGTCGATGTCCTCCGACGATGCTGCCTCGGTCATGCTCCGCTTCGAGGGTGGCGCCCGCGGCCTGGTGGCGATCTCGCAGGTGGCCGCCGGACGCAGGAACTCGATCACCTTGGAAGTCGACGGCAGTGAGTCGGCGCTCGCTTGGAGCTCGGCCGACCCCGAGCAGCTTTGGATAGGCCACCGCGGCCGTCCCAACGAGCTGTTGGCTCGCGACCCGGCGCTCGTCGATGAGACCGCCCGCCGGATCATCGGCTATCCCGGCGGGCACGTCGAGGGTTATCCCGACACGTTCCGCGCCCTCTTCGGAGAGGTGTATCGCCATATTCAGGACCCGTCCGGCGACGCCACCTACCCCACCTTTGCCGACGGTCACGAGGTTCTACTTGTGACCGAGGCAATCGCTCAGAGCCACCGAACCCAGACCTGGACCAACGTCAAAAGGAGTGAAACATGAAGCTGGGATTGCTCACCGCACCGTTTGCGGAAACCGATCTGATGGATATCGCCGATTGGTCTTCGGCCAACGGCTTCGAGATGCTCGAGGTTTGCTGCTGGCCCCCTTCCACCGGCGTCGCCCGCCGCTACGCCGGCATTTGCCACATCGACGTCACTGACCTATCGGGCACGCGGGCGTCGGAGATCGTCGATGAGTTGGCCTCCAAGAACACCACCATCTCCGGGCTCGGCTACTACCCGAATCCGCTCCATCCTGATCCCGAGCATCGAGCGATGGTGAAAGAGCACCTTCTCGAACTGATCACCGCGGCCCAGAAGATGTCGGTGCCGGTGGTCAACACGTTCATCGGCGCCGATGGACTGAAGAAGCAATCCGAGAACTGGGAGGACGCTCGGAAGGTGTGGCCCGAAATCGTCGCCCATGCCGCCGACTCGGGAGTGAAGATCGCAATCGAGAACTGCCCGATGATCTTCTCATTCGACGAATGGCCCTCGGGTCACAACCTCGCCTATTCGCCAAGCATGTGGCGGACGATGTTCGAAGAGTTTGGCGAGACGGTGGGGCTCAACTTCGACCCGTCCCATCTGGTCTGGCAGATGATCGACGTCGAAGCGGCGGTCGCCGAGTTCGGACATCGGTTTTATCACCTTCATGCCAAGGACTTGATGGTCGATCGCAAGGCTCTTTACGAGAACGGGATTCTTTCGCTCGGGATGGGCTGGCAGGTGCCGCGTCTCCCCGGGCTGGGCGACGTGCCTTGGGGTCGGCTCTTCTCGGCCCTGTATCGGTCGGGCTACGACTACGTGATCTGCGTCGAGCACGAGGACCGGCAGTGGGAAGCCACCGACGACCTGATCAAGCGGGGTTTCCTCCTCGCTCGTGACACCCTCTCACCTTATGTGAAGTAGGCATGGCTAGCCGCTTCGACGTCATCGTCGTCGGCTCCGGTTCGGCAGGATCGACTGCCGCCATCGCGGCCGCTCGCGCAGGTGCGTCAGTCCTGCTCCTCGAGAAACTGCCGTTCCTGGGCGGAGTCTCGACGGCGGTGCTCGACACGTTCTACGGCTTCTACACCCCCGTCTCGATCGCCAAGAAGGTCGTTGGCGGAATTGGCGATGACGTTGTTGCAGGGCTACGAGGCCTTGGACCGGTTGTGGAACGACCCAACACCTATAGGGCCGGCACTCGAATTACCTATCTCGCCGAGCATCTCAAGCTGGTCTGGGAAGAGCTCGTCGAGGAGGCGGGAGCCAAAATCCTGCTCCACGCCTTCGTCCAGGACGCGACCGTCGTCGACGGCAGGATCGTCGACCTCGTGGTGGCAACCAAGGCCGGGCTCTTGTCAGTAGAAGGATCGATCGTCATCGATGCCTCCGGTGACGCCGACGTCTGCCATCACGCCGGATTTCGGTACGAGCTCGCCGGCGAGATTTCTCCGGCGCAAACGCTCACCACCACCTTTCGCATGACCAACGTCGATGTGTCCCGGCGGCAGACGATCACCAAAGACGAGCTACACGGATTGATGGCCGACGCTCGCGCAGACTTCGATCTGCCCCGTTTGGAAGGAAGCGATCACATCACCCCGATCGGCGACATGACCGCCACGATCATGACCCGGGTCGAGCACGTCCAGAAACGGAACGGCCGGGTGGTCAACGCATCTGACCCGGAGGTGCTCACCGCCGCCGAGATCGCCGGCCGGCGACAGGCGTTCGAGTATGCACGGTTTCTCATCGATCGGGTCCCTGGATACGAGGAAGCCAGCCTGGTTGCCCTCTCCACCCAAATCGGGGTGCGGGAGACTCGCCGCGTGTTCGGCGACTACCGAGTGACGCGGGAGGATGTCACCACGGCGCGTCAATTCGACGACCAGATCGGGCTTTGTGGTGCCCCGATCGAAGACCACGGCGTTGGGACCAACACGACCTGGGAGTACCTGCCCGAGGGCCAGGCGGTGGGGATCCCGCTTCGCAGCCTCGTCGTCGCTGACTCTTCCAACACGCTCGTCGCCGGCCGTTGCTTCTCGGCGACCCACGACGCCCACGCGTCGATCCGCTCAATGGCCCAATGCATGGCGATGGGACAGGCTGCCGGAGTCTTGGCGGCGATGGCTTCTCAGTCGGGTGCGGTGAGATCGGTCGACGCGGCCGCGGTCCGCGCTCAGCTGCGAGCTAACGGCGCCGTCCTCGAGCTGGGATGAAGGCGCGGACCGTCCTCGGCGACATCGAGCAGTCAGAGCTCGGTGTCACCTATTGCCACGAGCACCTGATCCTCGATTCGCCGGTTCTCGCCTCGGAGTTTCCGGCCATGCATCTGCCGTCGGTCGACGAGGCCGTTACCGAGCTGGAAAGGTGTTCGACCGTTCGGACGATGGTCGACGCCATGCCGGAGGGCGGACGCCAAGTTGACCGTTTAGTCGAGGTCTCCCGGCGAACCGGCATCAACATCATCTCCTCGACCGGTCTGCATACGAAGAAGTACTACCCGGGGCATCCCTGGGCCTTGACCGATTCATCCGACCACCTCGCGGTGCGATTCGAGGCCGACCTGGCCGACCGCTGCGGAGTGATCAAGTTTGCGGTCGGGCCCGAAGGGTTGGATTCCCGCACCCGCGAGGTTCTCGAGGCAGTGGCGATGACGCAAACGCGCACCGGTGCTCCGATCCTCAGCCACTGCGAGGACGGCTTACTGGGGATGGAGCAAATCGAGGCGATGCGCGAGCTGGGGATTGATCTCGCCCGGGTCGTCCTCTCCCACACCGACAAGGTCGCGGACCGGGGATATCACCGGGCGATGCTCGAGTCCGGGGCCAACCTCGAGTACGACCAGGCGCTGCGCCATCACGACGATCCCGACCACCCCACCGGTCCCCTGTTGGCCGAGATGGCGGCGGCGGGCTATTCGGGCCAGTTGATGCTCGGAACCGATGGCGCTCGCCGCACACTTTGGAAGACGCTCGGCGGCAAGCCCGGTCTCGCCTACCTCGGCGAGGACTACCAATTGATCCTCGAGCGACACGGCATCGATCAGTCGCTTCGATACCAGATCATGGTCGAGAACCCGGCGCGCTGGCTCAGCTTCCTCTCCTAATCGTCGGTGCTAAGTTCGGGGGTGAGTGGTCGGGAGAAAACCAAACACTTGCCCCTGCTGTGGGGAAAGGAGAGCCGCAGCCTTGTACAACGTGCGCGGCTTCAACTACATCCGCTGTGTCACCTGTGGATCGGCCCGACTCGATCCGCTTCCCACCGACCCGACGTCGATCTATGACGAGTCGTATTTCGCGAACTCGGACCTGGGCGGCTATACCAACTACGAAGCTGACCGCGAGCTTCACGAGCGGAACGCCAATTCCCGCCTGGCCTTGATTGCGCGTATGGCGCCACCGCAGCCAATGAGGTTGGTGGACGTCGGTTGCGCGACGGGTTACACCCTTACGCAAGCGAAGCGAAAGCAGTGGAAGGCAACCGGAGTCGAAGTCTCTGAATTCGCCCGCGGCATTGCTGCTGACAGAGGGCACACTGTATTCTCATCGATCGAGCCCGCCCTCGAAGCCGTGCGACCCAATGTCGTCACTTTCTTCCAAGTCCTGGAACACATGGCTCGTCCCGACGTGGCAGTAAGGGCCGCCTCCGAAGCCACTGAACGCGGGACGGTGCTAGCTATTGAAACGTGGGACCGGCGAAGCGCCATTGCTCGACTATTCGGCCCGCGATGGCACCAGGCGAATCCGCCCTCTGTCATCCATCTCTTTACCCGCGAAGGCGTGTCGCAACTGCTGACCCGAAATGGATTCGAGCCGACCCTGATCCGAGCAACCGCGAAGTTTGTCAGCTTTTCGCAATTGGCTGGTGTTGCTGAACAGAGATGGGGGCCTTTGGCGCGGGCATTCCGTCGCATCCTCGGAGCGAACCGCCTGAGAAGCGGAGCGTTCTCTTACAACTTGGGCGATCTGATCACTGCCATCGCCGTCAAGTCCTAACTCTTAGAGCAGCGACCCCGCGGCTTCGTCGGCGAAGACGGTCAATTCGTCGTGAGTTTGCAAGAAAGACGCGGGCAGCCCTGAGGAGATCGGACCGGACAACGCCGCCGTCAACACCTCCGACTTCGCCCGACCGCTCACCAGCAACCAAATCTCCCGGGCGCCGAGTATCTCGGCAAGGCCGAGGGTGACCCCCCAGGTGGCGGGCGGGTCGGCCCCATAAGTTTTCGCCCCCTCGATGGTTTCCGGCGCCAGATCCACGCGCCGGGTTTTCGAGTCGATCGTCGAACCCGGCTCGTTGAGCCCGAGGTGACCGTTGCGCCCGAGACCGAGAATGGCCAGGTCGAGCGGCTGGGCGCTGACGAGTTGGTGGTAGCGCTCGCATTCGCCGTCGAGATCCTCCGCTTCGGTCATCGGCCGCTCGAATCCTTGGGCAGGAACCCGGTCGAGCAAGGAGCGCTTGATCATTGAGTCGCAACGGGCGGGGTGGCCGACCGGCAGCCCAAACTCGTCAAGCAAGAAGACCGTCGTCTCGCGGAGGGAGTCGGCCGCTAGCCGGTCGTAGAACGGTCCGGGGGTTCTCCCGGTCGGTAGGCAAAGTCGTTTCCGGTGGCCCAACTGGTCCGTGGCTTTTGCGACCCAGTTGTCGCCGACAATCAATCGCAATCGGGCAGCCTCATCCGTCGGCAACCACCCGATCCACGTAGTCGCCGGTCTTGTCATCCTTCAAGATCATCTTGCGGCGGCCATCGGGCAGCGTCTCGGACTTGATTACGGTCTGGCCCTCGAACTTTTCCGAGCTCTTCGTGATCCGGGGGGTGGCGCCGTGCCGCCACTCGAGCCGGACCGGCTCCCACTGCTTGCTGTCGGCCGATCGATAGCAGGCGTCCATGATCGAGTTGACGACGTAGCCGTCGTAGAGGGTTTCTCGCGGCTCTCGGCCCTCGTCGATGGCGTTGAACATGTCGCTGAACATGTCGACGTAGCCGAGCTCGGAAACCTCATCGCCCACCGGGAACAACCAGCCGACTTCCGTCTCGGCCTTCTCGGCCACGTAGCCGGAGCCGCCACCGGCGGTGAACATCTCAAAACCGGTGCGGAGGAAATGATTGAGCCAGATGGTGCCGTTGGTGCCTGCCACCTCGTCGCGGAGGTCCATGCCACCGCGGAAGGTCCAGCTCACTTCGAACTGGCCGACCGCGCCGGACTCGAACTTGATCAATGCGATGGCGTTGTCCTCGTCCTCGATCGGATGGACGAAGGTATCGGTCCAACACATCACCTCGACCGGCCGGTTTTCCTTCCCGACGAAGCTGCGGATGATCTCGATGCAGTGACAGCCGAGGTCGATGATGGCGCCGCCGCCTGTGAGCCGTCCGTCCCAAAACCACGCCGAGTGCGGACCGGGATGAGTCTCTCGCGATCGCACCCAGGTGACGTCGCCGATCGCCCCGGCTTTGACAGTGTTGATCGCTTTGAGCGTCTTAGGCGTGTAGCACAGGTCTTCGAGGTAGCCGCCAAATACGCCGGCCTTCTCGACGGTGTCGAGGATCCGCTTCGCCTCCTCAGCGGTGCGGGCTAGAGGTTTCGTACAGAGGACGGCCTTTCCCGCCTTGGCCGCCAACTCAATCGCTTCTTCGTGAAGATGGTTGGGCAACCCGACCACCACCACGCTCGTGTCGGGGTGGTTGACCGCCTCTTCCATCGAAGTGGTGTGATCGGAGATGCCCCACCGCTTCTTGAAGGCCTGACCCCGGTCCTCGCTTCGCGAATACACGACCTCGACCCGGTCCCGCCCCCGCTGACCGTGCAAGGTCATCGTGTAAAAATCTCCAATCAAGCCCGTCCCCAACATCGTCACATTCATGGACGCACTGTATTTCGCAAACCCTGGGTTCGTACCGTCGTACAACAGCGGTACCAGCCCACAGAATGGGGTACCGTGGCCTCGTGACAGAACGCCTACGTCCGATCGAGCGACGAATGCTGGCACTCCACCGGGAGGGCGTCGACCATGCCGAGATCGCCGCTCGGTTCAAAAAGGGCGTCGATTTTGTCGAGCGAGTTTTGAGCTGGACCGACATCCCCCGGCCCGAGGCGGAGAAACGCAGCAAAGGTCATCGCCCGGTTGAGCGCCGAGTCCTCGAGCTTCGTTCCCAGGGTCTCAGCCATGATGAGATCGGGCGTCGTTTCGGTCGGAATGCCGCATACGCCCAACGGATAGAGGATCTCGCCAACCTGCGGACCGAGGTCGGCCTCGCCTAAGACCAAGCACCGATGACCAAGCTGCGGGTCCATAGCTTCTCGATTTCGCTCGACGGCTATGGCGCCGGGCCAGATCAGAGCCTCAACAACCCGCTCGGAGTGGGCGGCGAAAGGCTGCATGAATGGGCGTTCCAAACGCCGACCTTTCGTGGCACTCATGGAATGGAAGGCGGCGAAGGAGGTGTCGACGAGACATTCGCCGCCCGTGGCGAGCGGGGACTCGGCGCCACGATCATGGGTCGCAACATGTTCGGACCCATCCGCGGGGAGTGGAAGGACGACTGGCGGGGCTGGTGGGGCGACGACCCACCTTTCCATCATCCGGTCTTCGTGCTGACTCACCACGCCCACGACACGATCCCAATGGACGGCGGAACCACCTTCCATTTCGTCACCGAAGGAATCCATGAAGCTCGTGACCGCGCTTTGGATGCCGCCGGCGGTCAAGACGTCCGAATTGGCGGAGGCCCGTCGACCATCCGTCAATTTCTCGAGGCTGACCTGATCGACGAGCTCCATGTCGCCGTCGTGCCGATCCTTCTCGGCAGTGGAGAAACGCTTCTCGGTGGCCTCGATCTCGATGAGCTCGGATATCAGATCGCCGAGTTCACTGCTTCGCCTTCAGCCGCTCACTACGTTCTGACCCGGGAGGCTTAGGAGTCCGCGTGTTGCGGCGGCCAAACGACTTCGAACCGTTCGAAAATCGCTTCGAGCTCGTCGCTGTACCCGATGCCGAGTTCCTCGCACGATCGGCCGAAGAAAGCACGGTGCCCGTTCCACCAGGACTCGAGGGTTCGCTCATATTCCCCCTCTTCCCAGGCGAACTGCTCGTCGACCGAGCTCAACGGACCGATGCGAAGCTCAATCGTTCGGAGGATGACTCGAGGCTCGCCTGAACCGTTGCACGCCACCCAGTGTGAGCCAATCCGAGGAAGAGGATCCGATTCGTCCGCAAAAGCGGCGACGAGGGCGGTAGTGGCACGCTTCGTTCCCCCGAGCACGAAACCCAGTAGCTCATCGGCCAACTCGGCCGAGTCGCCAAAACACTCGACGACCGGTTCCTCGTCAGCCACGCCCGGCCGGCTCTCCCGATATTCGGCCCACATGGCCCGACCGGCATTGACGTCAGCTGTGACCACCTGACGAATTTAGGACCGATATACCGTCGATCAGCGATGGCTTGCTGAGGGTCTTGAGCGAATCGATGGCCTGCGCGCCCTCGTCGGTCTCGACACGGTCAAGACACAACTATCCGCCCTCGTCGACCACGGTTGCTCGACTTCTCGCCGAGGCATACGGATCGATCGGCCTCCTTCGCCGGGGTCACCTAGTCGAAGTGGACCGGGCCGGCTCGTCAGCCAGTTCATCGGCACGACCGCGATCAAGGCCGACCGCGCGATCAAACGCTCGTTAGACGGCATGCTCTTCGTCGATGAGGCGTAAATGCGCTCGCACCCACCGAGAGTGAACGCGACTTCGAACCCGAGGCAATCGAAACGTTGCTCAAGCGAATGGAGGACTTCCGACATCGGTTCGTCGCCGTCGTCGCCGGATATTCGCGACCAATGGAACGTTTTCTCCGATCCAACCCCCGGACTTCGATCTCGACTTCAACGCGAGATTGTGTTCCCGACTACACGACTGACGAGCTACTGAAATCACCGGGCGCTTGCGCTCGAAAGCGAGTACATCCTGGATGACGGCGCCCAGGCGGCTCTCGTCGATGTCTTCAACGGCGCCCTCCGTGACGAGTCATTCGGCAACGCCCGTTTTGCCCTCCGCCTGGCACAAGACTCGGGCGGAAATCTGGAAGCCCTAACGGAAACTGAACTCGTCCGGCTGACTGCCAGCGACATCCTCTCCACCACCCCGGGAGTGCAAGAATTTGCCACCACCGCGTGGCGGTTGGTTCCGCCGCCGGACCCGTTGAAAACGCGAAATCTTTCTTTAGGGTCGGTCTGGGTTTGACGGCTTTTTGTCCCACTCTCCCCATAGAGTTGCTCGTACAGATGTTCGAGACAGTGGCTTCTATGGAAACGATGGGTCCCGGCGCCGAGCTGGGGGCGTGGCTCGAAACCGCCGACCGCTCAACCCCCCGAAATAGAGCATGTCGCCTATCCCCTCAGCCCCAAGGTTCGGGTCCATTAGCGATGGGAGCGACGGATCGAGCGCCTTGAGCTCGGCCAACCACTCCAACGGGTCGTAGGCATCGTGGGGCTCTGGCCCGAGTTCCTCGCTCGCCGCGCGAAGACCCTCGTTCTTGTCGTTTGAGGACACGTGCTACTTCCTTCAGGTCGCTCTCATAGGTCGGTGTGATCCTGAGCAGGTGTGGCGTCTTCTCAGCTAGGGAGGGGGTCTTCAGGAGTTTCCGAATGAATCCTCCGACCGGCAGATCGCCAGCGTTGAAGGTGTGGCAATGAATATCTACGTCAACGATTTCGCGATCCATTTTGCCCATTTCGTGGTCAGCTCGTCGACCGCCGATCTTCCTGATCCCTCCGCATACATGGGGGGCCCAACTGTGACGGTGATGTGCCCGCGACGGAGGCGATTGTCGACCCCCAGCACGCGGTCGGTTCCCGCGATCGCCATCGGCACCAGCGGCACCTTCGCTCGGGCGGCCAACCAGGCGGCGCCTCCTGCCAAAGGAAGGTCGCCAAATCGCCACCCTCGAGTCCCTTCCGGGAAGACTGCAACCACTCCCCCGTCGGCGAGGTGATCGAGCGCTTGCCGCACCGCCGCCAAAGGAATGACGCCCCTTTTGACTTTGATGGTCTCGAAGGTATTGAGCGCAAAGTCGAGCAGCCGGAACTTACCGAACAGATCCGCCAAAGTCACAAAGCGCACTCGATTGCCGAACGCCGCGCCGATCATCGGAGGGTCGAGGAACGAGAGATGGTTGGCCGCAATCACGAACGGTGGGTCGGGGAATCCGTCGGGGGATTCAACCCGCAGGCGCCAGGCGGCACGACTGATGATCCTGATGACCTTGGGCGCAAGGCGCCACTTGACCCTGCTAAACCATCGCCTTGTACCTTGAGTGTTCGTACCTGAGATTCTGACGCGCTTCCGACGAGGAGTGCAAAGGCTCTCCGGTGGGTAAAACTCGGAGAACATGAACCCTCTTGAGCGGATTAACCAGCGACTCCGGGCGTTGAGCAAAGCTCAGCCGTGGCTGGCCGACAGCCTGGAGCGGTTCGACGGGCTACGGACACCGCCCCCTCGACCATTGGCCGAGGTGCAAGCAGACCTCGATTCGCTGGTGGGCCTTGACACCGTCAAGCAGCAATTGAACTCCCTCGTCGCCTTCCTTCAGATTCAAGGCCGCCGCCAAGCGCACGGACTCACCGAAGTTGCCACCGGCCAACATCTCGTCTTCCTTGGCAACCCGGGAACCGGCAAGACCACAGTCGCTCGCCTGCTCGCCGAGGCGTACGGATCGATCGGACTGCTGCGCCGGGGACATCTCGTTGAGGTTGATCGTGCCGGCCTCGTCGGCCAGTTCATCGGCACAACAGCGATCAAGACCGACCGCGCAGTTCGCCGTTCGCTCGATGGCATGCTTTTCGTCGACGAGGCCTACGCCCTCGCCCCCGTCGAAAACGAGCGCGACTTCGGACCGGAGGCCATCGAAACCCTGCTGAAGAGAATGGAGGATTTTCGGCACCGGTTCGTAGTGGTTGCCGCCGGCTACCCCCGACTGATGGAACGCTTCCTCGCATCCAATCCTGGGCTTCGCTCACGTTTCCAACGGGAGATCATCTTTCCTGACTACACCACCGACGAGCTGATCCGAATCACTCGCCGTTTTGCGGCCGAAAATGAATACGTGCTCGACGACAGCGCCCAGGCTGCCCTTGCCGAGGTTTTCAACGGAGCCCGGCGTGACGAGGCCTTCGGGAATGCCCGGTTTGCACGCAATGTTTTTGAGCTGGCCCTCAACTCCCAGGCCCTTCGCCTCGCCCAAGATTCGGGCGGGAACCTCGAGGGGTTAACCGCAACCGAGCTCGTCAGGCTGACTGCGCGTGACATCGTCGCCACCACCCCCGTGGTGGAGGACTCGTCCCGTCCACGGAGCGGGTGGTTCCGGCGCCGAACTGGCTAGCTCTCTTGCCAAAGCGGGTCGCTGGTACATTCGCCGCATGACGGATAACGGCGCGGTGATCGACTGGCTCACCGACCCGGAGCATTCCGACCCATCGATCCGCTGGCAGGCGATGCGCGATTTGCTCGACGCTCCGCACTCGGAGTGGGCAGCGGAGCGAGCCAAGGTTGAGACGGAGGGCTGGGGAGCCCGGCTCCTAGCTCTCGAGGACGAGGACGGGCAATGGGCGGGCGGCGCCCACTTCCCCAGCGATTTCGACTTCGACCGCTGGGAGGTGGAGGGCCAACCGTGGACGTCCACGTCGCACTCTTTGTCGCAGCTCCGCGAGTTCGGCGTTGACCCGTCGTCGGACCGGGTGAGGCGCGCCGTGGAACTTATCGGCGTCAATTCACGCTGGGAGGAAGCCGAGCAGCCGTACTGGGAGGGCGAGGTCGAGCCCTGCATCAATGGCATGACCGTCGCTAACGGCGCCTACTTCGGCGTGGACATGTCCCCGATCGTCGAGCGACTGTTAGGTGAGCGCCTATGCGACGGCGGCTGGAACTGCGAGAGCCTGAACGGCTCGGTTCGCTCGTCCTTCGACACCACGATCAACGTGCTCGACGGGCTCTTGGAGTACGAGCGGTCCGGCGGTGGTACCACTGAATCGCGGGCGGCGCGGCGCTCAGGCGAGGAGTTTCTCCTGGAGCGGTCCCTCTTCCGCCGCCTCAGCACAGGTGAGCCGGCCGACGAGCGCTACCTCTACCTTCTGCATCCGAATCGGTGGCATTACGACGTGCTGCGAGCGCTCGACTATTTCCGCTCCGCCTGCCTCCTGACCCATGCGGCCGCTGATTCACGCCTCGGCGAGGCCATCGAACACGTTCGCTCTCGGCGCTCGGAAAACGGGACTTGGCCGCTCGATTGGAGCCCGACGGGGAGGGTGTGGTTCGAGGTCGACGACGGCCAGGGCGAGCCCTCACGTTGGGTAACCCTCCGGGCGATGCGGGTGCTCAAATGGTGGGAGTCCGTGGGCGTTGACGAACTCGAACCGCCGGCTTCTTCCTTGTAAGGGAAGTTTCCACACGAGTCCCCGATCAAGCGAACGTCGAACGCTCCAATAGTGACGGGCAACTGCACTTCGGGTTGATTTCTGCCAGTCGTCGTGGACGATCCATCGGTTCGCATCGGTGCTAGCACTCATCATGATCGCCGAGTTCGTCGCCGGTGGTCTGGCGAGGGCCGGGGAAACAGGTGCAGGAATTGCACAGCGGATCCTCATTGTCACGTTCGCGAC
>JACCTH010000087.1 GCA_013812505.1 Acidimicrobiia bacterium | reverse complement strand
TCGGGTTGTGGCAAGTCGACTGTTGCGAAAACCATCCTTCGGCTCGATGAGCCCACCGAGGGCAAGGCCTACTTTGAAGGCCGCGACATCTTTGCGATGAACAAGAAAGAGCTGCGCTCGCTTCGTCGCGAGATCCAGGTCATTTTCCAAGACCCCTATTCGTCGCTCAATCCGCGGATGACGGTGGGCGACATCGTCGCTGAGCCGTGGGAGATCCATCGAGGGGAAAGTCCCAAGGGCCAACAGCGGCAGAAAGTCCAGGATTTGCTCCACCTGGTGGGGCTCAACCCCGACCATATCAACCGCTTTCCTCACCAGTTCTCCGGCGGTCAGCGTCAACGGATCGGCGTCGCCCGCGCGCTTGCCCTCAACCCCAAAGTCATTATTTGCGACGAGCCGGTCTCCGCGTTGGACGTTTCCGTCCAGGCCCAGGTGATCAACCTGCTCGAATCGCTCCAAGACGAGCTCAACTTGGCCTATGTGTTCATCGCCCACGACCTGTCGATCGTTCGCCACATCTCCGACCGGGTGGCGGTTATGTACCTGGGGCGGATCGTCGAGATCGGCACCGAGGAAGAGATCTACGACAAGCCCACCCACCCCTACACCCAAGCGCTACTTGCCGCGGTCCCGGTTCCCAACCCCGATCAGGCGGGGACGTCTCGGGTCATCCTCGAAGGCGATGTCCCCAGTCCCGCCGACCCGCCGTCTGGTTGCACGTTCCGAACCCGCTGCTGGAAGGTCCAGGACATCTGCGCGCAAGAGGTGCCGGAGTTGATCGACCGCTTCGGCCACGGTCACCCGTCCCGCTGCTTCTTCGCTGATACCAAGATCAGCGAATCCGTCGGCGCCCCGATCATCGCCGAACCCGAATAGCCCGCTCTCCCGCAGTTCGACCTCCCCTCGGCGGGGGCAGCGGCGCGTTGCTCGCCTCTCCCCTGGTTGGGCGCGCTCTCCCCCAGCGGGAGCTGGGGGAGTGTCCGCCGACGAAGGAGGCGGACGAGGGGGCCCGTAGCAACGTTCACTTACATCGCCCCCTCCCCCGGTCGCTGCGCTCGGTCAGGCTCGAGGCCGCCGCGCACGGCGGCAGGGGTCAGGATCGCGTATTGGATCTTTCGATTTTCACGACCATGGAACTCGCACTCGGGTAGATACTTCGAGCTCAGGCCCTCATAAGAAATGGGAAACTCGCGATTGACGCCCGCGATCTCCAAAGCGTCGGCGGCGAGCTCCATGAACTCCTCACCGGGAAACGTGTTGTTCTTGGGGTGAAGGTCGAGCACGTCGGCACCGGCTTTTCAGGCCGGACAGCAAACGACTGATTGCCTTCTGACGATCGTCGGCGGTAGAAATCTCTCGAGCCATCAATCGAAAGCTACTTTCTCTCTCCTGCCTTAGCTGTGATCCAAGCAGCAACCGTCGCATCGAGTTCTCGATCCGGGCTCACGTGCCGCTCAAAAAGGATTCCGCACGGGACTTCCGAAAGAGCGAGCGCGAGCGCAACAAAATCGGTGGGGCCATAGTGCCTACGAATTTGGCCACCAAGGTGACTGAACTCGTTCATCACCCCGAGCACGCTCCGGTTGGCTGTCTTCGCCCATCGGCCGTCAACCATCGCACTCACTTCAGACTCGATGAACTCGGTCGCAGCGTTGTGGGCCGAAAGTGTCCGGCGCACCGCGTCCGGGATCCGTGCCATCAACGTGACGGCCGGAGCAAGAGGAAGCAGAACCGGAAACAGCGTTTTCTCATTGGCCAACAAGACGGCCTGCGGTCTCCAAAATAGGACTGTTCCGTACCAGTTGCCGAGTGCGGTGGTTGGTTTCAACACCGGGGCCATCACTTCCGCCTTGGCCCGGTCAAGGAGCTTTCGTGTCCCGTGCAGGCTGAACACAGATCAGCAGTATGGCCGAACGTAATTTGGCGTGTGGTGAACGGATTTCGGCGTTCTGGCGCCAAATTTCGTTTTTAGCGTTTGTCACACGCCAAATTTGAGGAGAGGAGCGGCTACTTGGAGCGGGCCTTGGGATCGAGGGCGTCGCGGATGCCGTCGCCGATGAAGTTGACGCTCATCACCGCCAGGCAGATCATCACCCCCGGCCAGATGGCCCGCATCGGGTTGAGCTGCAGATAGCCCTTGGCGTCGAAGAGGAGCCGGCCCCAGGTGGGGAAATCGGCCGGAAAGCCCAGCCCGAGAAACGACAACGCCGATTCGGTTAGGACGGCAGACGCCACTCCCAGCGCGGCCGACACCATCACCGGGCTGAGCACGTTGGGAAGGATGTGACGCATAACCACGTTGCGCTTGCGAGTGCCGATGCTGTGAGCGGCAAGGACGAACTCCTCCTCCTTGATCGCCAGCACCTCGCCCCGCACCACTCGGGCGGTCTGCATCCAGCTGGTGACCCCGATGATGAACACGACCAATATGAAGATTCCGACGTTCTCGCCAAAGGCATCTTTGAGGCTTTCGCGGAAAAGCATGATCACGACGAGTAGCAACGGGAGGATGGGCAACGCCAGAAAAAGGTCCGTCACCCGCATCAGCGGGCCGTCGAACTTCTTGAAGAAGCCGGAGATGACGCCGACGGCGGTGCCCAGGAAGAGACCGAAAAGCATGGCGGCGAACCCCACCGCGAGCGAGATCCGACCGCCGATCAAGACCCGAGCCATCACATCGCGACCCAAGTTGTCGGTGCCCATCGGGTGGGTCCAGGTCGGATTCATGTTGGCGAGGGAGGTGTCGATGTCGTATGGATCCAGCGGATAAACAAACGGACCGATCACGCTGGCCAGAACGACGATGGCGAGCAGGACCAGACCGATCATCGCCCCCTTGTGTCGTTTGAACTGCCGCCAAACATCTTCGGAGAGGGAACGGTGCTTCTCGCCGGGACGCGCCGGTTGCAGGTCAACCTGCTCCTCAACCCGCTCCTGTGTTGTCGCCATTCGGCTCTCCTACTCGCTCAATCGTATCGAATTCGGGGGTCGAGGATGCCATAGGTGACGTCCGCGATGAGGTTGAAGACCACGATCAGGAAAGCGAACATAAAGGTGAGAGTTTGAACCATCGGAACATCGGCCTGACCAATCGCCGTGATCAGCAATGCCCCGAGCCCATTGATGCGGAAGATCTGCTCGGTGATGATGGCTCCGGCGAAGATCCCCGGAATCTGCAGGGCGATGAGGGTCACCACCGGGATGAGGCTGTTGCGCATGACGTGGGTGGTGACGACCATGGTCTCGCCGAGGCCCTTAGACCGGGCCGTGCGCACATAGTCCTCATTGAGGTTGTCGAGCACCGAGGCGCGAGTGAAGCGGCTCAAGGCCGCGGTGTTGAAGAGCGTGAGGACGGCGACCGGCATCGCCATCTGTTTGACGTGGGCCAAGAACGTGTCCCAGCTGTTGACCACAAGAGTGGAGTCATAGAAAGAGGGGAACCAGCCCAACCAGACGCTGAAGACGATGATGGCGAGGATGCCGGTGAAGAACGTGGGAGCCGAGTAGCCGATCATCGTCACGAAGGTGCCGATGTTGTCGAAGGCCGAATACTGCTTGTAGGCGGAAATGATGCCCACCGGGATGGCAATGAGGATGCCGAGGACGAAGGATGCACCCAAGACCCAGAGGGTCTGCGGTAACCGCTGGAAAATGATGTCCACCGCCGGGGCCCGTGAGGACCAGGAGATGATCCGTGCCCGGCTCTCGCAGTCGCCGATGCACGTGTTGAAAATCGAATCGATGATGTGGAGAGGTTCGTTGATGAACATGAGCTGCATCCACTTCAACCACTGGATGATGAAGGGATCGTTGAAGCCGAGCGATTCCCGGATTTGCTCGCGGACTTCGGCAGGAAGCGTGAGTGGCAGCTGGGAGGTGGGGTCACCAGGAGCGAGGTCCAAGATGGCGAAGATGATGAGACTGATGACCACCAGGGTCGGGATGGCGAAGAGGATGCGGCGAATGACGTACTGAGCCATGACCTATCCCTTTCGCCTGCAGGCGGAGAAAGCAAGAGAGCCTTCCAGGGGATCCCGGAAGGCTCTCTTGTGCTTCATATCGATGTGGTCAGACGGCTGCTAGCCGCGGGTCCACTCTTCGATGTTCCAGTATTCGGAGTCCCAGGCGTTGAGGTCACCGACTCCCTGGATGTCGTTGGCGAACGCCGACACACTCGCTCGATATACGAGCGGGACGATGGCACCGCTTCCGACGATCAAGTCGTTGAGCTGGATTACCACCTCGTTGCGAGCCGGGTCATCAAGGGACATGCCCGAGAGCTGGGCCCAAAGAGCGTCGTACTCCTCGCTGGCATAACGGGGGATGTTCCCACCGGCGTAGGCGTTGGTCGACTCGGGGATCTGGCTCGTGATGTACTGCACCATGTAGCCCTGGGGGTCGGGACCAGTGGAGCCGTTGGTGAACATCTGGATGTCGGCGAAGAACTTCCAGATGGAGGCATCGCTGGCGTTGGTTCCATCGAAGAAGAGCCCGGCGTCCTCGTTCCTCATGTTGGCCACCACCCCGATTTGCTCCCAGTAATCGGCGATCAGGTCCTGGTTCGACTGCCGCACCGCGTTGGTCGAGGTGACGAAGTCGAATTCGAGCGGGATGCCTTCCCATTCGCGGACGCCGTCGCCGTCGGAGTCGACAGCCCCGATCTCATCGAGCAGGGCGTTGGCGCCCTCGATGTCCTGGGTGAGGCAGGCGTCCATGTTCGTTGAGATGGCAGGCTCCGAAGGCCAAATGTTGCAGGTGGGGGTTCCGCCGGCGCCGTAACCGACCGCAACCAGCTCTTCCCGGTTGATCGCCATCGACAAGGCCCGGATCAGGTCTGGGTTGTCGAAGAACACCGGATGGGGGTTGGCGCCGCCGGCAAAGTCGGAGCGGTCGGCGTCCTCAGCGGGGTCGGTCTGGTTGAAGTTGAGGTGCTCAACGTTCGACGCAAAAGCGGCCAAGACGACACCGTTGCCGGCGCCTTCCATCGGTTCGAGGATCTCGGGCGCCACCTGGAGGTTCCAGGCGTAATCGCCTTCGCCGATCTCGAGGACCGAGCGGGCCACCGCCTCAGCGTCGCCGCCGCCCTCAATCGTTATCGAACCGAAGAAGGGCTTGCCTTCGGCGATCCCGCGGTAGTTCGGGTTGATCTCGTAGGTCACGATGTCCTCGGGCCGGAGGTCGGTCACCATGTAGGGACCGGTCCCGATCGGGGCAAAGTTCTGCTCGGTGCAGGCATCGGCCCCCGCTCCCGCGCAATCGGTGAACTGGGCTCGCTGGAGAATCGGGTAGGTATAGGTCACAAAGTGGGTGAACGGGTAGGGCTGGGGTTCGGTGAAGGTAATCGTGACGTTGAGGTCATCATCGGCCACGACGCTCTCGACCGTTGCGAAGTCCGCGACACAACCCGTCTCTGGGTTGGTGCAGTACTCCCAGCTGAACACCACGTCATCGGCCGTCACCGGGGTCCCGTCCGACCACAAGAGACCTTCTTGCAGGGTCCAGGTGATCGAGCTGAAGTCCGCGGCGATGCCGCCGTTCTCCTGAGTTGGGAGTTCGGCCGCGAGGGCTGGAACGAGCTGGCCCGCCGGGTCGAATTCAGCCAGCGGCTCCAGGACCAAGGATCCAGCTAGGAGGTCCTTCGTGCCGGTGGACAGATAGGCATTTGCCTGCGAGGGCCCTTGCCACTGGAAGGCGATGAACTCGCCCCCAGAACCAGCCTCGCCAGTGCCGGTTGGCTGGGTTGTTGCGGTCCCATCAGCGGTTGTGCCGGTGGTCGCGTCGGTGGTGGCTGCGCCTGTTCCGGTGGTTGCACTTCCGTCAGTGGTGGTATCGACCGTGCCGCTACCACACGCCGCGACGAAAAGCGCAAGGGCCGCGAAAAGGCTAAGCCATTGCCATCGTTTCATTCAGTTGTCTCCTTCATAGAGAGGTATATCCAACATATGCCGAAAGCCGCGTCCGTATGCCGGCTACGAGCCTCCCGACCGATGAACGGTACCAGGCTACGGGGCCGACGGCAGGTGTGACGGCGGGTCTTCCGCAGCCTCAACCGTCTCGACAGCCGCCACATCGGGCGTGTCCTCAGCGAAATGACAAGCCACCCAGTGACCGGTTCGGAGCTGGCGCCATTCCGGAACTTCCTCCACGCATCGCTTCTGGGCCATCGGACAGCGAGTGTTGAACGGGCACCCCGGCGGTGGGTTGGCGGGGCTGGGGATGTCGCCTTCGAGGATGACGCGCTTCCGCACCGCTTCGATCTTGGGATCGGGCACCGGGACCGCCGACAACAGAGCCTGGGTATAGGGATGTTGGGGATGGTTGTAGAGACGGTCGACGGTGGTTAGCTCCATGATCCTGCCCAGGTACATCACCGCCACCCGGTCGGCAATGTGGCGCACCATCGACAGGTCGTGGGAGATGAAGAGGTAGGTGAGATTGAGCACACCTTGGAGGTTCTCCAACAGGTTGACCACTTGGGCCTGGATGGAGACGTCGAGCGCCGCGATCGGCTCGTCGCAAACGATGAAGTCGGGATTGAGGGCAATCGCCCGGGCGATCCCGATTCGCTGCCGCTGTCCGCCGGAGAACTCGTGGGGATAACGGTTGGCGTGTTTGGGGGCGAGGCCGACCAGGCTGAGCAACTCAACCACCCGCTGCTCGCGATCGTCGCCCTTTGCCTGGTTGTGCTCCCGCAAAGGCTCCGAGATGATCGATCCCACCGTCATCCGCGGATTGAGAGAGGCGTGGGGATCCTGGAAAACCATCTGCATACGCGGGCGCAGCTTTCGCAACTTCTCCGGATCGATTGCGGTGAGCTCGTTGCCCTCGAAGGTGACGCTGCCCTCGGTCGCTTTGATTAGTTGCAGGATCACGCGCCCGGTGGTCGATTTGCCCGAGCCGCTTTCGCCGACCAGTCCCAGCGTCTCGCCGCGATGGATATCAAAGGACACCCCGTCGACGGCCTTAACCGCTCCCACCTGCCGCCGAAAGACTCCCTGCATGATCGGGAAATGCTTCTTCATGTCCTTAACGCTGACCAGGACATCGGAGTTGGCGCCCGGGGCGGTCGGTGCCGTCTTAGCTGCCATACCGGGGCCTCTGGTTGTCCATGTCCCACCAACAGGCAGTGCTGTGGCCCATCTTCACCTCTAGCAAAGGTGGGTTCTCCTCGCGGCAGCGATCAAAGACATAAGGGCAGCGGGGGGCGAAGGGACAGCTGTCGGGCTTCTGGTAGAGGCTCGGCGGCTGGCCTTTGATATTGATTAGCTGCATGCCCTTCTGGTCGAGCCGCGGGATCGATCCCAAGAGCCCTTCGGTGTAGGGATGCTGGGGGTTGGCGTACAACTCCCCCACCGGAGCTTCCTCGACGATGAGGCCTCCATACATGACGAGAACCCGGTCGGCCAGCCCCGCAATCACCCCGAGGTCATGGGTGATCCAGATGACGGCGGTACCCAGCTTCTCGCGCAGATCGCGGATGATCTCGATGATCTGGGCCTGGATCGTCACGTCGAGGGCGGTGGTGGGCTCATCGGCGATGATCACCCGCGGCGAACAGGCAAGCGACATCGCGATCATCACCCGTTGGCGCATCCCGCCCGAAAGCTCATGGGGATAGGACTCGAGACGCTTCTTGGCCCCGGGGATACCGACCAGTTGGAGCAGCTCGATGGCCCGCGCCTCGCGCTTTTCGTCGGAGAGCTTGGTGTGGATGTGCAACGACTCCATGATCTGAAAGCCGATGGTCAGCACCGGGTTGAGCGAGGTCAGCGGGTCCTGGAAGATGAATCCGATCCGACCACCCCGAACTGTGCGCAAATCCTCGAGCTCCAAAGTGAGGAGGTCGCGTCCTTCGAACATCGCTTGTCCGGCAACAATCTTCCCTGGGGGCATCGGGATGAGTCGCAGGAGGGACATCATCGTCACGCTCTTCCCCGACCCGCTCTCACCAACGACGCCCAGGAACTCGCCACTGTTCAAATCGAAGCTGACCCCGTTGACCGCGTGAACCGTCCCATCCTGCGTGTGAAACTGGGTTTCGAGGTCCTTGACTTCGAGTATGGGCGACTGCGCGGTCATAGCTCGTTCATTCTTGCGTAAAAAGTGCCGCCATTAGGGGCGCCAGCCTACGCAAGAATGGTTTGGTTAGTCGTCGGCGAAGGCGTTCTTTAGGGCTGGCTCCAGATCAGGGAACGCAAACTCAAAGCCGCTGGCCTGGGTAGCGGCGGGAATCACATGACGTGAAGAGAGCAGTTCCGCAGCAAAGCCGCCAACTGCGGCTCTCACGGCGAAGGCCGGAGCGGGAAGAAACCCGGGCCGGTGGAGGACCCGAGCGGCGGTGGCGGCCCAGTCGCGTTGTCGGCGACCGTCGGGGGCAACCAGATTGAAGGGGCCGCTGAGCCGGTTTTCCAGGGCGTGAATCATGAATCCCACCAGATCGGCGATGTGGATCCACGACCACCATTGCTTGCCGCCACCGATCGGACCGAGAAGGCCCAGCTTTCCGAGACGGTTGAGGGGGCCCAGCGCGCCGCCGTCCTTGCCCAGCACGATCCCAAACCGCGTTCGCGCCACAGTGACTCCCAAGGGCTCGGCGGACATCGCCGCGGCTTCCCATTCGCGACAGACCGCGGCGAGAAAATCGTGGCCGGCTGTGGCGTCTTCGGTGAGGGTCTCGTCGCCGCGGTCGCCGTAGTAACCGATTGCGCTGACCGAGATCAACTGGGACGGCTTTCGTTCCAGCGCCGCCATCCCTGCCACCAGGTGGCTGGTCGTGCCCACCCGGCTTTGCTTGATTCGGTCTTTCTTGGCGGCGGTCCAACGCCCCTGCAGAGGTTCGCCGGCGAGGTTGATCACGGCGTCGGTCTCCTCCCAAGCGGCGGCAGGTGGCGGACCAACTTCGGTGTCCCAGGGAATGCTGGCGGCGTTAGTCGGGGGTTTGCTTCTGGGCCGGGTGAGAAGAGTCGGCGTGTGTCCATGCTCCCTTAGGGCCTCGACCAGGGCCGTGCCGACAAAACCGGTCCCCCCGGTGAGCAGAACCTTCACCGCAAACGTTCTCTCATCGCCTCGACAACCCTGTCGATGCGGCGCTGGCGAGTGGCGTCGGTCTTGGCATCGTCTACCGACTCGGCATGTTGTCGCTGATGGCTGTAGGACATCGCTCGGAATTCGGCAAGCAGCTTCGGGTCCGCGGACAGCGCTTGCGATAGGTCGTCTGCCAGGTCGACCACGCGCGGAGCCGTGTCGAGCTCAAGACCGACCTCGAATTCATCACCGGCAGTGAGACTGACCTGGTCTCGATGCACTCCGGCCAAAGGTAGGAAGTATTCGCCCGTGTAGGCCGCCACCGTGCTTCGGTATGAATAGTCGCCGATTGTCACCACCACCGGCGGACGCTGGCCCTTGCCGAGCTCCTTAACCACCGTCGGCGGCACCTGAAAGCCGGTCGCCGTCTTCCCGCCGAGTACGAGGACCGTCTTGAACTTGATCACATCACTCCTCCTCCAAAGCCTTACGTATCAAAGGCGCTACTTCGGTGCCAAACAATTCGATCGAGCGAAGGACCTGGTCGTGGGGCAGAGTGCCCACGCTTGTATGAAGCATGAAGCGTTTGATGCCCAACACTTCGCGCCAGCGAAGGATCTTCTCCGCCACCATCTTGGGATCGCCCAGGACCAATGACCCGCCGGGGGCGCGCATCCCGTCGAACTGGATGCGGGTCATCGGCGGCCAACCTCGCTCCTGACCGAGCCGCGTCATCACGATTTCATAGGGCGGATAAAACTCGACGGCGGCTCGTTCGCCATCTTCACCCACATAGCCGTGAGCGTGAACTGCTAGCGGCACTTTCTCCGGATCAAACCCAGCTGAGCGCAGCGATCGGCGAAAGAGCTCTGCCAGCGTTGCGAACCGATCAGGAATTCCGCCGATGATGGCGAGCGCCACCGGGAGGCCCCGCAACCCGGCCCGCACCATCGATTCGGGATTGCCGCCTACGCCGACCCAGATCGGCAAGGGGTCTTGGTAGGGACGGGGATAGATTCCTTGGGCTTCGAGGGGCGACCGGAACTTGCCAGACCAAGTGACTCTCTCGTTGTCGCGGATCGCCAGCAGGAGATCGAGCTTCTCGGCGAACAGTCCCTCGTAGTCGGCCAGGTCGTAACCGAATAACGGAAACGACTCGATGAAGGAACCCCGCCCGACCAAAAGCTCCGCTCTGCCTGAGGAGAGCTGGTCAAGGGTGGCGAACTGTTGAAAGACCCGGACCGGATCGTCGGAGGAGAGGATCGACACCGCCGGCGTCAGCCGAATCCGCTCGGTCTTGCCCGCGATGGCTGCCAATACAGTCGCAGGCGAGGACGAAGCGAAATCCGGACGATGGTGCTCACCCACGCCGAAGACGTCGAGCCCCACTTGTTCGCTCAGCACCGCCTCCGCCAGCACCTGTCTAAGGCGCTCGCCGTGGTCGAGCAGTTCGCCCGAGTTCGGATCGGGAGTCGTCTCGGCAAAGGTGGTGATCCCAAGTTCCAAGTAGGTGGCAGCCATTCTTAAGGCGATTTTGGTGGCTATGCCACCACGCAAACCTTAGGTTTGGTTAGTGGCTACCCCGGGCGGGCCTTCACGGTCAGCACGGCGAAGAAGGCAACGATCGGGATGATGGCCACCGTCGCGGAGGCGTCAGTCTCGGCGTGGTGTGAGATCACCAATCCCAGCACGACGGCCGCCATCCCGATGGCCACCGCCACAATCATCATTGCCGGCACCTTCCGCACCAAGAGCGCCGCAGTTGCAGCCGGGCCTACCAGCAAGCCGAACACCAAGAGGGTGCCGATCGTCGGAAACGATGCCACCACCGCCGCCGTGATCATCGTCAGCAGCAAAAGGTGAGCCAGCCGGGGACGAAGTCTCAAGGTCTGCGCTTTGCGCTCGTTGAAAGCCAACACGAGAAGCGGCCGGTAGAGAACAGCCGATACCGCAACAACCAAGACGGCGACGACCACGAGGATCCCGAGATTGCTCCGCTCGCTTCCGAGGAAGTCGCCAAACAACACTTCTGTCAAGGCTTCAGCATCGCCATCACCGCGCGAGGCAATCAGCACTCCTGCGGCCAGCATGCCCACGAAGAGCAAGCCAATGCCGGTGTCCTCGCTGAAGGCCCCCTGACGATGGACAAAGTTGACTCCGGCAATCATCACCAGCGCGGCTATCCCCGCCCCGAGGAACGGATCGAAACCGACAAGGATCGCCAGGGCGATGCCTGGTATCACCCCGTGCGCCAAAGCGTCGCCGAAGAAGCTCATTCCTCTGATCACGACCCAGGTGCCGACCACGGCGAGAGCGAGCGCAGCAATTGCGCCAGCGGCTAGTGCTTGGAGCGACCCCGGCGCCGTAAAAGCCGAAGTGAGCCAATCCATCACTTCTGTCAGCTTAACGTATAATGAGAATCGATCTCAATATGACCAGCACTTTGAACATGGCTCAGATCGAGCGTCGTCTCGCGGAGCGCCGCGTGCGCCTGACTGGCGGGAGACGAGCCGTGGTCGATGGGTTGGCCAGTAGCGATGGGCCCAAATCCGCGGCAGAACTGCACCGGACCATCGGGGGTGCTCTCTCCTCGCTCTATCGCTCATTGGCGGTGCTTGAGAGCGCGGGCGTCATCGCCCTTCATCATTCCGCGAAGGGTTTTGTCCGCTACGAGCTCGCTCCCTGGATCAAAGGCCATCACCACCATTTGCTTTGCAGCAACTGCGGCGCCGTTGACGACACCGAGATGCCAGCAGCGCTCGAGAAGGAGCTGCGCGGGATCGTCAAAAGAATCGGATTGCGTGCCGGCTTCAAGCCCACCGACCACGCCCTGGACATCGAAGGTCTGTGCACGCGATGTCGGTGAAAGCAACGAACTTGGTGATCGCCCATGGCAGCGAGGAGGTCATCTCCGCATCTTCGTTTGCTTTGCCTGCAGGGAGAGTGACTGCGGTAATCGGGCCCAATGGCTCAGGAAAGTCGACTTTGCTCGACGCCATCGCCGGCTTGGTCACACCCAAATCGGGAACGCTCGAAGTCGCCGCTGCTCCGGGCCGCATCGCGTACGTCCTCCAAAACCCTCAAGTCAACGAATCACTTCCCATCACTGTGAACGAGGTGGTGGCAATGGGACGCTATTCGAGCACTGGTTGGTTGGGGCGTCTCGGTCGAGCGGATCGGGACGCGGTCGAGTCAGCCATGGCCCGCGCCGGAATTCTCGACCTCTCCCGCCGACAACTCCACGACCTCTCGGCCGGCCAGCGCCAGCGTGTGTTTGTCGCCCAAGGCCTAACCCAGGATCACGATCTGCTGCTGCTCGACGAACCGCTTTCCGGTATCGATCTCCCAACCGCGCAAGCCATCGACACGCTCATCCACGAGGAGACAGGTCGAGGCTGCACCGTCATCCTCACCACCCACGACTTGGCAGAAGCGCGCGCCGCAGATTTCGTCTTGCTACTCGCCGGCAAGCTTGTCGCCTCTGGAGTGCCCGCCGCGGTCCTGAACAATGAATCCTTGCGTGCGGCCTATGGGAGCGTCCTCGTCCACGCCGACGAGGCGGCCGGACTTTTCGATGACCCCGCTCACCACGGCTAGAGCACTAGTCCGCATGGGCGGAAAGGAATTGGCGTCGTGCGCAACTCCCCAGATTCCGATATGACCTCATGTCCGCCGAAAACCGCTATCGCCCCCGACATGCCACCCTGCGGTTCCACCCCGTCCTAGCGATTGCAACGTTGTTTCTCGGAATGTTCGCCCACGGGGCCAGCGCCCTCGAGGCAGCGTCGCCCCCTGCGGCTGGCCTGGGCCGCGGGTTCGGCCGTCTCGGCTAAGCCGCTTCGAGGTGCTCGCACCCCGATGATCGGGCGCCGCCGGACCGCGTCATGCAAATTCGGCAGGTGAAGAACGTCTAAAACGTTCTCTGGCGCTACCGCACCGAAAACCGCACCGCTGGTACCGAATTAGCTAGACAACGTTCCCCACCTGCCGAATTGCGGTGCGGATCAAGCATCTCTCGGATTTGAACACTTCCGCCTGGTCCTTCGTCTCATTGAACATGAGACGAATCCTTTGCCTGGCAGTTATTGGAATGCTGCTAGCGATGTCGGGAACCGCTCGCCGGCGGTTCGTGGATGAAATCGCCGGACGATCGCGTGGAACCCGGCGAAGAGGTTCTCCTCGTTGGTTATGTCGGATTGGAGGAAACCCCGCCGGTTGGTCTCTGGAGGGCAGCGCTTTCGGGCCCTAGGGACGAGCGACAAAACCTCGTTGAGGGATCAATCCGCAGTCTGCCTCTCGGCTCGGTCATCATCGAACCGACCGGCCTCGGCGGTTATCTCAGCCACCGCGTATCGATTTTCTTTGGGCTCCCTGCAAACCTTGAGCCGGGTGTCTACGACATTTCGTTGTCCGGCGACAAGGACTTCCTTGGCGACCTAATCGGCGCATCCCTCGGCGTGGGTGTCGATGCTGAGTGGCCAAATCACTATGAATGGGCGCTCGACGACCCGGCGATCGCACTCCTGCCTGATGACGCCAGGGTTGTAGGACCCGGCTTTGAGGTGACGGCCGCAGAAATCCGCGCTGGGAACTTTCCGAACAACGCGGCGCAATTCATGCTTGATCCGTCGGCCTTGGAGGAAGCCGTCGTGGAAACGACGACTACCGCTGGTCCTGTGACCGTGCCCGATGCGAACCCACAGAGGATTTTCACTGCTCCGTTGTGGCTCATCCTGCTAGCCATGCTGGCGGGGGTCGCCTTCCTCTACCGGAAGCGCGACAAGTCGCCGCCTAGACCCGCGGACGCAATCTCTTACGAGTTGGAAAGCATTTCGAAGTAACGCCCGTGTCGGCGTCGATGGGGGCTGGTCGAGCCTAGGTTGACCGCGATGTCGACCAAGAGACTGGCGTGGCTTGGCGGAGGGCTGGTGGCATTTGTAGTTGCGTTCTTGCTCTTCCGGCCCGACACGCTGGTTACCGACGTCGAAGCCAACGAGTCGCTGGCCGATGCCTTTGTCACGACCACATCGTCAACCACGATCACACCTTCGACGACGGCCGCCCCGGCCGCAGCAACCACAACGAGCGCGGCTGAGCCAGGTAACACTACCTCCGGCCCGCCTGAGCCGATGGCGATCGCCACCGGGAACTTCTACGGCATCAATCACGACGCCTCAGGAACAGCGACGATTTATGAAAGCGATGGCCGTTTCGTTCTGCGTTTCGAGGATGACACCAACATCCAGAACGGACCTGACCTTTACGTTTGGGTGCTGCCCGCTGCGGACTATGAAGGGGACAATCCGACCGACTACCTCGACTTGGGAACATTGACCGGCAACGTCGGAGGTCAGAACTACGACCTTCCAGCCGAGTTCGATCCCGAGATCCATCGCGCGGTCCTGATTTGGTGTTTGCGCTTCGGAGTGCCCTTTGCTGCAGGTCACCCTGCAGTAGCCCCGGTCTAAGTCTTGAGGCAGAGGGTGACGCCATCGCCGATGGCCAGGATGACTGCTTCGCAGCGATCGTCGGCCGCCACTCGGTCATTGAAAAGGCGAATGGCTTTGGTCTCCTCATCATTGACGTCGGGATCTGCCACCCGGCCACTCCACAGGGTGTTGTCGGCTATCAGCAAACCCCCCGACCGCAGCCGCGGCAGGAGAGCTTCGTAGTAATCGAGGTAACCGGTCTTGTCGGCGTCGATGAAGGCCAGGTCGAGGACCGGATTAGGTGTGAGCCTATTGATCGTCTCTAATGCGGGACCAAGCCGTAGCTCAATTCGATCCGCCAATCCTGCTGCCGCCCAATGGTGGCGCGCGATCGCGGTCCATTCTTCGCTGATGTCACAACAAAACAACTTGCCGCCTTCGGCGAGCCCTTTGGCGATGGCGATAGCCGAGGTTCCGGTGAACGTCCCCACCTCGATGGCGAAACGGGCGCCAACCAGCTTGGTTAGCAGGGTCAAGAGGGCGAACTGGTCCTGGCCGATCTGCATCCCGGCCGAACCTCCGGTGGCACGCAGCGTCTCGGCCCGTATCTCGTCATAGACAGGATCGTGTGCGCCGTGCGCCACGATGTATTCGAAAAGCTGAGACGTCATCTCGATCGACCGCAGCTCCGCCACTAGGTCAAGCCTCGTTTCATCAGGCCATCCGAGAGGCCGGCGGTGGATTCTTGGAGTCGCAGACCGATCACATCGAGGCGACGCAAGAGCTCGCGGGATCTGAGCATGTCCACCGTCACAGTCTCAGTGTTGAAAAGCTCGCCGAGGCATGTTTGATACAACTTGCGCACCTTGCCAGCCGTCTTCTGCGCCTTGAAGCCGAGCTCGGTCACGGCTTTCGGGTCATCGTCGAGCATGTCAACCGCCTCGCCAAACTGGTCGAGCGCCTCGACGATCGGCTCCAAGGGAGGAATCAAACCGCTGCGGTCTTCGGGACCGAAGAGGTCAACCTCGTTCACAAAATCCCGCAAGCTGTCGAGCACATCGTCGACGGAACGCGAGACCCGAAATAGGTCTTCGTGATCGATCGGCGTGCCCAGTGCCTGGGTGAGCTCAACAGACAATGTTGCCCGCGCCTGGTCACCCGCAGTCTCGATCTCTTCAATCCGAGCCTTCGCCTCCTCGTTCGACAATTCGCGATTGAGCATCTCGAGCGCGGCGTGGGCCGCGTCCGCCGCCGCCCTGATCTGCTCCTTGAGGGCCTCGATAGTTAAATCTGGTTTGCGGTTTCCGAAGAGACGCATCAGTTGACCACCTTCGATATCACGCCGGCAATCAAAGCCGTGACGGGAAACGTGAGCACCCACGCGGCAACGGTCCGACCCAGGATCGGCCATCTGACGTAGTTCCAACCGGTCCTGGATGTCACCCCCACCGTCGCGCCGGTGATTGCCTGAGTCATGCTCAGCGGGGTGCCCAAACTGGCTCCCGCCACCACGACTGTCGACGCCACCAGATCCGCGGTGGCAATCTCGATCGGATAGGTGCGTGTCATTCCTCTTCCGATCTTGACCGCGACTTGTTTGGAGCCGATCAGCATTCCTCCTAAGAACAGCGCTGCCGACACTATTGCGATCACGAGCACTTGTGACGTGGAGGTGAGGCTGGCACCAGCCGCAAGCGCGATGACGGCCAATGCTTTTTGCCCATCGTTGGCGCCGTACGCCAAGCACAGAAGTGGATAGGTCCACCATCGAAGGGTGTTGGCCGAGCGCCGGATCGAGCGGAGGAAGGGCATGGCGGTGAAAAAGACCGAAGTGGCCCGCCCGAGAAACGAGGCAACAACAGGAGACGCCGCACCGAGGAGCAGGACGCGGCCGACTCCGCCGCCATCGACGGGGAGACCGGCTCCGACACCGGCGCCCGCCAACGCGCCAACAAGGGCCAGGCCGATGCTCGTCGCGAAGCCGAACTTGGTGGAGATCGCCACGATCGCCGTGGTGGTGGCCACCACGATGATCACCAAGTCAAAGCGGCCCTCGATCTCGACGATCCCGTCGATCAGGGTCGTGGCGACCTTGGTGCCGAGGATCATCGGGGCGACGACCAGTGCCACGACCGCAATCAAACTCAAAACGAGTTGTCGTCGGTTGGACTTCGTAATCCCCGCGGCGAGCAGTGCTCCCCCGTCATTCCGCCCACTAAAACCAACAAAAATTCCCGCCAAACCCATGGCCACAAAATTCATGAAAGTGGGTCGACGTTAACCCGCCGTTTACCTCGCTAGGATATTTTCAACAAGTGTTGAAATAGAGGAGGCAGCCGATGCGGGCGATGATCCGCAGGGAGTTTCGACAGGTGCGGCGGGACCGGCGCACGCTCGGTCTCATGATCCTGATGCCCATGATGCTGCTGATCGTCTTCGGCTACGCCGCCAGCTTCGACATCGATTCGTTGACAACTTCGGTGTATGGACCCGACGCCGACGTGGTGGCAGGCCGCCTGCCCGAGCTATTCGAAATCGAGGAGGTCGAACCAGACAGTGATCGGGAGGATGCTGAAGCGCGTTTGCGACGAGGCGGATTGGTTGTGGCAGTGATCGCCGAGCCGAGCTCGCCGACCGTGTTGATCGACGGTTCGCAGCTCTTCGCCGCTCGGACCGCGATCCAAGCGCTCACCAGCGCTGCCCCCGACGTCGAGTACGAGGTGCTTTTCAACCCCGACTTGAACACCTCAACGCTGCTCGTGCCGGGACTCGCCGGGTTGATCCTGCTCTTCGTTGGGACTGTCATCACCAGTCTCGGGGTCGTCCGAGAACGACAGGCGGGCACACTCGAACAATTGGCGGTGATGCCCCTTCGCCCACGCGATGTGTTCATCGGCAAGGTGGCGCCTTACTTCCTGGTCGCATCGCTGGATCTGGCAGTGGTGTTGATCGTCGGAACCAGGCTCTTTGATGTCCCGTTCCGCGGATCGGTGTTGGTCCTCGCGCTGGGAGCTGTTCTCTTCCTTTTCGTGACCCTCGGCCTCGGGGTTCTGATCTCGAGCGTGTCCGAGAACCAAGGCCAGGCGGTCCAGCTCGCTTTGATGCTGCTCCTCCCCCAGGTGCTCCTCTCGGGAATCATCTTTCCACTCGGATCGATGGCGCCGGGGGTTCGCTGGATCGGGTATCTGCTCCCCCTCACCTATTTCAACCAGGTTGCCCAGGGGGTCATGGTGCGAGGCGCAGGCTTTTCCGATCTGCTCTTTCCGCTCGGATTGTTGGCCCTGCTCGGAGCTGTGGTCTTCGGTTTGGCCGTGCTTCGCTTCCGGCGCGACCTGGCAGCGTCGAACTCACGAGCCCATGCGGCCGTCAACAGATGATCTGGTCGGTTGAGAAGCTGAGAGTCGAAATCGAGGGGCGACTGGCCCTCTGCGATGTCGACCTCCGGCTTGAATCGGGAACCGTCACCGCGGTGGTAGGTGGCGATGGGGCCGGCAAGACGACTCTCTGTCGGGTGTTGACCGGTCTGCTTCGTCTCGGGCAGCCTCTCCTTGCCGGCCACGATCGGCTACCAACCAGCCGGCTCCGGGAGTTGGGGCGACCTCACGGTGCGGGAAAACCTTCGATTCGTCGGCGATGCTCATCGTTTCTCCAATGCTCATTTCTCCGAGCGGCTCGGAGAAATGATGGAGGCGACCGCCCTCGGCCCGGCCATCGACCGCCTGGCGATGCACCTTTCGGGGGGCATGCGCCAGAAGCTCGGAGTGGCAATGGCCCTTCTCCCCAGGCCCGAGCTGGCGGTGCTCGACGAGCCAACGACCGGAGTCGACCCGGTGAGTCGCATTGAGCTGTGGCGGCTCATCACCAGATCGGTCACAAGCGGGACCACGATCGTGCTGACCACGACCTACCTTGACGAGGCGGCACGGGCCGGAACCATCCTCGCCCTCGAAGCCAGATCGCCGCTCGCCTATGGAACGCTGACCGAGATTGGGCGGCTGCTGCCGGGGGCTCTGTGGTCGACCGACACACAGCCGTCCGAGCCACACCGATGGCGACGAGGAGGGGTATGGCGGGTTTGGAGCCCCGATGGACACTCGCCTCCGCACGAAAGCCGGCTCGAGCCCGATCTCAACGACGTGCTGACTGCCCTCTCATTGGCCGCCAACCGTGAAGGCATGAAGTCATGACCAAATTGGTCGAGGTCTCAGAGTTGGTGAAACGGTATAGCGAGCAGGTGGCTGTGGACGAGGCTTCGCTCGAGGTCGATGAGGGAGAGGTCGTCGGATTGTTGGGCGCCAACGGCGCCGGCAAGACCACTCTCATTCGTTGCCTGTTGGGATTGCTTGACTTCGATTCCGGCCGCGTCTCTTTGCTGGGGGAATCGCCCAACCGCAACGTTCTTCGTCGGGTTGGCTATGTCCCCCAGGGCCTCGGGCTCTACTCCGAACTGACCGTCGAAGAGAACCTCGACTTCCGGCGCGAGATCTTCGGCAGCCCGCGAATCGAGGGTGTGGTCGACGACCGCCGCGTCGACGAGCTGCCGCATGGGCTCCAGCGCCGGGCGGCTTTCACTGCCGCGCTGGCTCATCGCCCCCAGATCCTGATCCTCGACGAACCGACCTCGGGTGTCGGTCCCTGGACCCGCGCCGAGCTCTGGGACACAATCCGTGCCGAGGTCTCGAATGGTGCCGGCGCCTTGGTGACCACCCACCATCTGGACGAGGCCGAATACTGCGACCGGCTGGTGCTCATGGCTGCCGGGCGGGTTGTCAAGTCGGGCTCGCTGTCCGAGCTCATTTCCGGCGAGACCGCGGTGGAGGTCACCACCGACCGACGAGACGAAGCCTTCGCCGCGCTCACCGAGGCCGCCCTCTTGACAGTTCTGTCAGGGAGCAAGCTGCGGGTGGTGTCGGCTGACGAGCAACAGGTCACTCGCATCCTCAGCGCCGAAGGAATCGCCGGACATGCCGCTGCGGTTGCAGCCAGCCTTGATGAGGTCTTTATCGCGACCTCGGCCCGATGAGCAAACGGCGCGGCCCCCGGTCGGGCGAATCGGAAACGAGAAACGACATCCTGGAAGCGGCACGGACGACGTTCTCCGAGGTCGGTTATGACCGGGCCACCTTTCGGCGCATTGCCAAGATCGCCGGCGTCGACCCGGCACTGGTCACCTACTACTACGGGAAGAAGCAGGATCTTTTCGCCGCCGCCGTCCAGATGCCGATGCGGCCCGATCAAGCGATCGAGGAGGTTTTTCGAGGGACCCCCGCTGAGATGGCCGAGAAACTGGCCCACCTTTTCTTCTCGACCTGGGAAGTACCGGAGTCGCGCGAGGCCCTGATCGGACAGTTGCGCATGGCCTTCGCGACCGGTCAGCCCGTCGCGATGCGCGAATTCATTGTGGAGGCCGTGCTGAGCCGGGCCGACCAGCTCCTGGTCGGTCCCCGGGCGACACTCCGGCTCGAGCTCGTGGCCAGCCATCTCCTCGGCCTGGCGATCCTCCGTTACGTCCTCATGCTCGAACCTGTGGCCTCAACCCCCATCGACGAACTCATCGCCGAGGTCGCGCCCCATTTGGCCGGCTATCTCAATCCGCGGGTGTAAGCGGCGCCGCCGACCCGGACACATAACCTTGCGGAAAGGCAGATTTGTCGAAAAGCAACGTCGTTGAACTCGGAGCTGAATTCGACTCGCTGTTTCAACTGCATCACGACGCCGTCTATCGCTATTGCCTGCGTCGCCTCGGAACCCTCGACGCCGAGGACGCCGCCGCCGAAGTCTTCACCGGGGCTTGGCGACGCCTCAAAGAGGCGCGAGCAGACAACAACCGAGCTTGGCTTTTCGCCATCGCCTATCGGGTGATTGGCAATCACTACCGCTGGGGATCTCGGTGGCGGCGGCGGATCAGCGGCTCCACCGCGCCAGGGTGAGATTCGCCACTTCGTACCAAAGAACGATGCGGCCGATGGGCCACGTTGACCTGCCGTAAAAGGGGGCGCCCGATGGCAACTAACTCGTCGTCGGTTAACGCTGCCTACGAGGCGCTTCGCCGAGCGAACCCTGAGCCGGATCCAAACGCGCTGCGAGAAAGTCTCAAAGCCGCACCGAGCATTCCACCCCAGGTATTCAATTCGAGGAGAGACAAAATGACCACTACCACCCAAGCGCCTTCCCCGAAGGTCAAGAACCCGAATCGCTGGCTGCCGTCGTTAGCTACTGCGGTCGTGATCATCCTGGTCGCCGGGTTTCTTGTCGCGCGGGCGAACCCCAGCCTGTTTGATCCGGCGACGCCTTTGGAAATCGCCAACGAGTACATGGAAGCTCGAAATGCGTTTGACGCCTCGCGTGCCCAGGAGCTGATCAACCCTGATGCAGCTATTTCCGATACACCGATCATCGGATACGACGAGTTGGAGCTCGGATACGAAATGCTTCAAATCTATGGGTTCCAATACGAGCCTTATGCCTGCGAGGAGTTCGGTGCATTGGTGAGGTGCACCTATCAGATGACCTCCGAATTGCAACGAATCGTTGGCGCGCCTCCGGTCGAAGGTGAATTCGACATCTTTGTTGAAGAAGGCCGTATCGACCAGCTCTACCACGGGTTCAACTTCGACGACTTTGGTCCGAACTTCGAAGCCTTCATCGATTGGATCGGCGCTACGCACCCCGAATCCTTCGACCAGCTTTTCCGCGAACAGGGCGCCGTCGCGACGCCAGTCCTCACCCGTGAAAGCCGCGATCTGGCGGCCACGTACCTCGCCGAGTACGACCAGTTCGTCAACGGCTAATTCGCGAAACCCAGGGCTCGTAGGGACACTCTGTGTCCCTACGAGCCCACAGAACGGGCCGCTCAGTCTTCTGAGTCCTTGATCCCGGCGACATCGTCGAGGTGCTGGAGAAGATCATGGGCGGCGAGCTCGATCGTCTTGTGATGCCACTCGGCGGCGCGGTAGATGCAGGCGATGAGCCCGGAACGATGCACCCGCCGGAAGTCGCCAAAGACGAACCCATAGCGAGCCTTGGTTTCGTCGGTCGCCCACTTGGTCAATCCCAAGTGCCAGGCCGCGAACTCGTCCCACTTATGTTTCTCGAGGAACGCGTTCTCGTCGTCGGCGCTCGGCTGCACCTCTCCCCACTCGCTCTTCAACACGTACTGACGCCCGTCGATCAGCTGGCGAGCATGGGCGACCGCTTCTTTGTTCAAGGTGTAGGAAGCCATCGCCCCATTATGAACCAGCCGCGGGGTTGACCAAAGACCTACCCTCCCTGGCCGTGGAAGGTCAGATCTTCTTCACGACCATCGCTGGGCTCGGCGTCAGCATCGCCGGCTTCGCCGGGCTGCCGGTGGCACTACGACCCGATCATCAATGGACGGCTTAAGTCCGACAGAGCTCGAGACATAATTACACGTTGAGCTTGACTATCAAGTTCACCCTTGACTAACGTCGTCGCATGTCACAACTCATGCCCATGCTGGCATACGAGGAAGCTGCCAAAGCGATCGACTTCTTGATCAGTGCTTTTGGCTTCGAAGAGACGATGCGGATGGACGGCGAAAACGGGACGATCGCCCATGCCGAGCTGAGCCTCAATGGCGCGATGGTTTCGCTGGCATCGGTTTGGCGGGATGGAGGTTTGGCGACGCCCCACGAGCTGGGCGGGGTGCACAGCCAGCTCTGGGTCGAAGTCGACGACATCGACGCCCACTTCCAGAAGGCGCGCGCCGCAGGTGCGGTGGTTCTCGACGAGCCGGTCTCTCAGGACTACGGCTACAAAACGTATCGAGCGATCGACCCTGAAGGCCACCGCTGGTACTTCGCCGGGGCAGTGTGACCGTCGAAACAACGTTGTCGGCCCTGGCGGATGAAACCAGGCGCGGGACAGTCGAGGCCCTTGGCGGAGGTCCGTTGAGCGCCGGTCAGCTCGCTACTCAGCTCGAGGTCACGCCCGCTGCTCTGTCCGGTCATCTCCGAATTCTGCGCGACGCGGGTCTCGTCAGTGTCGCCCTCGATCCCGACGACACCCGCGTCCATGTCTATTCGATCGAGCCAGGGCCCTTCCACGAGCTCAGCGATTGGGCTCAGGGAGCAAGCAAGTTTTGGACCGATCAGCTCGGCGCTTTTGCCCGGCAGGTAGAAAGGCGGGGACGTGGCAAGCGGTGAAGTGACGATCACAGCCATCGTGCCACTCGAAATTGATGCGGCGTTCTCTGCCTTCACCACCGATATCGACCGCTGGTGGGTCCGGGGACCCGAAAGCGGCACAGTTGTTCGCTTCGAGGGCGAGCGTTTGCTCGAGGTTTCGACGGATGGTGCTGTGACTCTGGCAACGGTGACTGCGTCAGTTCCCCCCACTCATATTGAGCTGGATTGGGACGGGCCCCACTCCGCGCCGGGCGACAAGGTGATCGTCGACTTTGTTCCGGATGCTGGAGGAACTCGAGTGACCATTCGACACCGGCGGCAAGGGATCGAAAGTGCCGGAGCTCTGTCGGCGGTGATCGGCCTGTGGTGGGGAGATCGACTCAGCAAGCTGCAGCGTCGTTAGCGGCCCAAATTCAATTCAGACCCTGGCGCTATCCTCGCCGGGCAGGAGGTTCAACATGGCAGGAGTCAGCACCTATCTCAATTTCATGGGGAAGACGGAGGAAGCGTTCAACTTCTACAAATCCGTCTTCCGAACCGAGTTCTCCGGTCCCATCAACTACATGCGCGACGTCCCTCCCGACCCCAACTCGCCGCCATTGCCCGAGAACGAGAAGGGACTGGTGATGCACGTCGCCTTACCGACCCTGGGCGGCCACCAGCTGATGGGCACGGATGCGCTCGAATCGATGAGTCACGAGCTCACGTTTGGAAACAACATCTCGATAAACCTCGAACCTGATAGCCGCGAGGAAGCAGATCGGCTCTTCGCGGCCCTCTCGGATGGGGGCGAGGTGACGATGGCGATGGAGGACATGTTCTGGGGCGACTACTTCGGGACCGTCACCGACAAGTACGGCGTCCAGTGGATGGTCAACTTCTCAAAACCGCAGTGAGCTAGGGCTCGCCGAAGCCGCCTCGTCTGCTCGTGGTCCAAACCAGCGAACAAGTCTGGCTCGTCCGGCCGTGGGGCCGGCTCAGTGTCTGGCGCTCCGGCGTTGGGCTTGCCGTTTGCGCGATTCACGGCCTCGGCGGCTCCGGCCGTTACTGGAGCGGGCTCGCCCCACTGCTCGAGCCACCGCGGACCCTGCTGGCCCCCGACCTGGCCGGCTTCGGCCAGTCCGATAAACCGGCATCGATCCGCTACAACCGCCAGTTCCATCTTGCCGAGCTCGAGAACCTTCTCGAGCAGTTAGCGCCCGATGGTCCGGTGGTGATGATCGGGCACTCGGCGGGAGCAGTGCTGGCTGCGTTGTGGGTTGCCCTTCATCCGGATCGAACTGCCGGATTGGCTGTGATCAGTGCGCCTTACCCCAATCCAGGACTGATGCCGGACATTGCCCGACAAGTCGCAGAACGACCTCCGGAGGATCGAGGCACGGTGGCGCCGCTCCTGGCGCGGATCGTGTGGCCGATCCTGTCGAAGATTGCTATCGCTAGCCGGCGATTTCCGGCCGACGTCGTCCATGACTTCGGCAGGCAATCACTTGGCGCCCGCGCCGACACGATGTGGTCACTCCTGGCCGACGTGTCGGTGCTCGAACAGTTGGGTGCCCTGCGTGATCTGCCGAGCTCAGTGCCAACCCTGCTATTGACTGCCGCCGACGACCGCTACGCCGGTCAGCACGCCCTCGATCGGTGGAAACGGCACCTCCCCAACGCCGAAGTGCGGTTTGCGCCGAGTGGCGGACACCAATTCCTGCTGCGGGCGGGATTCGAGGCGGTCGCTGGTTGGATCAACTCCATCCCGGTCCGTTCCGATCGCTAGCGGGCTACCGCGGCCGGGCGCCGGCTCGGCATCGGGATCAACACCAGCACCGCAACGGCGACCAGAAAGATGATCGATATCTCCGTCGTGAACAGTCGGTTGATGAAGAATGCGACCTCGGGGATGAGCAATCCCAGCAAGAAGGCTCCCCAGCCGGGCGATCCCGGCGATCGACGCAAGAAAACCGCAAGCACTACCACCACTGCCACGGCCGCAATCCAAAACGGCCCAGCCGCCGCCCAGGCCCTCCGAGCGAGGAAGACCAGTGTCGAGGTTGTCGAGCGCGAAGACAATCAGACCGAGCCAAAGCGCGATCGAGACGACCGCACCGCCAATGCGCAGGAGCACACTCCGTCCATATCCACTAGGCACTAAGTCGGAGGGTAGGGGAGCTGGACCCACCAGGGGACGCGCGACGTTTCGATCCTCACCACCCACTTGACCCACCAGAAGCCGCGCTGGTTGGGGCTCACGATCCGAGCGGGAAAGCCGTGACCCGGAGATAGTGGCTCGCCTCCGACGGTGGTCACCAGCCAGAGCTGGTCGAGCTGGCTCACCGAGTAGCGTCGTGCGTAGCCGGTCGCTGACCAAGCCACGATCGAGCGGGCCTCACCGCGATCGATCAGCTCCGTCAGTCGCACCCCTTCCCAAACCTGGCGGCTCCACCAGCCGCTGGTGCAGTCGAGGTCGGCAGTGATGTCCTGGAATGGCAACGATTGCAGCTCACTCAATGTCAACGACCTAGCGCCGGCGGCATCGTCAATATCGACTCTCCAAGCGGCGTCGCCAGTAGTCGGAACGCGATCGTCGAGCCAGGAGGTGACCGGCACCCCCGCCGGCTCGAAGGACGAGGTTTCGTGCGAGCCGGTGAAGCGACGATCTTTGCCGGCGAGGTCGGTGATCCGGATCAGCCGATCGGCTCCGAACCACATCGCGAGCCCGGCCAGCGAAACCCCACCGAGGCTCAACAGGTTGCGTCGGGCGAGGTCGACTCGCCGCGGGTAGGTCTTGCGCGCCAGAAAGTGCCAGACCAGAAGCGGGATCAGGGCGAGCGCGGTGGCGACGTGGACCCAAAGCACCGTGAACCCCCCGATGGATGAAACCGTACCGGTCGTGTGAAGGAGACCGGTGACGATCACCGTCACCGCCATGAGAGCCAGCAGCAAAGAGAAGTAGCGCCCGCGATTCCGGCGTCCAAGGCCTCGATCAGCGACTCGCGTCTTCCACGGGGACAGGACCATCACCGAGATCCCGATCGCTCCGTGAACCACCAGCAGCCAGCGAGTTGCCGCCGTCCCCAGAGCCTGGACGACGAGCCCGGAGATGAATGCGCCGCCCAGCACGGTCAACAACGCCAGGTTGGTCCGCCGACCGGAGAACATGGCATCCATTCTCGGCGCCGGGAGCAGCTATCGAAGCCAGAGGGCGGCGGATGCGGGTTGCATCACCTCAACCGCCGTCGAGCGGAGGTCACGGCTGAGGTCGTCGAGATCGAGATGGGTAGTGAGCCGCGACGAAAACGACTCGATGGTGCGGGCGGCGTCGAAGCGGGACCGGTTGAACCGTCGATCAACCCACTCTTGCAAACGACGTCGCAGGGGCCCGAACAAAGCAGCGATGACAAGAGTCGAAGCGGCAACCGGCACCTGACCCTCAAACGGCAGCAGCTCTCGCAGCACGAAGACAAGAGCTACATAGACCACGGCCAGGGAAGCGGTCAGCAATCCGTACGACACCGTCCGCGAGATGACCCGATCGATGTCGTATAGGCCGTGGCGAGTGACGGCCAATCCGATGGCGATCGCGGTGCCGTTGCCCCACAGCATGAACGCGATCACAACCGGGTCGAAGGTCTCGTAGCCAACGAGCTCTTCGAAGACGAGCGAGCCGAAGAAGAGGACTGGAAAAGCTGCCACCGCCAAGATAAACCAACGGAACTGTTGCCGTTCGATCCCGCTCGAACGACGAAAACGAACGATGCCGTCGATCAAGGCGGCGAGCGCGACGGCGCCCAACGCCGTGCCAAGCCCTTGTATCGCGGCATCCAAGAACGGCTTCGAGCCGGAGATGCCCAAGGGATTGTTCGGCGGGGTGTCGCCTTGGACGGGTCCGGGCCGGAAGGCAAATGCAAGCGCAGTCACCAGGGCGACCAGCGCCCCGATACGCAGAATCCACCTGGTCGATCCGGAATGTGTCGAGCCGCTCGGAAAAAGGGCGACAAGCGAGATCACCAAGAGAACAAGCGGGACGAAGGTCCACGTTGCCAGCCAGGCGGCGACCGCACCGAACGGAAGCGCCCCAGCTCGGGTGACCAGCGCGTAGCGCGCATACGCCGCGGCGAAAAGGGTGAGGCCGAGGGTGAAGGTGATGCCACAAAGGATCCAGCCGATTCGATTGCGGGGCCGGCTGGTCACTAACAACGCCCCGACCAGCCCGAACCCGAGCCACGCCGAAAGCCAGAGGGCGCCCTCAACAGCCGATTCCGGCGTTTGGGTGGTAGAGATCGGCGGATTCTTGGTCGACAAATAGGCGCTGACCGCGATCGCGGCCAAGCCCGCGAACCACATGGCCCAACCGATTGCGGCGCGAGGCGACATCGATCTTCAGTCTCGTCGCTTGTCGTTACGTCAGCGTTACCCGGGAGGTTCGTAACGTATCCGGCACGGTTTGAGGTTTAGATAAGGAGATGAACAGCAGGCGCGCGGTCCTGGCCACCCTGTCGGGCGCCGCGCTGCTTCTCTTGGGGACGGTGACCCTGGCGGCGGCGGTGGAGGCAAATTCGAGCCTGACGCCCCACTACCAGTACCTCCGGGAGGCGGTTGTCGCCGGCGCCGTGATGATTTCCCTCGGCGCTGTCATCCTGCTTCGGCGTCCTCGTCACTCAATCGGGATGATCTTGCTGGTCGGCGGGGCCATGTGGTTCGTCCAAGCCCTGCTCGGCGAACTGTCAGTGGCCGCCTCAGTCTTTGATTGGACCGGCTCGAGCGTGACCGCCTGGGCAGCCAACCTCATCAGACAGCCCGGCTTCTTGCTCAGCTTTGCTCTGATCTTTCTCCTCTATCCAACCGGGACGCCGCTCGGCACTTGGGGACGAATTCTGATCAGGCTGGCGGTGGTTGGCGCCGTCCTCTTTGTGCTCTTGCTGGCGTTGGCGCCCGGGCCGCTTGAAGACTTTCCGGCTCAACTAAACCCTTTTGGCACGCAGTTGATCGACGCCGTCCGCCAACCACTCGAACTTGCCCAGGTAGGCCTCCTCCTGTTCGGGGTCTTTGGCGGGCTGATCACAATTGCCGTTCGCTTCCGGCGGTCCCGGGGCGAAGAACGGGCCCAGATCAAATGGTTCTTCTACTCGACCGTGGTGGCCATCCTGGTTCTGATCCTTGCCAACGTTCTCTTTCCGGTGGAGATGGAGCACGAGTTGGGGGCGATTGTTTGGCTCGCAGCTCCGCTGACGATCCTGGCGGCCATGGGAGTGGCGATCGTCCGCTACCGGCTCTTCGATATCGACCAGCTCGTTTCTCGCACTGTCACCTATGGACTAGTCGTGGCGTTGCTGGCGGGGGCTTATGCGGGCGTCGTCTTCCTGCTGCGAGCCTTTCTGCCGTTAGAAGGGCAGGTGGCGGTGGCGGGATCGACGCTGCTGGTCGCGGCACTCTTCAATCCTCTCCGCCGGCGGATCCAGGGAGTTATCGATCGTCGCTTCAATCGCTCGCGTTACGACGTCGCTCGCACCATCGAAGCCTTTTCGCAACACCTCACCGAGGCCGTCGAGCTCGTCCCGTTGCGGTCGGAGCTGTCACGCCTGGTTGCTCACACTATGCAGCCCGTCTCGCTCTCGGTCTGGCTGCGCGAGTCCTAGTCGGCCTCGCCTCGAAGCCATAGCGAGAGCATGGCCGGCTGCAT